>JAJYLL010000029.1 GCA_021787735.1 Acidobacteriota bacterium | reverse complement strand
CTCAGCGTTACCCTTTTCGAGAAAACCCCCATTTCATGGGCTTTCTCGCAGTACAACGACCGAATTCAAGAACCAGGTCCCTGCATCCAATTGGGCCTGTTCAACTTATGATGGGACAGTACTGATTACGAATTACAAATTACGAGTTACAACTAGATGTAAAACCCGGTCTGTTTTGATTGCTCTCGGTAATTCGTAATTCATAATTCGTAATTGTCTTAGCCTCCCTGAATCGTGATCTGCTTGCTCGAACGCGACCACATCGCGTGGCCAATCGCCACCAGCGACGCCACCCAGAAAATCTGCATGCCGAGCGCCTTCAGGATTCCAACCCCGCTGATCTTGCCCAGGTAGAGCAGCACCGGGATATAGCTGATGTACTGAAACGGCATGAATGCAAAAATCTGCTGGAAGATGTGCGGGAAAAATGAGATTGGAATCAGCAACCCGGAGAAGAGTTCCAGCAGAAAATACTTGGCCCGCAGCAATCCCAATATGGATTTCAGGCGCACCGCAAAGGTCCCAACGGCAAAGTTGATGCCCGCTACCAGGAAGAAACTCAGAAACACGCTGAACACAAAGGCTACAAAGTTCTCAACACCTGCGGGTTTTCGCACGGGGAAAACCAGCAGCAGGACGATGGCCGTGGGCACGGTCAGCATGGTCAGGCGGAAAACCGACTCGCCCAGTGCCTGCGCGATATACATCCATTGCGTATTGACAGGCTTGATCAAGTCCATGGCCAGCTTGCCTTCCAGCACCTGCGTGGCCATCTCCTGATCGATGTTGTTGTAATAGAAGGAGCGGATGATCCAGCCGACGGCAACATAGGTCAGCAACTGGCTGAAGTCGAAGCCTTCAATGCTGGCACTGTGAGCATAGATAGCTTTCCAGATAAAGTAGTAGATTGAAACGTAAATGAAGTAGGTAACAATGCCGGTGTAATAGCGCAGGCGGTAGGCCATAGTATTCACAAAGCCTACGCGGAGAAATCCCCCGTAAATGCGGGCAAGCGCAGTGAGCGAAAACTCAGTACGCGGCCGGGCCGGGAGCGCAAAATCGGTGGTGGCCATTATCCCACCTCGCCCCGCAGGTAGATGCGTTTCACTATGTCCTCGATAGGCTCTTCTTCTACCAGGATGTCGCTCACTTCCAGCGTGTTCACGATGTTGCGAATGATCTCCGCGTTCGAATAACGTTCGCGGTCAAACCGCATCAAATAGGTGAGTTCATCGATCTGGTCACAGAGAATTCCGTCGGTTGCAATCCGGTCCACGGCCGCCGCCTGGGCGCGGTCTTTCAGCAGGAATTTCACCTGGTTGTATTTTGCCAGGCGGCCTTTCATCTCCCGCAGCGCGCCGTCAAAGAGGATCTTGCCTTTATCGATCACAATGATCCGGCTGCAAAGTTCTTCGATGTCTGAAAGATCGTGAGTGGTCAGCAGCACCGTGGTCCGTTCCGTGCGATTCACTTCTTTCAGAAACTCGCGGATGCGGTCCTTGGCCACCACGTCCAGCCCGATGGTCGGCTCATCCAGAAAGAGCACGGGAGGATTGTGAAGCAGCGAAGCGGCAATGTCGCATCGCATTCGCTCCCCAAGGCTGAGCTTGCGGACCGGCGTGTTGAGATAATTCTTCAGATTGAGAATTTCAGAGAAAATGCCCAGCCGCCGCTCGTAATCGGCATCAGAAACTTCGTAGATCTCCTTCAGCAGCTTGAACGATTCCACCACCGCAATGTCCCACCACAACTGCGTCCGCTGGCCGAAGACCACGCCGATGTGCTTGGTGTAATGGCGGCGGTCTCGCCAGGGCACAAAACCGTTGGCCACAATCCTCCCGCTGGTGGGAACCAGGATGCCCGTCAGCATTTTGACTGTCGTCGACTTCCCCGCCCCGTTGGCGCCGATGTAACCCACCACTTCACCCGGCTCGATGGTGAAGTTCACGTGGTCAACCGCGGAAACGGTGATCTGCTCGCGTACAAAAAGGTTCTGCACGGCGCCCCAAACACCTTCACGCCGGCGGAAGGAGCGAAACTCCTTGGTCAGGTCCTTCACTTCAATGATGGGTTTCATAGGAAGACAAACTTCGCGGGGCCGCAACTCCTGAGTCGAACAAAGATATAATTCTAGCAACCGAAGCTGCTCTGAACAAGCAGCCCGAGACGAACGTGGTCGGCAAAACGCCCGACAAACGCTGGACCGCGGACTCTCTATGCTCTGTAGATTTAGACGATCGCCCATTCATAAAGATTCAGGAGGAGGGTGGATCTATGCCAAAAAATACTCTGGTGGGTGTTGATGTTGGAGGGACAAAGACAGCCGTTCTGGTTTCGGCAGGCGCGCCGTCCGTTCTGGATCGAATCGAATTCCCCACAAAGCCCACAAAGGGTCCTGAACCTGCGCTGCGGCTGATCAAAGCGGGGATCCGGGACCTGATTGCAAAGCACCGATTGAAACCCACGGCTATCGGCGTTAGTTGCGGCGGACCGCTCGACCACATCGGCGGCATCATTCAGACTCCGCCCAATCTCCCGACCTGGGTGGATGTACCCATCAAGGCGATCCTCGAAGGTAAGTTTGGGGTCACCTGCCGCGTGGAAAATGATGCCAACGCGGGCGCCGTGGCGGAACATCGGTTCGGGGCCGGAAGAGGCTGCCAGAACATGATTTTCCTTACCATGGGGACCGGACTGGGCGCTGGAATCATCACGGATGGCCGGCTATACCATGGCGCCAATGATTTTGCGGGTGAGATCGGCCATGTGCGGCTCACTCGGACCGGACCTGTCGGATATCACAAGGCGGGCTCCGTGGAGGGATGGGCCAGCGGCGGCGGCATGCCTCAGGTTGCACAAAAAGCCGTTCAAGCCGCACGAAGGAAAAATGAGCCAACGATCCTTGCGGAAATCCTGAAGCAAGGCAAGCCTATCACCGCCCGCGATGTCTCGCTCGCCGCGCGCAAAGGAGATGTAGTGGCCAACCGCGTCCTCCGCTCGACCGGCCGGCGGCTGGGGGAAACGCTGGCGATTCTGGTGGACATTCTCAATCCAGAGCGAATCGTGATCGGCGGGCTGGCCATGCGGCTGGGCGATTTGCTGCTCGGTCCGGCGCGAGAGGTGATGCAACGTGAGGCGCTTCCTTACTCGACCGCGGTGTGCCAGGTGGTCCCGGCACAACTCGACGAACGGATCGGCGATGTTGCCGCGCTGTGCGTGGCCATGGGCTTTTGAAAATGCAACTTCCCATGAAGACTCCCCACCCAAAGCTAAGGTATAATTCTTGCCAGTTGCATTCATATAAAAAGGTAGTCTTGAATTCGCTGTGGCGGTGATAGCTCCAGAACTTCAGCCGCAATTACAGCGTATTAAGAAGCTGATGCCTCAATTCCGAGACAGACAATTCCGGCCTCCTGAGTAAGCAAAAACCATTTGAGGCTCCAGGGAGTCTTGCACATGAAAAGATACCGAACAGGCACCTTATGGCTGGCGGCTGTTTTGTTGTTGGCACAGGCGCTGGCTGCTGCGGAACTTCGTGTCCCGCATCTGAACTATACCGATCAGCGTCTCTCCAATGGTCTGCGGGTCATCATTGCTCCGGACCGCACGGCACCCGTCTTTGCGATCGCTGTCACTTACAACGTGGGTTCGCACAGTGAAAGGCCCGGCAGGACAGGCTTCGCGCACCTGTTCGAGCACATGATGTTCCAGGGCTCGAAGAACGTGGGCAAGGGCGAGCACATGATCCTGGTTGAAAACAACGGCGGCGACATGAACGGAAGCACCACCGAGGACCGCACCAACTACTTTGAAATGCTGCCGAAGAACCAGTTGGACCTCGCGCTTTTCCTTGAAAGCGACCGCATGCGCTCGCTTGCTGTAAACCAAACCAATCTGGACAACCAGCGCAACGCTGTCCAGGAAGAACGGCGCCTGGGCATCGACAACCAGCCTTACGGCAAGGCCTACCTTGAAATCGACAACCTTGCGTATGACAACTTTGCCTACAAGCACTCGGTGATCGGCTCCATGGCGGACCTGAACGCGGCTACCGTTGCAGATGTGCAGAATTTCTTCCGCATTTACTACGCGCCGAACAACGCCGTCCTGACCCTGGTGGGCGACCTTGATCCCACGCTGGCGCTGGAACAGGTAAAGAAATATTTCGGCGACATCCCCTCGCAGCCCGCGCCTCCCAAGCCCGATCTCACGGAACCGGAGCATTACGGCGAGCGGCGGGAAACCATGATGGATCCGCTGGCGCGCCTGCCAATGATCCTGATGGCCTTCCACATTCCTGCCGGCAACACGGCGGACGGTTACGCACTCCAGGTGCTTGCGAACATTTTGAGTACGGGCCAGAGTTCACGCCTCTATCAGCACCTCGTAAAGGACAAGCAGTTGGCGACCTCCATCGAAGTACAGGCCGACGCGCGAACGGGTCCCAGCCTTTTCTATGTGGTCGCGGTTCCGCGGCCCGGTGTCAAGACTGAGGATTTGGAGAACGCCATCGAGGCGGAAATTGCTGCCATCAGGAAGGATGACGTCACGGAAGCTGAAATGGAAAAGGTCCGTGCCCAGTTCCGCCGCCAGCAGATCCAGGCCCGGCAATCGGACCTTTACACGGCCATTCGAATTGGCGAATATGCCGTCAAGTTCAACGATCCCGACCTGATCAACACCATCTTTGACAAATACAATGCTGTGACGGCGGCGCAGGTAAAAGAAGTCGCCAACAAGTATTTGATTCCCCGGTCGCAGGCAGTTGTCATTGACCTGCCGGCCCAGCAAGAAACCACGGCGGCAAGCCGCTAAAGGAGGGTGAAAGTGAAAAGGACATTTCTGGTTTTATTCAGTGCAGCTCTGATGTTTGGGACCTGCAGCATCACCCTCCTTGGACAAGGCATGGAGGGAAGCAAGGCTGTCCCGCTTAGCAAGGTGGTGCGGCTGAATCGAGCGCCCGTTAACAAGGAGATCCTGCGCGTCAAATTGCCGCGGCCCCGGGAAATCAAGCTGGACAACGGGCTTGACATCCTTGTGCTGGAACGCCACAAACTCCCCACAGTGGCCTTCATGCTCTGGATCAAGACCGGGGCCCTGGACGACCCCAGCAATCTTCCCGGCCTAGCCAAATTCACCGCCGACATGCTGCGCGAAGGAACAACACATCGCAGCAGCGCGCAGATTGCCAAGGACGTTGACGACATTGGGGCCAGCCTGGGCGCTTCAGCTGATTTCGGCCGCAACATCTCAACCGTTACGGCTTCGGGCCTGGTAGAAAACACCGATCGCATTCTCGAATTGATGAGCGACGTTGTCCTGAACCCGACGTTCCCGGAAGTTGAGCTCGCCAAATACAAGAAGCGGCAACTCGCCGACCTGCAGCAGATGCGGTCTGAGCCCAGCTTCCTGGCGCGCGAAAGGTTCTATAGCGTCCTTTACGGCAATTTCCCTGCTTCCGAAGTTGTGCCCACGCCAGCGTCCGTAAACAACGCGACGCGCGCTGACCTGGAGAAATTCCACAGCGAATACTACGTTCCAAACAACGCCATCCTGGGCGTGGCGGGCGACGTGGAATTTGACTCCATCGTGCCGCTCATCAAAAAGTATTTCGGCGCCTGGAAGAGTCATCCCATCAACGGTGCCGAGCTTCCGCCACTGCCCGGGCCCGCGGCGGCGAAGGTGGTGCTGGTAGATCGGCCGGATTCCGTCCAGACCAACATCATGGCCGGCAACCGGTCCTTGCGCCGCAATGATTCCAACTACATTCCCCTTGTGGTCACCAACCACATCCTGGGCGGCGGACCCGCAGCCCGGCTGTTCTTGGACCTGCGCGAAGAGAAAGGTTACACCTACGGGGCCTACAGCTACTTCCGTTCAGACATCTACCCCGGCCCATGGATCGCTTCCACCGAAGTCCGCACGGCAGTGACCGACGGCTCGATGGAAGCATTAATGGATGAGTTTAAGAAGATCCGGAATGAGGATGTGCCGGACCAGGAACTGGACGAAGCCCGGCGCGCCATCGTGTCCAGTTTTGCCCTTTCGCTGGAGAGCCCTTCGACCCTGCTGAACGCCTGGCTGACCGTCGATTACTATAAGCTTCCGCAGGATTACTGGGACAACTACCCAGAGCAGGTTGCCAAGGTAACGCCCGAGGTCGTGCGCGAGACCGCCAGGAAATATTTCGATCTCGACCGTCTCCAGGTGGTTTGCGTCGGCGACGGCAAGCAAATCAAGGATGCGCTCAAGAAATACGGCCCGCTTGAGGTGTACAGCACCAACGGCAAACGAGTGGAGTGAGCCCGCTGAATTGAAGCTGGCCGGAGGTTGCTACTCTCCGATGGCTTTGATCAGGACTCGTTTGCGGCGCTGGCCGTCAAACTCTGCGTAGTAGACCTGTTGCCAGGGGCCGAGGTCAAGTCGGCCCTTGGTGACTGGCACCAGCACCTGATGCCCAACCAGAAGGTTCTTCAGGTGGGCATCACCGTTGGTCTCGCCCGTCCGATGGTGGCGGTAATCGGCGCGGAACGGCGCAAGCTTCTCCAGCCACTCATCGATGTCGGCGATCAACCCGTCCTCTGCGTCATTGATATAGACCCCAGCCGTGATGTGCATGGCGGAAGCCAAAATCAAGCCCTCCTGAATCTGAGCAGCCGCCAGAGCCTTTTCTAGTTCCGGCGTAATGTCAATAAACTCGCGCTTTTTCTTGGTGTTAAACCACAGGTACTGCGTGAATGATTTCATAATCTTTTCTACCTCCCATAACTTTTTTCTATACTTCTGCAGGCCATCCAGTGTTGATCTGCCCTGCCCAAAATCTTAGGCTTATTGTAAAATATTGGGTTATCCTAATAGCCGCTTGCCCGACGCTCTGTGAGCGTTCACTGCGGCACAGCCCGCAAATCTTGGGAAGAACAGGAAAAAGCAGGAGGCTTAATCATGAAATCCGGCAATTCCAGCCGAGGCGCCGTGCACGTTCCAGAGGCCGGCGGGGCAGAAGCCCAACTGGCCGAACAGCAGGAGCGTGCCCGCCAGAAAGACCCTCAACTTTTAAAGGATCTTCTGGAAAAAATGTTGCTGGTCCGGCGCTTTGAAGAGAAGTGTGCCGAAATGTACACGCTTGGAAAGATTGGAGGCTTCTGCCACCTGTACATCGGCCAGGAAGCTGTGGCAGTCGGGGCCATCACAGCTCTTGAGCCGCAGGATGCCGTCCTCTGCTCCTACCGCGAGCACGGCCATGCACTGGCCCGCAGCATGGATCCCGGCCCCGTCATGGCGGAGCTTTTCGGTAAGAGCACGGGTTGCTCAAAAGGCAAGGGCGGCTCGATGCACATTTTTGACCAGAGCCTGGGCTTCCTGGGCGGGCACGGCATCGTGGGCGGGCAGATCCCGCTGGCCGCCGGTGTGGCTTTCGCTGCCAAGTACCTAAACCAGCCGCGTGTGACCTTGTGCTTCTTTGGCGAGGCAGCCGTAAACATTGGTTCCTTCCACGAATCACTGAATCTTGCCCAGTTGTGGAAGCTGCCGGTCATCTTTATCATCGAAAACAACGAATTCGGCATGGGGACTCCGATTCTGAAGACCTCATCCATCCGTAACCTTTCAGAAAAAGCCGGGTCTTATGAAATGGCCCGGGCCGTGGTGGACGGCATGGACGTGCTGTCGGTCTATGACGGGCTTTCGGAAGCAGTTGAGCGGGCCCGCAAGGAAAACCTTCCCACGTTGATCGAAGCCAGGACTTACCGCTTTATGGGCCACTCGATGTCTGACCCGGCCCATGGCACTTACCGCACCAAGGAAGAACTCGCCGAACACCGGCAGCGCGATCCCATCAAGCGATATACTTCCACGCTGGAATCTCTTGGCATTATCAACCAGGAATATATCGACGACTTGGACAGCAAGATCCGGGAAGTCGTCGGCCAGGCTGTGACGTTCGCGGACGAAAGTCCCGACCCCACGGCCGAAGATCTGACAACAAACGTCTATCTCCCGTAAGCCGGGCTGAACAAAGGCATTCAAGTTCTATTAACCTGCGGCGACCGGGCCTTCGGATATGTCAGGCCGCCCTACCGCCGCCAAAAGAAAGATCGAGGAGCACCAATGGCAGTTATAGCATTCAGGGAAGCGCTGAATCAGGCGATGCGCGAAGAAATGCAGCGCGACGAAACGGTCTTCCTGATGGGCGAAGAAGTCGGCGCATACAACGGCGCCTATAAGGTCAGCAAGGGCTTGCTCGACGAATTTGGCCCCAAGCGTGTTCTCGATACGCCGATCACCGAGCTCGGTTTCACAGGTCTTGGCGTGGGCGCCGCCATGGGGGGGCTCCGGCCGATCGTTGAAATGATGACGTTCAACTTTTCGCTGCTGGCGCTTGACCAGATGGTGAACAGCGCCGCCAAGATGCTTTATATGTCCGGCGGCCAGATTGGCGTGCCGATGGTTGTTCGCGGGCCGGGCGGCGCAGGCCACCAGCTTGGCGCGCAACACTCGCAGGCGCTGGAAGCATGGTTCTGCCACGTTCCGGGACTGAAAGTTGTAACGCCTTCCACCCCCGCGGATGCCAAGGGCCTGCTGAAGTCCTCGATTCGCGACAACAACACGGTTGTATTTATCGAATCGGAAGTCCTCTACGGACTGAAGGGCGAAGTTCCGGAAGGCGAATACACGATTCCACTGGGCGTTGCAGACATCAAGCGCCCCGGCAAAGACGTTACGTTGATTGCACACGCCAAGATGGTCCATGTAGCACTGCAGGCGGCCGAGGAACTCGAGAAGGAAGGAATTGACGCCGAAGTCCTCGATCCACGGACGCTTCGTCCGCTCGACACCGAGAGCATCATTCAGTCCATTCAAAAGACCAACCGGGCCGTGGTGGTGGAAGAAGGCTGGCCCTTCTGCGGGATTGGCGCCCAGGTGGTCGACACCATCCAACACCAGGCATTCGATTATCTTGATGCTCCCATCCTGCGCGTCACGGGCGTTGACGTTCCCATGCCCTACGCCAAGCCGCTGGAGCGCCTTTGCGCGCCGGACAAAGCCCGCGTCATTGACGCCGTTCACCGGGTAACGTACAAGAATTAGCCCGGCCAAACTTTCTCAAGGGGTTACGCATGGCAACTCGAGTTCTCATGCCCAAGGGCAGCGACACCATGACCGAGGGCAAGGTCCTGAAGTGGCTCAAAAACGAAGGTGAGCAGATCGCAAGCGGCGACGCTCTGGTTGAAATTGAAACCGACAAAGTCGATATGGAAGTCGAATCGATGGCTTCCGGCGTCCTACGCAAAGTCCTGGTACAGGCAGGAGAGACCGTTCCCGTCGGTCAGATGCTGGCTGTCATCGGCAAAGCCGAAGAGGATATCTCATCGCTTATTTCCCCCAATGGCGGAGCTCCCGCGGCCCCGGCCGAGCACAAGGAAGCCCCTGCCGCTCAAGCTCCCCAGCCTGCCCAGGCAGTTCCGGCCCAGCAACCGGCAGCGTCCGCAGCAGCAACAGGACGCATTTTCGCTTCACCTTTGGCGCGCCGCATCGCGCACGAGGCCGGCCTCGATCTTGCAACGATTCAGGGCTCAGGCCCCGGTGGGCGCATCATCCGCCGTGACGTTGAATCGGCAACGGCCACAAGCGCTCCTTCAGCCGTCCCTGTTCCGCAATTTGCTCCTCACGGCCCCGAATTTCGCGATGAACCTCTCAGCCAGATGCGCAAGACCATTGCGCAGCGACTGGCTCAAAGCCTCGGCCCGGTTCCCCACTTCTATCTGACCATTGATGTGGATATGAAGAAGGCGAAGGAACTTCGCGAGTCGGCAAACAAGCTGAACCCTGACTTGAAGCTGACTTACAACGACATCATCGTCAAGGCCTGCGCGGTCGCGCTGACACAGCATCCCGACGTCAACGCCAGCTTTACTGGCAGCGCCATCCGTTACCACAACCGCATCCATCTCGGCATCGCGGTCGCCATTGAAGGCGGTGGGCTTATCACGCCCGTGGTACGCGATTGCAATTTCAAAACACTTCAGCAGATCTCGGCTGAATCCAAGGACCTGATCGCCCGGGCGCGCACCCGCAAGCTGAAGCCCGAGGAATACACGGGTGGGACCTTCAGCGTTTCAAACCTTGGCATGATGGGCATTGTGGAATTTTCGGCGGTGATCAACCCGCCGGAGGGCGCCATCCTGGCGATCGGCTCGGTGGAAGAAAAACCCGTGGTCGAAAACGGGCACATCGTTATCGGCCACCGCTGCCGGATGACCCTCTCCTGCGACCATCGCGTGGTTGATGGTGCAACGGGAGCAAAGTTCCTCCAAACGCTGCAACAGATTCTCGAGAATCCGCTGCTTCTGGCGCTTTAATTTATCATTGGTTATTTGACCGGAGCGCCAGGGACTATGCCGTCTCGGCACTCTGTTCCAGGGTAGGTTGTTTTGGAGTGGTCTTTCTGCTTTCCAGCGGGAACCCCTTCCCTTTCCAATCGGCCAGGCCGCCGGCAAGCGGCCGCACGCGGGTAATGCCCCGCCGTTTCAGCATCAGCGCCACACGGGCGCTGCTGGCTTCGTTCGGTCAAGTACAGAAAAGGATCAGTTCACGGTCAACCGGTATCTCATGGTGCCGCCGGTCAAATTCCTCCGAGGGCAGAAACAGCGCGCCGGGAATGGTGTTGGGGTCAGCCTCAAAATCCATCGAGTGCCGCAGGTCCACAATCGCAATCTTTTCGCCTGAGTCGATCTTCCGTTTTAGTTCCTCAGCAGTAATCCGATTCACGCGAAGTGATCGCAGGAACCTCTGCCGCTGAGCGTATTTCCAGGTGAGGTACGCACCCAGGCCGCCAGCCATCAGCAGTAAGAGTCCTGCCCCAAGGCCCAGGGCGATTTGAGCAGCCTTGTCCAATTGTCTGCCGAAAACGAGTCCGAGGGACACAAACAGGCCGTTGTAGATCACGGCGCCGGCCCCGTCGAAAAACAGGAAGCGGGTAAGCCGCATTCCGAACATCCCCGCCAGCGGCGGCGCGGCAGTGCTCAAGCCAGGTACAAACTTCGCAATCACCAGTGCGTTTGGGCCGCTCCGCGCAAAACGGTTCTCAGTGTTTCGGATGCACGAATCCGGCTCCAGCGAGATCCGGCAAAGAACGTTGAGGACCTTGGCGCCGCGGTATTTGCCCAGGTAATACCAGGTGACGTCCGCCAGCAGCGCTCCCATAGCGGGAAAAAGGACAACCAGCGCTGGGTTCAGATGGCCCATGCCCGCCAGCGCGCCGCCGGCAAGCAGGCCCGGGAGCGACGGCAGGGGTAGTCCTATCTGCTCGATGAAGACCCACGCAGCGAGCACCAGGTAACCGTGTTGCAGAATAAAATGGAGCGTCTCGTCCATACGAATAAACTCTTACACTCTGAACAACTGGGAATTAAGCGAGCCTCCTTCAGTTTCAGCCTGAGAAAAATCCAGGCTGTCCGCTTTGATTGGGGCCAGTGCTACCGATTCTTTAGATGAGCGGACTGCTCCCGGGGGTTCAGCTTTGTTCTATCACAGGAGGAACTTGGAGGAAATTCCAGACTCATGTATTCTGTTGTTCAATGTCCAGAAACGCAAGAACACGATTCAAAGTGGGCGTGGTCCAGATGGCTTGTGGGACCGACCCCGGCAAAAACCTTCGACGCGCCGTCGAGGGCATAGGCAAAGCGGCCCGCAAAGGCGCTGCTATTGTCTGCCTTCCGGAGCTTTTCGCCTCCACCTATTTTTGCCAGCGCGAGGATGCCAGTGTTTTTGACCTGGCCGAACCGGTTCCTGGCCCCATCACCAAAGCTTTGGGCACGGTGGCAAAGAAAGCTCGGGTGGCCGTGATTGCGCCCGTCTTCGAACGCCGTGCCGCCGGCGTTTACCACAACAGTGTGGCCGTCATTGACCGCGACGGCAAGATCGCGGGCATCTACCGCAAGATGCACATTCCCGACGATCCCGGCTACTACGAAAAGTACTATTTTACCCCGGGCGATCTGGGATTTCAGACTTTCCAGACAAGCGTGGGTCCGGTGGCGCCGCTGATCTGCTGGGACCAGTGGTATCCGGAGGCCGCGCGGCTGGTGACGCTCCAGGGAGCAAACGTCATTTTCTACCCCACTGCCATTGGCTGGCACCCGCAGGAAAAAGATCGGTATGGCACGGCACAACGCGACGCTTGGCGGACCGTCCAGCGAGGTCATGCCGTTGCCAACGGCGTCTATGTAGCCGTGGCCAACCGCATCGGGCATGAAAAAGACGGCGAAGGCGCCGGAATCGAATTCTGGGGTTCATCATTTATCGCTGACCCGCAAGGCGTGGTGATCGCAGAAGCGTCAACTGACCGTGAGGAAGTCCTGATCGCCGAAATCGATCTCGATCACCTTGAAGAAATTCGCCGAAACTGGCCGTTCCTGCGCGACCGCCGCATCGATGCCTACCAGGGAATCGACCGCCGCTTTCTCGGGGCGCCGGAAGGGAGAAAAACACCCTAGTGGCCGCCACACCGCAATCGCTCGGATATGGCATGCCGGCAGAGTGGGAACGGCATGCGGCCACATGGCTTGGCTGGCCGCACAACCTGACAGACTGGCCGGGCCGGTTTGCACCCATCCCCTGGGTTTACAGTGAAATTGTCCGCAATCTTGCGCCCGGCGAGATGGCGCGGATTCTGGTGGAATCAAAGGGCCACGAAGCTCGCGCCCGCAAAGTGCTGCATCGAACTGGCGTGGATCTCGGCCGCGTGGAATTCTTCCGATTTCCGACTGACCGTGGCTGGACCAGAGACTCCGGCCCCATCTTCCTGAAAAGGGCTGGCCGGCACGAGCAGATCGCGATTGTTCGCTTCCGCTTCAACGCCTGGGCAAAGTATCCCGAATGGCGCAAGGATGACGCTGTCCCCGGCCGCACAGCCCGTGCGCTGAAACTCCCGCTGCTATCGGCCAGCCTGGCCGGGCGTGAGATCGTGCTGGAAGGCGGCAGTATCGACGTAAACGGCAGGGGAACGCTTCTGACCACGGAAGAGTGCCTGCTTGACAAGGAAGTCCAGGTTCGGAATCCGGGCCTCAGTAAAGACGGCATTGAAGCTGCCTTGCGCCAGAACCTTGGCGTGAGCAACATTCTGTGGCTGGGGCGAGGTATCGCGGGCGATGACACGCACGGCCATGTGGACGACCTCTGCCGGTTCGTCAATCCCAAGACGGTTGTTCTCTGCACCGAGGAAAACTCCGCCGATCCCAATTACGCTCTGCTCCAGGAAAATCGCGAGCGGCTGGAAGGCATGTGCCTGGAGGATGGCTCGCGCATTGAAGTCGTTCCGCTGCCGATGCCAAGCCCGGTGGTGTTCGACGGCCAGCGGCTTCCGGCAAGTTACGCGAATTTTTATATTGCCAACGCGGCGGTGCTGGTCCCCACATTCAACGATCCGAAAGACCGCATTGCGCTCGGGACGCTGGGGGAATTGTTCACGGACCGGCCCGTTGTCGGCATTCACGCCGTCGAGCTGGTCTGGGGCCTTGGAACACTCCACTGCCTGACCCAGCAGCAACCTGCGGGGGAGGCAGTGGCTGGGGATGTGCCCGTCCTTGCTAACCAGCAGGATTGAGTGCCGCTCCCGATTTGCACGCAGTGAATCACGCCAAACCCGCGCAGCCGCGTGCATCTTCAGCCCGATAGCCGCACTTTGATTTCCTGCACGAGTTTCCCCATATCGAGCGGGCGGAAGAGGACTCTTTCAAAACCCTGGCCCGCCAACGTGGCGGCTCCTGAAGTGCCGTGGCCTGAGATAATCCAGATAGGAAGCAGTTTCGCCCAATGAGCGAGTGTGGCAATATCTTCCATCGGACCTTCGCTCTCGAACAGGTCTACAACCAGGAGTGCCGGCATGTCGCGGCTGCCCCACAGGCGGTTAACCCCACCCTTCACATCCTCATACGCTTCGACGTCAAAACCTTCTTCAATCAACTGCGCGCGCAACAGCGCCCGCGATGTCCAGTGCTTTCCGGCGATCAGGATGCGAGGCATGTTGATTCAATCATAACTTCGTAATGCTGAACTAATCATATCCCCGTATTTGTCCGTGCGCTCTTGGTTTCGTTCGCGGGACTCCCGCACAGATGTGTGCTAACCTAAGCTCGGGTTCCGGCGGCAAAGCCAAATACAACTCCGGCCGCGGTGCTTCCCGACGCAACATTCCGAAGGACGAATGACGATGAAAATCCTTGTCACTGGCTCCAGCGGGTTGATCGGCTCGGCGATGGTTCCGCTCTTAGCCGGTCAGGGCCACCAGGTGGTGAGGATGGTCCGACGCCCCGCCGCTCGGGCCGAAGAAGCAGTTGTGTGGGACCCCGGCGTAGGCAAGCTGGAATTGAGTGGCCTGGAGCGGTCGGACGCCGTGGTGCACCTTGCAGGAGAGAACATCGCCGCGGGGCGTTGGAACAGCAGCCGAAAGGAGCAAATGCGTAACAGCCGTGTTAATGGCACGCAATTGCTTTCGGAATCGCTGGCCCAGCTTTCGGAGCCTCCTCGTGTGCTCATTTGCGCTTCGGCGATCGGCTTCTACGGCTCGCGCGGTGACGAAATTCTGACGGAAGCAAGTTCGCCGGGAACCGGCTTTCTGGCAGAGGTCTGCCAGGAGTGGGAAGCGGCGGCCGATCCTGCCCGGCAAAAAGGCATTCGAGTAGTGACCCTTCGTATCGGCATGGTGCTCAGCTCGAAAGGCGGAGCTGTGCCTGCCATGCTTCCGGCATTCAATGCAGGAGCAGGTGGCAAGCTCGGCAGCGGCCGCCAATTCGTCAGTTGGATTACGATTGACGACCTCACGCGCGCTATTGCTCACGCCCTCACCACCGAATCGCTTTCCGGCCCTGTCAACGCCGTATCCACCAATCCTGTGCGAAATGTGGAGATGACCAAATCGCTGGGAAAAGTCCTGCGACGGCCAACGTTTTGCTCCGTGCCCGCACTCGCACTCCGGCTTCTTCTAGGTGAAATGGCTGATGCGTTGCTTCTTTCAAGCCAGCGCGTCGAGCCTCGGCGCCTTCTCGATACGGGGTTCGCCTTTCAGTTCGCTGATTTTGAAGCCGCGCTGCGCCACGTGCTTGGCCGGATATAGCGTAACGGTCTAGCCCACAAAGCCGCTTTTTCTCAGCTTTCATGGGCCAAGCCCCGCTCATAACTTCCCCCTAAGGTGTATACTAAAAAGATATGCTGGCAGTCCGATGAGAATTAAGGTTTTATTTTTTGGATTCACGCACGATCTGACGGGGCTTCGTGAAGAGCAGGTTGAACTTGGGGAAGGTGAAGACCTCCAGGGCCTGCGGCGCTTATACGAAAACCGATTCCCTCGCCTTAGCGAATTTGCCGGCTCGCTCCTCTTTGCGGTTAACCAGCAGATTGCAGACCCTTTAGCCGTTTTGCACGAAGGCGATGAGGTGGCTTTTATGCCACCGGTCAGTGGCGGAACAGATGGAGATCTCTATCGAATCACCAACGACAAGATTTTGGCCTCTGACCTCGCGAGAGCACTCCAGGCTCCAGAGGACGGAGCGGTGGTCACGTTTGAGGGGGTCGTCCGCAACCACTCAAACGGGCGGAAGACCCTTTACCTTGAGTATGAGGCTTACGGAACCATGGCTGTCCGCAAAATGGAAGAAATAGGGGCCGAAGCCAAAGAGAAATTTCGCATCAACTCCGTCGGCATTATTCATCGCACAGGAAGGCTGGAAATCGGAGAGACCAGCGTTGCCATTGTTGTGACTGCGGCTCACCGCCGGCCCGCGTTTGAGGCCTGCCAGTACCTGATTGACCGCCTGAAACAGGTGGTACCGGTGTGGAAAAAAGAGTACTTCGAAGACGGCGAGGTCTGGGTTGAAGGCGAAGGCCAAAAACGAGTTCTGGCCGGAGCACCGCGTTAGCGGCAACCGGGCCAGACGACAGTTTAGAAAACGAAAGGAACAGATCCAAATAAAGGGTTCTTGAATCATATGGGAAATTATCTGGATATCGCAGTCGAAATCGCCGGCGAAGCAGGCCAATTACTTGCTCAGCTTTCCAGGCAGCCGCACGAAATCTCATACAAGCGGAAATCCGACATTGTGACGGACGCCGACCGGCGCTCCGAGGCCATGATCGTCGCGAAGATTCGCCGGCACTTTCCGGACCACGCCATTGTGGCGGAAGAGGGCGGCGGCAAAGAAACCGGCTCCGATTACTGCTGGTATGTCGACCCGCTGGATGGTACCACCAATTTTGCACACGGCTTCCCGGTTTATTGCGTCACGCTGGCACTGGCTTATCGCGATGAAGTCATCGCCGGTGTGGTTTACGATCCGAACCGCGAAGAGCTTTTTGCGGCTGAGCGCGGCGCTGGAGCCTGGCTGAATGATGCGCGCATCCGGGTCTCGCAAACCGGCGATCTTGCCGAGAGCCTGCTGGGCACCGGTTTTCCACCCTTTGCTTCCAATCACGACCTGAACCTGCAATTCTTTTTCAAGCTTACGCACCTTTCGCACGGAATCCGCCGGGCGGGCGCGGCGGCGCTGGACCTTTGTTCGGTAGCAGCCGGCCGGTTTGAGGGCTTCTGGGAACTGAAACTGAATCCGTGGGACAAGGCCGCCGGCTCACTGCTGGTAACAGAGGCCGGAGGCCGCGTGACAGACCTGGCAGGGGGGCCTTTTTCACTGCACCGCGACGAGATTTTCGCATCAAACGGGTTGATTCATGAGAGCATGATTGAGGTCTTTTCGGAAGTATTGGAAGAAAACGGAAAAGTCAGCTGCAGTTAGGGCTGCCATTGAAATTTACTTTGGGCCACTATGGCCTTTGATTGATTGCGTCGGGAAACATTATGAGAACACATTTAGTATCGAGGCGTCGCGCCAGGCGCCGTGGGCTGATTACGCTCTCCCTCTCCTCCAGCCCGCCGCTTTCTCCGCCACCTGTCTCGCCGGACCCCGAAATCACCGAGATGGACATTCACATCCGGCGCCTGGGGACAGCCTACGACGGCTTGCGCATTGTCCACCTCACCGACATCCATCACAGTCTCTATACCCCGCTCGAAGACGTCGAGCGCGCCGTAAAGATGACCAATCATCTGCGGCCCGACGTGATCGCGCTTACCGGAGACTATGTGACGTTTTCCCCCACCTACATTTGGCCCGTGGCCCAGGTGCTGGGGCAACTGCGGGCCCGGCTGGGAATCTTTGCCGTACTTGGTAATCACGACTTTCAGGCTGACGCCGATGAAATGACGCGCGCGCTGGAAGTTCACAACATCCGCGTGCTGCGCAATTCACATTTCGCGATCGAGTCAGGTCACGACCGGCTCTGGATGGTTGGGATTGACGACCTGTGGTGGAGAGCCGATGATATCGAGGCCAGCGTGCGGCATGTCCCAGCGCGCGATCCCAAAATTCTGTTGTGCCATAACCCGGTGGGCGTCCGCATGGCGGCCGAACACCGCATTGATCTTGTGCTTTCCGGCCATACGCACGGCGGCCAGGTGCGGCTGCCTGTGGTAGGAGGGCTCTACACCAGGTCCAAGCTGGGCAAGCGGTTTATCGCAGGATGGAACCGGCTGGACGGGACCCAAATCTACGTCAGCCGCGGGATCGGTAAGGTTCTGGTCCCCTTGCGCGTAGGCTGCCCGCCTGAGATCGCTTGTCTGAACCTGCGCGCCGGCATCTCAGAGAAACGACACCCGCCATCCTGATTGGGAATTTGTGGCGCGAGGTACGGTTCCCCACGGCAGGGCTGTCCGCTCGTGATCGACCGGCCGGGAATGGCGGATCGGGACCGCATGATCATGCCGGGAAAGAATCCGGTAAACGTACAGAAACGATATTCGCTTGCTTGACACAAAGCCCTGCCGCTTTCTATAATTTTTTGGTAAGTTGAGCTTTCAGGTTTCAAGCGGGAATAACTCAGTGGTAGAGTGCGACCTTGCCAAGGTCGAAGTCGCGGGTTCGAATCCCGTTTCCCGCTCCAACCTTCCCGGCGCGGTACCCAAGTGGTAAGGGAGAGGTCTGCAAAACCTTTATGCGGGAGTTCGATTCTCCCCCGCGCCTCCAGATTTTTCAACGTAATAAACGCCATATCAACAGATTACGCTGAATACCGAACTTCACAGCAAATTACGCTAATTCACACTTTTTGACCCTGCAACTGGCCCAAAACTGGCCCGCCCTTTTTGAGCCTCCAGAAGGCCTGCGTCGTACCTCAGCATGGCTTCCTCTGAATGCTTTGCGGTGGGGTGAACGTACCGACCGACAATACGAAGTCCTGAGTGTCCTAAAATCGCCGCGATACTGGGTAGGTCCACCCCTTTTTCGGCCAGCCTCCTGGCAAATGTGTGCCTAAGATCGTAGAGCACAAACTGCACCTGCTCTTCAGGCGACTTTCCCTTAGACTCGTCGCCGACTTTCACGTGGTTAAGTATATAAAGGACGGCATGATGCTGCGAATTGACCCGTCGGATAGATCGCCCTGAACACTTGGGTGAAGGGAATACCCCCTGGGAACCATTGTTAAGTCTGCGCGCGAAAATCTGCATCGATTCTTGGGTGAGCGTCAAGGTACGCCTCGCGGCTTTTGTCTTGCCCCGCTGGATTCTAAGTTTGCGGTTCAAAAGATCAACGCCCGAGTGGCGCAATCCTAAGAGTTCTTCCGGCCTGCAGCCTTGATTGAGCATGAGCCTCCCCAAGTCCCGTAGGTCACCAGTTGCCCCATTGAAGTAGACTTTCTCCTCCGTCGCTGTTAGAACATGGATTCGGATAGCGCTAGCGTCAGACGGCATTTCCTCAAGCGAGCGAACTGGGTTTTTTGCCGCCCATCGCTGCCTTATAGCGTACTGAAAGAATTTTGACAGTGCATAGAGATCATGACGAAGGGTAACCTCTTTAATGGCATTCTTGCGCCGTGCGGACTTGAAGTCTTTCAGCATCCCTTCAGTGACCGCGCTAACCGGAACGTTTCCTAGGAAAGCAGCCAGACTGGCGGAACTCGTCGCCAGCCGACGGTGAGTATTAGGATGTTCGCGACACTCGCCTTCTTCCCACTTTAGAAAATCTTTGGCGGCCTCACCGAATGGCCGCACGACTAGACGGTCGTGGGGATTCCGGCCCTCCATCACCAGTGCGCGTGACTCAACTTCCATCTTTTCGGCTTTGGGTTTGTTTTGTCTTGTGGCCGCGAAGCCGGTCGAACCGCTCCCGGTTCTTCCGCCCACCTGGAAACGCCAATGCCATTTCCCGTTTTTCTTCCTCAGCGCCATGATGATTGCCTCCTTTTCTCCGCTCTCTCAGTCATTCATGCACTTCCGATTCATTGTAGCGGACGTGCCGCCCCACTCTGTAGAACGGTGGACCTTGCCCGTTCGACCGCCAATTGGCAAGAGTACCCACCCGGACACGAAGGATATCGCTAAGCGCCTGGGGTTCGAGCAGGCAGCCTGCCACGTTGCGAGAAGTAAAGTTCGAGGCCATCTTCGATGATGTCCTGGGCGTTGCGGCCTTCCTTGAGCGCTCTTATTCGTGTTCTCTTCCAGAGCGTTTCGGGAAGACGGACAGTAACTTTGACCTTGCTCAGTTTTTTGGGCATGCGTGTTCTCCTCCAGAATCAGTAACACACGCCCAGCATATACGGCCTGCCGTACAGCCGTCTAGTTGAATTTGCGCCGTCGCGGTTCCGCACTGAGGATGCGCGGCGGACCTTCCGGCAGCAGGTCCGCAATGCGTACGGGGTCAGCGATGATTTCGGTGCGCGAAATGGCAACTTCCACCTTCATTCCATCCTCGGAACTCGCCATCGAGCCGCCAGTTCCGCTGAATCAATCATCTCGTGACTGGCGTTTATGCTGTTATGGGACATCTGGTGCGTTCGTGCTCACGTTTTCAATTACCTAGCTACTGGCAGCGGTTACACACCATCATCGGTTCTTTCATAGATCACAGGGTTCACTGGGTTCACGCGGTTTTTTTATTGTTATCTGCGTTCTCCCCTCCTTCCCTCGGTGCAATGAAGAAAAAGAAAAAACAAATAAAGAGACCTCGTGAACCGAGTTAACTTCGGCCCCCACTGTGTTTTAGTCCTCTCGAGAGCGAAGCCCCAAGCCAAGGTAAACACCCCTACCTTTTTTTTCCCCGCCGCCGTCCTCTGTGCCTCTCCCAGCTCGGGCCGCAGCCGATGGAGAGCCCGTCCAAATCCCGCCTCAGTCATAACCGGGCGCCCAGCCTTCAAAGCGCTCGCGTTATACGCAGCTAGCAACTCCCTTTTGGTGACATGAACATCTCCCCCCTCAATTGTGTGCGAGTCCAGCCAGACGTCGACGGGGTCGGTGACCCTCCTAAAATCATCCAATGCTTCCCTCATGGTTTCAGACTCAAGGAGCCCCTTGCTTTCCTCAATTTGCTGCAGCGCCTGCAGGGCCCTGTTCAAAACGCCACTCAATTCACTCGGTTTCGACGGGCGTGCGTCCATCTCCGGTCTTGGGATTTCCTCACCACCTTCGAAAGTACGCGTGAAAGGGACGACGAGCCAGCGGCGGAAGAAGGCGTTTGACGAATCAGCACTCCAAAGGGGATTGTTCGCGGAGAATACCAAGCGGCAGAAAGGATCCAACTCAAAGGAATCTCGATATTTATACTCGGCTGGAACCGTGTCGCCGCCGGTCAATGCTTTGAAGATAGAAGTCCCAGTCAGGTGAGAGATGGGCAAGTCCGGGCAGATATTCGCCAGCTTACCGACCAGACGAGCCACTGAAAAGCGGTCGCTCTCCAGTTTGTGGAGACTGACCGCTGATCGCTACTGTCCGGTCATAAGTTGAATAGAGTGAGTTGATTGCGGAAAGCAGTCAACTCGGCAGAAGGTTCGAAACGCGAAAAAGCCTGCAAAATGGAGATTTTTTCGAGCAAGGTAACGCTGAGAATTTGTGACATGGAGTGAGGGCTGAGGTCCAGTTGCAGGCGTTTGCGAACGATAGCCAGGAGCACGTAAACCGAGAGGACAATCCAGATCTGGGTCTGGACCGCATTGGGTGAGAGCCCATAAAACTTCTTGATGCGCAGATGCTGTTTGATCCATTTGAAGAACAACTCGACCTGCCAGCGGCAACGGTAAAGCTGCGGAATGGTGAGCGTGGGCAGGAGAAAGTTGTTGGTCAAGAAGATCAAAGTTTTGTTGGTTTCCACATCGTGATAACGAATGCGACGCAAAGGGTCGGGGTAGCCCTGAGCGGGATAAAAACTCTTGAGACGAATGGTCTAATCGCAACGCAATCCGGTGAGTTTGTCGACCGGGCGGGCGGTGAGGCGATGAAAGCTGAAAGACCTGCGCGAGCGGATGACGAAGAAGGCCAGGGCTTGGTGCAAATGATAAAGGCGTGCGAAGTCCAGGTACCAGCGGTCCAGAAGATAGATCGAACTGGGTTCGGGCAGCAGTTCGTCGAGGAGATGAATTTCGTGGATTTTCGCGGGTTTCACGGTGATAAAGGCCGGGATGTTTCCTTCCAGATCAAGCAGCGTGTGCACTTTGACCCCGGCATGATAGGCTCGGTATCGAGCCCAAGGACAAAGGGAAAGACACAACTCGATGATGGTGCAGTCGAACGCATAGACGGTCTGTTCGAGATCGACGCCGAAATCTTCCCCGGCATACAGAGGGCGCGAGATCGCAATCAGATCCCGAGCCAGGTCGGCGTAAATCCGGAAGTCGCGCCTCTCGTTGGCGTCGGCCAGCGTGCTGCGCGAGATCTGACCGCGAATGCCCAGATGATAGAGCCGGCTCTCGAAAGCCCGCAGACACGTCTCGATGTCGCGCAGGCTCCCGCGATAGGTCAGTTGCGCAAAGGCCATCGCCAGAAACTGGTCCCAGCAGGAGAATCGGCGCACCTTGCGGTTGCCCTGATAACGAGCCACCGCCCGGCGGAATTCTCGAACTGGAATAAAATCCATCAATTGTGCGAACACCGTTTTGCCCAGATGCATCGGCCATCCCCGCCCAAAATACAAGGAAAGGATGGCCCAAAATGGCTCCGCAATTCAAATCGAAAACGGGCTGTTTTAACAACAAATTCATATGCTCAAGCAACTTGGACAGAAATCAAAATCCCATGACCGGACAGTAGTGATGAATTGTGAATTATGAAGGACGGAAACGTGCACTCTGGTTCTGGGTTAAGAGTTGTGGGTGTTGAGTGGGGGAAGGCGGGCTTGCGGTGGCCAAAAGCGGGGCAGGGAGCTTCGAATGCAAGTACCGGGGTCCTTCGCTTCGCTCAGGATGACGAATGAAGAGGCGCAGGATAATAACGCAGCGGCGTCGCGCACCGTCATTCTGAACCCGCTCGCCCTCCAGTTGCCAATAGCGCTCAGGGTAAACTCCGTGAAGAACCCCCGCATTTCTCTTTGCCAAACCAGCCTTCGCTCAGGTCTTTCCAGGTCGGATTGGAGGAGATGATCAAAGCCACTTTCTTTGCGCGGAGCCACCCTTGGATTTGCTTTTCCCGGCGGATCGCGTCGCGGGGGTTGCTGAAGGTCTCGCTGTACACCAGGCGGTTGATTTTGTACTTGCTGGTGAATCCCGGCGCCAGCTTGTGCTTGTGCTCGAAAACCCGGCGCTCCAGATCGTTCGTTATTCCAGTGTACAGAGCGCGGTACTTGCCGGCCATGATGTAGACGTAGAAGGTTCGAATGGGCGTCCATTATAGACGGCGTTACTCATGGCTTGTCTAGAAGCCATTTGGCTCTGTTGACATCCTTACGGCAAGCAAGGAGAATTTGAGTGCGCCAGCCCTTCGGAAGGGTCCGTTTGCTCGGAGGCAGTAAGCGCCATGGCGGAAGTTGGACTCGTGGTATTTGCCCGCATCGCTTGGGAAGTAGGTCAGGCGGTGCTTCCAGCCTATCGAACCCGATTCAGCAAGCATCAGTTCACGCAGCCGCAACTTCTGGGCATCCTGTGCTTGATGCGGTATGAGGACTGGACCTTTCGAGAAGCAGAGGTACGCTTGGGGGAACACTGCGAACTGCGCCAGGCCCTGGGGTTGAGGAGCGTACCCGATTTCACCACGTTGTACCGCTTCCTCCAACGCGTGGACGAGCGCACACTGGCCCGAGCGGTGGACGAGGCCGTTCGCCGGCTGTCTGGGGTAGGGTCTGGGGGTCGAAAGCGGGCTCGCGTGGCAGTCGATGCCACGGGCTTGGCGTCGGGGGCGGTGAGCACCTTCTTCGTCCGCCGCCTGCATCATCATGGGCAAAAACCGCTGCCTTGGAGATATTGGTTGAAGTGGATCGTGGTGGTCGACTTGGACCGGCAATGCGTCCTGGCACAGATGGCCCGACGCGGCCCCTGGAACGACTGCGCGAGTTTGCCGCTTGTCGTGCAGGCAGCTTCCGAACAGACCCCTATCGGTTTGGTGCTGGCCGAGGCTGAGTTCGACAGCGAGAGGAACCACACTTACATCCGGCAGCGACTCCGAGCACGAAGTGTGATCCCGGCGAAGCGGGGGAAGAAAGCTTGGCGTATCCGCGGGGTACGTGCAGAGATGCGCCGAGCGTTTCCGCGCCGGCTCTATCGACACCGGGCTCGGATTGAGAGTGTCTTCTCGTCGGTAAAGCGCAAACTCTCGGCCCGTGCGCCCGGCCACCTGTTGTCTATGCAGCAGCGCCAAGCCCTGCTGCTCGGCCTGAGCTTCAATCTTTATCGCCTGAAGCATTTCTGCTTTCCCATGAACATGTCAACAAAGCCAAATGACTTCTAATCATTCGCGATTCTGGGGGGAATCGGGTGATGACTCAGTTCGTTTCGTATTTTGTGGCAAGGCCGTCTTGGCCGTGTGTTTTAAGCGCAGCACGGGCGAGGACGCCCGTGCCACGAATCAAATTGGGTCATTACTCGGAATCGACAGCCTTTGCTGGCCCGCTGACGCTTGCCTTACACTTGTCTTTCATGGTCAGAGTGTACTTAAATACGAATATCGACGAGACATTCCGTTTATGAGCATGCCCACAATTTTCGCTCTCCTGGGAGGCCTGCTGGTGGTGGCCTTCGCGGCGAACCGACTCTTCTATCACACCCGCATTCCTGACGTCATTATTCTCATGGCGCTTGGTGTCGTCCTAGGCCCGGGTTTGCACGTGGTCGCCCCCTCCGAATTCCGCCCGATTAGCGGTTTTTTCGGCAACCTGGCACTGATCCTCATTCTGTTCGAAGGGGGATTGGAACTCGACATACGGGATGCCGTCACGAATTTCCCGGCCGGGCTGCTTCTTTCCATCCTGGCCTATACCCTTACACTGGCGGCAGTGGCACTGGTCGTGCGTTTCGGTTTGCACGCATCCTTTGAGGATGCGATCCTGGCGGGCGCCGTGCTGGGTTGCACCAGCAGCTCGGTGGTTCTGCCCATCCTGCAACAGCTTGAGGCCAGCAAGGCCGCCCGCACCATCATGATGCTGGATGCGTCCTTGAACGATGTCCTCGCCGTCGTCACCGTTGGCACGCTGCTCAAGCTTCATTTGGCCAGCAGCGGGGTGGCGCTTCATGTCGCGGGCGTTTTCGTGACGGAGCTTGGGCTCTCTGTGATTTTTGCAATCGTCGTTGCGCTTGTCTGGGGCCTGCTACTTTCCCGAGTGGCAGAAGGGGGGTTCCGGCAGGTGCTGACATTTGCTGTCGTGCTTCTCTTGTATGCGGGGGCGGAGCGCGCCTACGCCAATGGCCTGGTAGCCGTAGTGGCCTTTGGACTCTGTCTGGCCAACATCCGCAGGCTAAAGCCATATCGAGCCGCCCTGCCGATGAGATCAGTCGCTGAGCCGGAAGCTTATTCTGAGACTCTTCACTTTCATTCAGAGCTTGCCTTCCTCATTCGATCATTCTTTTTCGTTCTCATGGGTGTGGTGGTAAAGCTTCAAGGCCTTGGGAAATACAAATGGGCTGTTATGGGCATCCTGGCCGCTATTTTTGTCACTCGATGGCTGGCCGTGGTGGCCAGCCGATGGACTTGGCGAGCGGCTCTTCCGGCCGAACGCGAATTGCCGGTTTGGCTCCTGCCTCGAGGGCTCATTACGGTCGTGCTGGCCCTCCAGATTATCGAAAGCCGCGGCCAGTACCTTTCTTATCTGATCCAGATCTCCTTTGTGGTGATTCTGGTTACCAACCTGCTTGTCGTTGTTGCGAGCGTTCGTGCCAAGAGGATTGCGGCGGCGGGTGACGCCGCAGGACGTAGTATTCCGCAGCCTCTTGAGAGCGAGAAGCCCCAGTAACGGCCACAAGTCCGGTCTCGTTAACGTCCTGTCGTTGCTAAGAATTTCCAATGTCCGATGGCGCCGGTGGCCCCCTCGCTTGTTCTCAGTTCGCTACAGTTATGCATTGCCTCCATCGTGAGGTAAGATATTCAGGCGGCAAGGCTGCCTGCTTGGTTTGAATTTAGTCTCGAACAGCTCACGGAAACTTCTTGACGTTTATGAGCATCAATATAGGTGAGCCTGAGGGGTAATCAACCCGCTTAGAAAGGCCGCTGACAGCCGGGAATAAATAAACCGGTCTTTTCGGCTCTCTTTCAGCACCTCTCGGAAGGTCAAGTTCCGTGGCTCACGCGTTACTTCATATGGGACCCGATTCAGCACTGATAGCTGACCAGCTAGTTGTGGCGGTTCGTGAAGGCGGACGGACGGAGAGGCATAGAGGTCATTTTCGGCTTTTGCCGACCGAAGGGCATTTGAGTCGGGGGCTATTTAGCAGCATGTCGAGAATGGTCGCTATGCTGTCGCTGCCAGACGATGCGGGTTAAGCCAGCACAGCGGGTCTGCATGGCGGGATTGTCAGATAATTTTTTATGGAGCCAACAACAATTGAATTTCCAGATCAAACCAACTTCTGAATTTAAAACTCTTTCCCTTCCTGCTGCCTTCGAGTTCCTTCAATCAACCGAAAATGGACTTTCCGAGCCGAGTGTAAAGGAACGGCTCTCCTTTTTCGGCAGAAACGAGATATCGGAGAAGAAGAAGAGTCCTGTTATCGAGTTCTTACGGCGATACTGGGGACCGATGCCGTGGCTGCTGGAACTCGCCATGGCGCTCTCTTTTATCCTAGCGCACGAACTGGATGCCATCATCATCTTTGTCCTGCTAACGATCAACGCGATCATCGGATTCCTGCATGCCCGCGGATCGCAGAAAGCGGTAGACTTGCTCAAGCAACGGCTTGCGATTAAAGCGAAAGTCCTGCGCGACGCCAACTGGACAACGGAGGATGCAGGCGGGATCGTGCCCGGCGACGTTCTGCTGGTCAAGCTCGGCGACATTATCCCTGCCGACGCGAAGATCATTACCGGAGACCTGTCCATTGACGAGTCGGCGCTGACCGGCGAATCGCTTCCGGTGGAAAAGCAAGTCTCCGATGTGGTTTATTCCGGCGCGGTGGTCCGGCGCGGCGAGGCAAGGTGCATCGCGATCAATACAGGCTCAAACACGTACTTCGGCAAAACCGCAGAACTCGTGAAGATCGCCAAACCAAAGTCGCATCAGGAAGAGATCATGATGGCGATCGTGAAGTATATGATGTACCTGGGCATCGTGGCTTCGTTGGTCGTGGCAGTCTTCGCCTTCACGATGCATGTGACCATTCTGCTGATCCTGACGTTTATCCTTGTATTCCTGATGGGTGCAGTCCCTGTCGCCCTGCCAGCTGTCATGACGATCGTCCAGGCGGCAACCGCGATGACTCTGGTGCGAGAAGGAGTCCTCGTAACGCGCCTCGACTCGATTGAGGACGCCGCCTCGATCAGCGTCTTGTGCCTTGATAAAACCGGGACGATTACAGAAAATGAGCTGGCCGTCCGAGACAGCGTTCCATCTTCCGGGTTCAGCGGAGATGATGTAATCCGCGCCGCCGTGCTGGCGTCCCGCGCTGAGGGAATGGACTTGATAGACCTCGCGATCATCCACTGTGCCAAGGACAGGGGCATCGACTTGAATTCTCATCGGCAGATTTCCTATACTCCCTTCAACCCGGCGATTAAGCGCACCGAAGCGGTGGTGGAAGCCGAAGGGCGGCGATATCGCGTGGTCAAAGGGGCGGCTCAGGTCATTCTGGCCATGTGCAAAGGAGTGGACGGCCAGACCTTGGCGGAAGTTGACGAAAAGATAAAAGCCTTTTCGCAAAAAGGCTACAGGACCCTTGCCGTCGCGCAATCCGTGAATGGAGACCCCGAGGACTTGAAGCTCACCGGGCTCATTCCTCTGGCGGACCCCCCAAGACCGGACGCAAAGAGGATGATTGAGGAAATTCGGGAACTTGGGGTGAAGCCCATCATGCTGACTGGCGACGCCCTTCCCATCGCCCGCGAGGTCGCGGGTCAGGTGGGTATCGGCACGAATATTATACGGCTCAGTGATCTTGAGGGCCTGAGCGAGGACGAGCAGGCGAGAAAAGCGGCCTCGAGCGACGGTTTTGCCGAAATTTATCCTGAGGACAAATACCGGATCGTCAAGCTGCTTCAATCAAAGGGATATCTGGTCGGCATGACCGGCGACGGAGTGAACGATGCGCCGGCGCTTAAGCAAGCCGAGATGGGAATCGCGGTCAGCAATTCGACGGATGTCGCGAAGGCCTCGGCGAGCGTGGTGCTCACGCAACCCGGCGTCAGCGTGATCGTTGATGCAATCAAGAGAAGCCGCGAGACTTACCAGCGTATGCTGACGTGGGTCATCAACAAAGTCACCAAGGTTATCCAGGTTGTCGGCCTCCTGACGATCGGGTTTTTCATGATGGACAAGATGGTGCTGTCGCTTCTCGGGATGTCGCTGCTGGTGTTCGCCAACGACTTTGTCACGATGTCCGTCGCAACGGATAACGTCACGCATACCGTCGCACCAAATAGCTGGAACGTGAAGAACATAACCCTCGCTTCGCTGATCGTCGGCGCGTTACTCGTCGTCGAGGGGATTATCGCCGTGGTGTGGGGCGCCAACTACCTCCATCTGAGTTTCGCCCACCTTCGGACGCTTGTGATGCTGATGCTGGTTTTCACAAGCCAGTTTAGAGTTCTTGTCGTCAGGGAGAGGAGCTTTTTCTGGAACTCGGTTCCTGGAAAAGCTCTCATCGCTTCCAGTGTGGGCGCCACGATCGCATTTGTCCTGCTCGGCGTGTATGGCGGCATTGTCCCCTCTCTCAAGCTAATCCAAGTTCTTGCCGTGCTCGCGTTCTCGGCCATTTTCACGCTTATGATGGACTTTCCAAAGTATTATGCCTTTAGGAAATTTGGCGTGAATTGAATCGGGACGAATAGCGCCGAGGGTTATCACGCGCTGTCCAAATGGTTGCAGTGTGGCGGCGAGGTCGTCCAAGAAAACGACGGCAGCGCCGCGCAAATCGCGCCCTCAGACCTCTGCTGAGCCTCAACCGCACTCCAATCGCGATTCGTGGGGCCATTATCAGTTTTCCTCACTACCTCACCCGGACCCAGTACATGTTGCTCCACCTGCTGCCGCAACGGTCTTATTACATCCCAATATTGGTTGCAGAGCCCTCTGGTTCGGCTGGAGGGGAGGGGTTCTGGCGGCAGCCGTGGTCGGCGTGGTCTATGCTCCTTATGTATACGAACTGTGGTCGAAGAATCCGGCGCTCGCGCAAGCCGCCTACAGCAAAATGATCATTTTGCGTTTCGCGCGTAAAATTCCTTAATCTTGGCATGATTCCTTCCAACGACCTTTGCAACCGCTGCAGGCGAGCGGCGAAAATTCATTGCGACGGGTTGTTAGTTGGCAACTCTCGGAGGGTATACAAGGCCCTGTCACTTCGTTCCCCAACTCCGGAGTTGCTTCATCACTGGATACCAGGGATCTGTGCACTCCAAGGCCGACGGGAGTTTATCCCTAGGTGACCTAAACGTGTGTTGTTTGCGTTAATCTATTAATCACTGGGCGATCTCCCTTCTTCACTCGCACTTTCAAACTGAATGTTTCATCTTGGAAATAGGTCTGCGAGGCCCTTGTTCTCGGAGCCCCATTGGAACCAGTACCTGGCCCAAACCTGGCCCAAATTGTCGAGTGCGAAAAGCTACCCTGCTGATTTGCCATTGGTTAGCTGGGCAAAAGACAAGGTCTGCAAAACCTTTATGCGGGAGTTCGATTCTCCCCCGCGCCTCCAGATTGTTCAACGTAATAAACGCCACATCAACAGATTACGTTGAATGCCAGGCTTCAAGGCAAGTCCCGCTAATTCACGCTTTTTGACTCTGCAACCGGCCGAAACCTGCTCGGCCTTTTTGGGCTTGCAGGAGGGCTGCCTCGTACTTCAGCATCGCTTCCTCCAGATGCTGCGCAGTGGGGTGAACGTACCGACCAACAAGGCACAGTTCTGAGGCTGGTTTACCTGGCCCAGCCGCACCTGGTCCGTGTGTCCACAGTTGGCGGAAACTGTCTTGGACGCGTGCCAAGTCGCGCCTGTGCGACCATGTGACCGCAGGTGTTTGACCGTGCAGGAAGCATGACATCCGTTCTGCCCGGGAGGCGGCAGAATTTGGGCAGATGCAGTTGACATCAATTGGAATATTGCTCTATTATTGCAGAATGCAACAGTTGCATAGAGCAACTATCTTCAGTGCGTCCGCCTTGCATGGCGCAACTGAAATTCTCGAAACGATCCCGCCTGTGATGCGGTTTATCCGCACCCAGATGCGTCACCACCGGGGATCAGACCTCTCTGTGCCTCAGTTTCGGACTCTCGTGTTCCTGGATCGCAATCCGGGAGTATCCCTGTCGGCTCTGGCGGAGTTTATTGGATTATCCTTGCCTGCAACGTCGCGTTTGGTTGAAGGGCTGGTCCGAAAGGCTCTGATCACTCGTCAGATTCCCGCGGGAAACCGCAGGCTGGTTGCGCTCTCGATCAGTGCGCGCGGACGAAGGACCATCTCATCAGCGAGGAGCGCCACGGTGAAGCGGCTTGCCGAAGTGCTGGTTGGGCTGAACGATGAGGAGCGGGCCGCCGTCCAGTGCGCGTTGGGCGCGCTGCGCCGGGAATTCCAGTCGGCCATAGGGCGGGAAGTAGCTTAAAGAGGCCCATGCACATCATCGAAACAGATTCTTTAACACGGCGATTCGGAGAGCTAACCGCAGTTGATAGTCTTGACCTTGGAGTTGGCGTGGGCGAAGTATTTGGCCTTCTGGGCCCAAATGGAGCGGGCAAGACGACGGTGGTCAAGATGCTGACGACACTTTTGCCGCCCACCTCCGGCCGGGCAACTGTCGCAGGTTTTGATGTGCAGAAACACGCAGCGCAAGTGAGAGCACAGATCGGCTACGTACCGCAACTGGTGTCGGTGGACGGGACCTTGACGGCTTACGAGAACCTGCTCATTTTCGCCAAAATCTATGGCGTGCCGCGATCTGAGAGGCAGCCACGGATCGCGGCGGCATTGCAATTTGTTGGGCTCGAGGAGGCCTCACACCGGCAGGTTCGGACGTATTCGGGAGGAATGATGCGCCGCTTGGAGATTGCCTTGGCGATCCTCCATCGGCCGCGAGTGCTGTTCTTGGACGAGCCGACGGTGGGTCTCGACCCCCTAGCACGGCAGGTAGTCTGGCAGCACCTCCGTTTGCTGAGGGAGCAATACAGGATGACAATTTTTCTGACCACGCATTTTATGGATGAAGCAGACAGCCTGTGTGACCGTGTGGCCATCATGAACCTCGGACGCATCGCAGCACTCGGCACGCCGGAAGACTTGAAGGCATCAATCGGCCGCCCCGATGCCACCCTCGATGATGTGTTCGCGCACTACACCGGCCATGATCTGGACAGCGGAGGCAATTATCGTGAAATCTCTCGAAACCGGCGCACCGCCGCCCGCTTGGGTTGAGACGAACTCGCCCGGGCGGGTTCCTTCTCGCACGACAGGTTTCCTACGGCAATGCCTGGCGCTGGCTGAGATGGAACTGCGCAAGCTCCGGCACGACCCGACGGAATTGGTGACGCGCGCCGTTCAACCGGCTCTGTGGCTTGCAATTTTTGGCGAGGTATTTACCCGAATCCGAGCCATCCCCACCGGGCAACTACGCTATCTGGACTTTATGGCGCCGGGCGTACTGGCCCAGAGTGTGCTGTTTATCGCGATTTTCTACGGCATTGCGGTCATATGGGAGCGTGATCTTGGCATAGTCCACAAGCTCCTGGTCAGCCCGGCGTCTCGGGCCGCGCTCGTGGCCGGCAAAGCACTAGCTGCCGGGGTTCGAGGACTGACCCAGGGATGCACTGTCTATTTCCTGGCATGGCTGCTGGGAGTGAAAATCAACTGGCATCCCGCTGCGCTGGCAGGTGTGGCAGTTGCGGTGATGCTCGGTGCGGCTGCCTTTTCAACGTTTTCACTCATTGTGGCGTGCATTGTCAAGACGCGTGAGCGATTCATGGGCATCGGTCAGATATTGACGATGCCTTTGTTTTTTGCCAGCAACGCAGTCTATCCCATTTCAATCATGCCGGAATGGCTGAAGGTCGTCGCGCGGGTCAACCCCCTTACTTATGAGGTTGACTCAATGCGCGCTCTGATGGTTGTGGATGGCAGGAGCCTGTACGGGGTTGGGTTGGATTTTCTTGTGCTGGCGGCAGTTACTGTTGCTCTTGCAGCGGTAGCGTCGCGGCTGTATCCAAATCTTGCCCAGTAAGATATTCGAGAGAGGATGGTGTGCATCGGTGAAAGTGACGAAATGGGGTAATAGGACAAGGTCAGCGATGCCACCGCTTATTGCGCTTGCCTTGATGTTCTACCCCGGATGCGGAGGCAAGGTGGCCTCGGCTCCGAAAACGCGACCTCCCGTTGTTGAAGTTGCGCAGGTAATTCAGAAAGACGTACTGGTTCACGGTGAGTGGGTCGGAACCCTCCAAGGGTACCTTAACGCCCAGATCTCGCCGCAGGTGAGCGGCTATCTGATCCGCCAGGATTATCAAGAAGGGGGGGTAGTACAAAAGGATCAGGTACTGTTCGAAATCGACCCTCGCCCTTTCCAGGTCCTCCTCGATCAAGCCAAGGCACAACTCGCTGGAGCCGAAGCGCAACTGGCCAAGACCGCTCTCGACGTTAAGCGCGATATACCCGAGGCGAAGGCTCATGCAATTCCTCAGAGCCAACTTGACAACGACCGGCAAGCGCAACTCGCAGCAAAAGCCGCCGTCGAGGCCGGTGTTGCAGCCATCGAGCAGGCAAAGCTGAATCTTGGCTATACAAAGGTGCGTTCGCTCATCCCCGGAATCGCCGGAATCACCACTGTACAGGTGGGCAACCTCGTGGGACCCTCGACCGTGCTGACCTCGGTCTCTGAGGTAAATCCGATTAAGGTTTACTTCCCTATCACTGGGGATGAATATCTGCGGATTGCCGACAGGGTTGGTGGTGCACTAAATTTACTTTCTCGAGCCGATCCGATCCCTCTGCAATTAACACTTTCAAACGGTGAGATTTATAAGTATAAGGGAAGAATTCTCTTCACTAACCGGCAAGTGGATCCCCAAACCGGAACCATCCAGGTCGTAGGTGCCTTTCCGAATCCGCACAATATCCTCCGTCCGGGAGACACCTGCCGCGTGCGCGCGGTCACCGAGCTGATCAAAGGTGCGCTTCTAGTTCCGCAACGCGCCGTAACGGAGCTGCAAGGAGGCTACCAGGTAGCGGTGGTGGGGCCGGACAACAAGATCAACATCCGTACCGTCGAGGTAGGAGAGCAAGTGGGAACGATGTGGGTCATCAATCAAGGGCTAGGACCCGGTCAAACCGTCGTGGCCGAAGGGACTCAAAAGGTGAGAGACGGCATGGCCGTCACGCCGAAACCTTATACTTTGCCTGCCGGGGATAACTGATCTATGTCGAAATTTTTCATCAACCGCCCTATCGTCGCCATAGTGATCGCGATCCTGACAGTGATTGTCGGTGCGATTACCATAATCAGGCTCCCCGTCGCGCAATTCCCCGATATCGTGCCGCCCGAAACCAAGATCATGGCGACATTCGTCGGCGCCAATGCACAAACCCTGGCCCAGTCCGTCGCAACTCCTATCGAAGAGCAGATGAGCGGCGTCGACAACATGAACTACATGTATTCGATGAATGCGACCGCCAACGGCGGGATGACCATGATCGTGGATTTCGCTGTCGGCACCGATCCGAATACAGACCTCATTCTCAGCCAAATGCGTGAAACGCAGGCTTCTCCTCAATTGCCGGCGGCTGTCGCGCAATATGGTGTCACCGTGCAGAAGGCGACAACAGCCCCGCTGATGCTTGTGGCTTTGTATTCTCCGCACGGGACCCACGATGCACGATTTCTTGCGAACTACGCTTACATTAATCTCGGCGACCCAATCACTCGACTGCATGGCGTGGCCAACATTCAGGTCTTCGGGGCGGGCCAATATGCCATGCGGATATGGCTGAAGCCAGACGCGCTGGCCCGGCTGGGAATAACTGTCTCAGACGTCATCAACGCGGTTCAGTCACAGAACACAGTAAACCCGGCCGGGCAGATCGGCGGGCAGCCGGCGCCGCCGGGCCAGGAGTTCACCTATTCCGTACAGGCGCAAGGACGCCTGAGGACGCCCCAGCAATTTGGCAACATCGTGGTCCGGGAAGAGCCCAACGGCGGCATCGTTCGGGTCAAAGATGTGGCGAGCGTGGAACTGGGCTCACAATATTACACCATTAAAAGCCGCTTGAACGGGGAGCCGGCTGCGATCATTGCCGTTTATCAGACGCCCGGATCGAACGCCGTCGATACCGCTAATGCCGTCAGGAACCTGATGGTCCAGATGAAGCCGAAATTCCCGCAGGATATGTCCTATGCCGTATCAGTTGACCAGACCCGCGCGGTGACCGAAGGGCTCAAGGAAATCCTGATCACCCTGGGCATTGCCCTGGTCCTGGTCATTCTGGTGGTCTATATCTTCCTGCAAGGCTGGCGCGCCACGCTGATCCCGATGCTCGCCGTACCCGTTGCCCTAGTGGGCACGTTTGCGGTCTTTCCCTTGTTTGGTTTCTCTATTAACACGCTTTCAATGTTCGGCATGGTACTGGCCATTGGCCTTGTGGTGGATGACGCCATCGTGGTCGTCGAGGTGATCGAACGCCATATCGAGGAGGGGCTCTCTCCGAAGGCTGCAGCCTTGAAAGGCATGGAAGAGATTTCGGGCCCGGTGATTGGTATTGCGCTCGTGCTTTCTTCGGTTTTTGTGCCCACTGCTTTTATTCCAGGCATCACCGGACGGCTTTACCAGCAGTTCGCGGTGACAATTGCGATTTCCGTCATCATCTCAGCCTTTAACGCGCTCAGCCTCAGCCCTGCGCTAGCTGCCCTACTGCTGCGGCCAAGGAAATCACAGGGAGGGCCGCTGAAGTGGTTCTTCGGCTGGTTCAACCGCGTTTTCCGGAGTGCAACGAACGGATATGTTCGCGCGTGTGACAGCTTGGCTCACAAGGGTGCGGTGGCAATGATAATCCTCGTGTTGTTCGGGGTGGCGGCCGTTTACTTCGGGAAGAAGTTACCGACGGGCTTCTTGCCTGACGAGGACCAGGGCTATTTCTTTATCAATCTTCAGCTGCCCAACTCGGCTTCACTCCAGCGAACTGACCAGGCGGCGAGAGACATTGAAGGCATCCTGGCAAAGACGCCGGGGGTTCGGTACACCACAAGCGTGATTGGGTTCAGCTTGCTGAGTTATGTTCAAGCCAGTTACAGCGCCTTCTTCTTTGTCATGGAGAAACCCTGGAACAGCCGGAAGCAGAGTGATGAACAGTATCAGGTTATCAAGCAGCGTCTGAATCAGGAACTGAGCCGGCTTCCTCAGGGAACTGCCTTCAGCTTCTCCCCGCCGGCTATTCCCGGCGTGGGCACGTCGGGAGGATTCACGTTCGTCCTTGAAGACCGGGGCGGGCATGACACTCCGTGGCTGGCAGCCAATGTCAATAAGTTCCTTGCCGCAGCCCGCAAGCGGCCGGAAATAGCCGGCATATCCACATCGTTTTTGCCGAGCGTGCCGCAGGAGTTCATTCAAGTGGATCGCGACAAAGCGTTGAAGCTGGGCGTGCCGATTGCCCAAATTTATCAGACGGTGCAGGCATTCATGGGCGGTTATTTCGTCAATTATTTCAATCGCTTTGGAAGGCAGTGGCAGGTCTACGTCGAAGGTGCAGGCCCATACCGGACGACCACCAGGGATTTGAGCCAATACTACGTCCGAAACGACAGCGGGACCATGGTTCCTCTATCCGCCCTGGCGCACTTCGAGCCACGCACGGGTCCTGAATTCATCATGCACTACGACGAGTATCCGGCGGCGCAGATCAATGGCAGTGCCGCGCCTAGTTACAGTTCCGCACAAGCCACGGCAGCTCTCGAGCAAGTCTTTCAACAAACGATGCCACAGGGCATGAGCTACGACTACATGGGGATGTCTTTTCAGGAGAAAGCGGCCGAGAAGGGCGTATCGGCAACGGCGATTTTCGGTCTGTCCCTCCTGTTCGTGTTCCTGATTCTGGCGGCACTCTATGAAAGCTGGTCACTGCCCTTCAGCGTGCTGTTGAGCACCCCCGTGGCGGTTTTCGGCGCCTTTGGCGCTTTACTCTTGCGCCGCGTCGTCGATCTGTCTTTCCTGCCACCCTACATGGTCGACCTCCAAAATGATGTGTACGCACAAATCGGCCTCGTAATGCTGATTGGCCTTGCTGCCAAGAACGCCATTCTGATTGTTGCCTTCGCCAAGGAACAGTACGAAAAAGGACGCCCCCTCATCGAAGCGGCACTCGAGGGCGCACGCCTGCGTCTGCGGCCGATTCTCATGACTTCCTTTGCGTTCATTTTGGGTGTTGCCCCCTTGTGGGTAGCTTCCGGTGCGGGAGCCGTGTCCCGGCAGATTATGGGCACCACCGTCATTGGAGGCATGGTCGGAGCAAGTTTGATCGGCATTTTCTTTGTTCCTGCTATTTTCTGTGTAGTCGAGAAATTCTCGGGGGCCCCGCGGCATGAAGCGGCCACCCAATTGGCACCCGGCGAAGCTTCCGGTGAAGGCAAATAAATGAAGAAGTTCTTGTTGTTCGCATTAATCCTTATTCTCCCTGCTTGTACGGTCGGGCCGAAGTACCGGCGGCCGCCCGTCAGCATCCCCCAGGCTTATCGCGGGCAAACAACCAAAACGGCAACGACAGCGGCGGCTTCGCTGGGCGCTGAGAAATGGTGGACTGTATTTCAGGACCCCGTCCTCGTGCAACTGATCCACACGGCGCTCGCCCGCAACTACGACGTCCGCATCGCCGCAACGCGCGTGCTTCAAGCGCAGGCGTTGCTTGGCATCACCCGTGCGAATCAGTTTCCATACGTGAGCGCCGGGGCGGGGCTTTTCAGCCAGAAAAACCCCAAGACTTCCAAAGCGCTTCCCGCCAACGAAGTAAACGCCGGTCGTCTGAATCTCTCGGTGATCTGGGATCTGGACTTCTGGGGCAAGTACCGGAGTGAAACCGAGGCAGCCCGCGCCGAGATTCTGGCCTCCGAGTGGGGACAGCGAGCGGTGCTGTCGTCACTGGTTGCGAGCGTAGCGTCCGCATATTTCCAGCTTCGCGCTCTTGACAGCCAGTTCACAATCGCGAAGCGCACGCTGGCTACGCGTCAGGATTCGTTGCATCTCGTTCAAGTGCTGGAGAAGAACGGCTCAGCATCGATGCTCGATGTGACCCAGGCAGAGCAACTCGTCGATGTAGCCGCCGAGTCGATCCCCGATCTGGAACGCCAGATCGCGCAACAGGAAAATTCGCTCAGCATCCTGCTCGGTGAGAATCCCGGCCCCATTCCACGAGGCCGCCCCCTCATCGAGCAACCGGTGCCGCCTGAGGTTCCTGCCGGATTGCCCTCCGAATTGCTGGCGCGGCGGCCGGACGTTTGTGAAGCGGAAGAGAATCTGATCGCCGCGAACGCCCAGATTGGCGTGCTGAAAGCTGCCCTTTTCCCGGATATTTCGCTGACGGGCACAGGGGGGTTCGAAAGCTACGCGTTGAACAATTTGATCAGTGGGCCCTCCAAAATGTGGAATGCTGCCATAAATGTGGCGCAGCCTGTCTTCGCGGCGGGCGCTCTACGCGCGGGCGAAAGACTGGCCCAGGCACAATGGCAACAGATGGTACTATCGTATCAGCAGACAATCCAGCAAGCATTTGGCCAGGTCTCGAACGCGATCATTGGTTACCAGAAAAACCGCGAATTCCGCCGCCAGCAGCAAAGGCTCACTCAGGCGGCGCGGGAATCTGACCAACTTTCGGTGGTGCTCTACCGGAACGGTGGGGCTAGCTTTCTTCAGGTCCTGACAAGCGAAACGAACTACTTCGCGGCCGAATTGGATCTTGTCCAGGCACAGCTCAACGAGCGGCTCGCACTCGTCCAGCTTTACCAGGCGCTCGGCGGCGGATGGCAACAGTAAAAGCTGCCTTATAGGGTGCACGTCCACCGTTGAATGAAGGTTTGTCTTGGATTTCAGCGTGGCTTGCCCCTCAACACCTGAAGCTGGAGTGCATGCGAATAAAGCACAATCCTCTCGGAATCACCTGTAGTCATGGCTGATGGATGGAAACCTAGTTACAATCCCTGGCTGATCGCAATCTCAGTGATGCTGGCGACCTTCATGGAGGTACTCGATACGCCCGTGGCCACAGTGGCGCTGCCGCACATTGCCGGAAGCCTTTCGGCGAGTGTGGATGAAGCCACCTGGGTCCTGACCGGATATCTCATTTCCAATGCTATCGTCCTCCCTTCCTCAAGCTGGTTCAGCAGCCTTTTTGGCCGCAAGCAATATCAGATTATTTCCATTTCGGTTTTTGCCTTTGCCTCTGCACTCCGTGGGGCGTCGACAAGTCTCACGATGCTGGTAACGGCGCGCGTGATCCAGGGTGCAGCGGGTGGTGGCCTGCAGCCTGTTTCACAAGCAGTCCTGCTCGAGAGTTTCCCGCGCCAGAAACGTGGTCAGGCAATGGCTGTTTATGGACTGGGCATCATTCTTGCCCCGTTGCTTGGCCCTACGCTTGGCGGATAGATCACCGACCAATACTCCTGGCGATAGGTCTTTTACGTAAACATCCCTGTCGGTATCGCGACCGTACTGATGATTCAGACCTTCGTCGAGGACCCGCCTTATGCCCGGCAGGAAAGGAACCTGCCTATCGATTACATCGGGTTTGGTTTCCTGGCGCTGTGGCTGGGTACGTTCCAGACGAATCTCGATAAAGGCCAGGAATCTGACTGGTTTTCTGCAGACTGGATCCGCTGGTTTGCAGTGATTGTGGCTATCTCGATGGTGGCCTTTATTGTTCATGAATTGAAGACCCAACATCCACTGGTTGATCTTAAGATCCTTCGCGATCGCAATCCGGCTGTGGGCACATCTCTGATCGGGCTCATCGGCGTCATCTATGGCACAACGACGTTGTTGCCGCTCTTCCTCCATGACCTTCTTGGCTACACTGCCTATAACAGTGGTTTAGCCGTTTCGCCCCGCGGCATTGGAGCTCTTGTTTCAATGGTGATTGCTGGGTAATTGGTCGGCAGGATCGACGGCCGGGTACTGATTGGCACAGGACTCTTCATTCGCGCCATATCACTGTTCATGCTGGCTCACCTTAACCTGGAGGTTGGCATCTGGAACATCGTGTGGGCGAACATCATCAACGGCTTCGCAAACGGCTTTCTGTTTGTTCCCCTTACCACACTCTCCATGGGCACGCTTCCGGACGAGCAAATGGGACGCGGCACCGGACTTTACAACCTGACGCGCAACATGGGCGCCAGCTTCGGCGTCTCCATGGTCGCCACGATGCTGGTCCGTGACGGGCAGCGCCACCAGGATGTGCTGGCAACACACACGACCCCCTACAATCCTGCATTTCGCAGTCTCTTCGACCATCTCAGGCAGTACCTCACCGTGCATCATTGTGGCTTCGGCGAGCGCGCCTATAGAACCATTCATGGCATCCTTCATCAGCAGGCCATGCTTTTGTCTTATACCGATGATTTCCGTGTGCTGGGGGTGCTCACGCTTTGCTGCCTGCCGTTCATGCTCCTTTTCCGCAAGGAGATCAGCCGAAAGTCCAAGGCAACGGTGCACTAGAAAGACTTTCTTTCCTCAGCCGCAAAGCTAACCCTCGCCCGCAAGAGCTTTGAAGACGATGAATTCAACCATGCCTTCACCCAGTCCCGCCCTGACCATGAGTTGGTAAAGATACGGGTCCATCCACTTGCATCAAAAGCAGCTATTGTGCATCTGACGAATACCAGTCCATGCCCCCCTGCGCTAGTGGCAACGTGGCGGCCCCATAAGAACGCAAAGAGGCTTTTGTCCATAATTTCACCAACTGTAACGATGGCAAGCAGAAGTAGCCCCTGTCTGCGAACGGAATTGCCTTGACAAATGTGGGCTAGTATGATAGCCTTCATTCGATGCGAAAAGGGCCGCTCTTTCCGGCCCTGAGGGTATTGCCAGATGGGCACGCAAACCGCAAAAGCGCCGGCAGGCGAACCGTGCGCTACAAAAGCAAGGGCTGGAACTCACCTCTTTCGGCACGGAGAAAAGGCTAGATGTCTGGCTTTTGGGGACATATGGGACAAAGGAAATGTTATTTTGAAAAACGAACCCGAGAAGTTGTTGGAAACAAATGGTCGGGCACAATAAACGAACCCAAACGAACCCAAAAGCGAAGCCGGTAAGTTGTTGAAAACAAATAGCTGTTGAAAAAGCGAACCCAAAACGAACCCAAAGACGAACCCGGCCATGTTGTTGAAAACAAGCAACAGCGAAAAATCGAACGCAAAACAGGTTGTACAACCAAGGAGCCCGTGTCTAGCCTATTCCCCGCTCCGTGATCGCCATGTTTCCATCCCTTATTGCACCCTTCCCCGGACCCTTTCAAATGCCTATCAGAAACCGGAGAGTATTCAAATTGACGCTCACAATTCCGAAGAGTAGACTGTTCAGTTAAACGCCAGACAGACGGAAGCTCACACCTTCCGGCCATTAGAGTCACACCAAGGAGCGAACCGTGGCTACTTCTTCCAACGATTACCTGCAAGCCCATAAAGAACAATTTCTCGAAGGCCTTAAAGATCTGCTGAGAATTCCGAGCATCAGTACGCTGCCGGAACATGTACCGGACATTCGCCGGACCGCTGAGTTCATTGCCGATGAGCTTCGCGCAATGGGCATGCGCGGTGTGGAAATCATTGACGGCAAACCCGGCCAGCACCCTCTGATTTACGCGGAGTGGCTGGAAGCTCCGGGTAAGCCGACGCTGCTGCTCTATGGTCACTACGACGTGCAGCCTCCCGATCCGCTGGACGAGTGGCAATCAGCGCCCTTCGAACCCACTGTGCGCGGGGATGATATCTTCGCAAGAGGCGCCTCTGACGACAAGGGGCAAACCTTCATTCTTATCAAGGCTGTCGAATGTTCCCTGCGAAGCGAAGGCAAACTTCCCGTCAATGTCAAATTTCTGATCGAGGGCGAAGAAGAGGTTGGCGGGGAGCACATCGAGGAGTATGTACCCCTGAATAAGGAACGGCTGAAGGCCGACGCAGCCGTCGTCTGCGATACTGAGATGTTCGCGCCCGGCCTGCCCACCCTCACCACCGGGCTGCGCGGTCTGGTCTACACGGAAGTCGAGGCACGCGGAGCCAGCCACGATCTGCATTCCGGCGTGTACGGCGGAGCCGCTCCCAACCCCATGCAGGCGCTGGCTGAGATTATCGCCCGCCTCAAGGGGCCTGATGGAAAGATCCGCATTCCGGGCTTTTATGATAAGGTCCGCAAGCCCAGCCGAAAAGAACTGGACGCCTGGAAGCATCTGCCCTTTAAAGAAAGAGTATTCCTGAAAAAAGAAGTGGGCGCGGCGGCCTTGACGGGAGAGAAGAGCTACTCCGTGCTCGAGCGTGTTTGGGCGCGGCCAACTTTTGAAGTCCACGGTATTCGCGGCGGCTTCGTCGGCGAAGGAGCCAAAACGGTGATCCCTGCCGTTGGCACCGCAAAAATCAGCATGCGCCTTGTTCCGGACATGAATCCCAAAGAGGTGCTCCGCCAGTTTACTGCCGCAGTGAAAAAGTACACGCCCAAAGGAATCAAAACCACCGTGCGGTCTCTCAGCACGGCGCCGGCGACGGTCGTCTCGACCGACAGCCCGTACATTGCAGCAGCCGCAGAAGCCCTGGGAAACGTCTTCAAGAAAAAGACCGTTTACATGCGGTCAGGAGGGTCCATCCCCGTCGTCGGTCTGTTCCTCCAGCACCTGAAAATGCCGAGCATCATGATGGGATTCGGCCTGCCGGACGACAACCTTCACGCTCCCAATGAGAAATTCCATTTGCCGAATTTCTACAAGGGGATCGAATCCGTCATCCATTATTTTGAGCTCCTGGGAAAGTAACCAAGCCGGCCATTCAGGGAGGCCAAAACAAAACCTGCTGAAGTTGAATTGTGCATGATGCCTGTGAGCCGCGCGGCGGCCTGAGCTAGACTGGCAGACGATCCGGGCCGCCGTCCGGGAGCGTTTCAGGATTCAACCGAAAATTCTTGCAGCAAACACTTCTTGAGAAGGATGGGAAAACCTATGCAGATACTCCAACGCCCTCGGTGGCCGGTAGTGATTTCGGCCCTGCTATTCACCGTTGCGCTGGTCACGCTGAGCGCAAGCATTTTTGCCGACGAAGGCATGTGGACGTTTGACAATCCGCCTGAACAACAACTGAAAGCACGCTACGGCTTCACGCCCACCAAAGCCTGGTTGGACCACGTGCGCCTCTCAAGCGTGCGGTTCAATGACGGCGGCTCGGGATCCTTCGTCAGCCCGCACGGGCTGGTGCTGACCAACCACCACGTCGCACTGGCTCAACTCCAGAAGTTGTCCACTCCTGAGCATAACTATGCGGCTGGAGTCTTCTATGCGAAAACTGAAACGCAGGAACTGAAATGCCCGGACCTTGAGTTGAACGTTTTAGTCTCGATGGAAAACGTGACGGCCCTTGTGCTGGGAGCGGTGAAGCCCGGAATGAGCGATGCGGACGCGCTGAAAGCCCGGCGGGCTGAAATTGCCAAAATTCAGAAGGAGAGCCTGGCGGCAACTGGCTTGCGCTCCGACGTCGTGCAGCTTTACCAGGGAAGCGAATTCTGGCTCTATCGCTACAGGAAGTACACGGACGTGCGGCTAGTCTTTGCGCCCTCGCAGCAGATCGCTTTTTTTGGCGGCGATCCGGACAACTTTACCTACCCGCGTTACGATCTGGACTTCGCGCTTTTCCGCGTGTACGAAAACGGCAAACCCATCGAAAGCAGGGATTATCTGAAGTGGAACCCGCAGGGTCCCGTGGATAACAGCCTGGTTTTCGTCTCCGGCAATCCCGGATTCACCAGCCGCCAGGACACAATGGCCCAGCTTCAATTCTTCCGGGACAAGATGTTTCCTATTACTATCCAGATGCTCAAGCGGCGTCTCGCAACGCTTGAGCATTACTCTGCCGAGGGGCCGGAGCAAGCGCGACAGGCTGCCAGCCGCATCTTCTTCCTTCAGAATTCTCTGAAAGCTTACACCGGCATGGAAACCGGGCTTAAGAATCCTGAACTGATGGCAAAAAAGGAACAAGAGGAAAAGGACTTCCGCGAGCGTGTTGCGGCCAATCCCGAGTGGCAGAAGGAGTATGGCAATGCCTGGAATGAAATCGCAGAAGCACAGAAGGAGTTGGCCCAGAACCTGAATCCATACCGATTCCGGTCGGTCGGCGGAGCCCCGCTTGCCGCTGAGGCGCTGACCATCGTCCAATACGTCCAGCAGGTCCAAAAACCGGATGGCCAGCGCCTTCCGGGCTTCCACGATTCGCAGCTTGCATCACTGAGGTTCCAACTGTTCTCGCCCGCGCCCGTCTACCTTCCCATGGAACAGGCGATGCTGGCCAGCGTCCTTGAAGAATCGGGTCAGGAACTGGGGCCAAATGATCCCTTTGTGCGCGAAGCACTCCAGGGGAAATCAGCGCAGGAGGCGGCGCGCGAGGCATTTGCTGGAACTCAAATGGGCGATGCCGCCTTCCGCAAATCCCTGATCGATGGTGGTGAGGCCGCCGTGGCCGCATCCAAAGACCCGTTGATCGCGTTTGCGCGGCGAATCAACCCCGAGATCATGGCCATGATCAAGTGGCACGAAGAAAAAGTGGAAAGCATCGAAACGCGGGCCGGAGAAAAAATCGGCAAGGCCCGCTTTGCTGTGTATGGCAAAAGCACCTATCCTGACGCCACCTTCACGCTGCGTCTTGCTTATGGCACGGTGAAAGGCTATCCGATGAACGGCACGGAGGCGCCGCCGCATACGACCTTCTACGGACTCTATGACCGGGCTTACAGCTTTGGTCTCAAACCACCCTTCAACCTGCCCGAACTCTGGCTGAAATCGGAAGACAAACTCGACCTCAAAACACCATTGGATTTTGTGACCACCTGCGACGTGGTAGGAGGCAACTCCGGTTCGCCCGTTATTGACCGCAACGGCGACCTAGTAGGCTTGATTTTCGACGGCAACATCGAGAGCCTGGTCGGCTACTTCGTCTACGACGAGAAAGACAATCGCTCCGTAGCCGTGGCCACACCGGCGATCATTGAAGCGCTGCGCAAGGTTTACGGCGCCGGCTCGCTGGCCGACGAATTGGAGGGCAAACTCTGACGTCAGCCGGGCGATAGGCCGGCTTGGAACATGGCTTATCGCCTGCCGGCGGACGTCTGCAGCTTTTCCCAAAACCGGAAGAGGCACCGTTTGCAGGCTACGCGAGATTCACATCGACAGGGCCTTTCTCGCCTGTCAGAACCTGGTGCTCGGCGTCCCAATAGACTCCTTGCTTCTGCCGGTAGGAAATGTTGGCCATGTGGCAGGCAACCGCAGTACCGCACCCAAAGTCCACATCTTCGATCGGCTGCTGCCGTGACTGGATCGCCTGGAAGAAATTCAGGATGTGATCGGTCGTTCCTTCCCGCGTCTGCCGGAAAAATTTCTTCTGGCGATGCGGTTGTTTGTCGTAAGTCCCGATGTCGGCAAGGGGATCGTTTTTGTGCTGCGCAATGAACTCTTGCTTCAGATCACGTGGCCAGCTTTCAAGAGGATAGTCATAGCTCCACTCCAAGTCGTACGGCAACATTGTCGTGGAAGTCTCAGTCAGGACGATCGTCCCACGATCACCAAAGAAGCGGACAATCTCGCCCCCGTCATAGTTGCAAACAAGGTTGGCAAGAGTCGCGACCTGGAATGTTCCGTAGTCGTAAAGCGTGTTGTGGATGTCTGGAACGTCCCGGTCGGATTTCCACTTGTACAAGCCGCCGTAGGCGACCGCGCTTAAGGGGTACTGAACTTTCATCAGGTAGTGAACACGTGACAACAGATGAACATACTCATCGCCAGAAATCCCTGTGCCGTAGTCCCACCAGTTGCGAAACCGGAAGAATCGCACGGGATCGAATGGCCGTTTGGGTGCGTTGCCGAGATAGCGTTCCCAATCGATCGTCTTTGGCGAGGCATCAGGGGGAATCGGGTATTCCCACGCGCCCACGGGGTCCGGACGATAGATCTCACACTGGATGGCATAAACGGTCCCGATATCACCGGTGTCCAGCCATTCCTTTGCTTTCCGAGTGGATTCCATGCTTAAGGACTGGCTTCCGACCTGCACCAGCCGCCCCGTCGCCCGGGACACTTTGACCATCTCAAAAGCCTCAGGAATGGTATGCGTCATCGGTTTTTCGCAATAAACGTCCTTGCCGGCCTTCATCGCCTCGATAGCAATGCCCGAGTGCCAATGGTCGGAGGTCGCAATCAGGACGGCATCAACATCCTTCCTTCCGAGCACCTCGCGATAGTCGCGCGTGACGGCCGTGCCGGGTTGGACCTCCTGAGCGCGGCGCAGATGGCCGTCGTACAAATCGCAAACGATCGGGACTATTGCACCGACATCAAGCAAGTTCTGCATCTGCTCGATACCCCGGATGCCGC
>JAJYLL010000143.1 GCA_021787735.1 Acidobacteriota bacterium | reverse complement strand
GGAACATTTCGGATTGGCCTAAGCGTACCGCCAAATTCAAATCGATTTTACTCATTTTCGCGACCAACTCGCTGCTCGCCTTCGACTTATACGATTTCTCAAAACCAACATTGGGACAGCACTGATTCGTAATCTCTTCCCAACCTTCTGGCAAGCTGTTATGAAACGACACATCCGATTATTTGCCCTTTACTTCGCCCAATACGCCAAAGTGCGTCTTGAGTATAAGGGCGACTTTTTCATCGCCTTTTTCTCTTCGATGGCCGCGACGGTACTGGGTTTTGGGTTCGTATTGGTGTTGTTCACCAAGATTCCCAAACTGCAGGACTGGGGATTCTACGAGATTCTTTTTCTTTACGGTTTCTCGCTTATCCCGCTGGGCTTTTTCAACGTTGTCAGCTGGAACCTTTATCAGTTCGGAGACATTTACATCATTCAGGGAAAGTTTGACCGCATCATGCTGCGGCCGGTGCACACGCTTTTCCAGGTTCTGTTTGAAAAATTCCGGATCGAATCGCTGCAGGAAGTTGTTACCGGGATTTTTGTGGTAGCCGTCGCCGTGAAGCACCTGCATGTGCCCTGGCCACCCGGCGATTATCTCTGGTTTATCCTGATGGTGGCTTCGGGCGCGCTGATCTACCTGGCTGTGTTCCTGATGCTCACGGCTGTTTCTTTCTGGTTTGAGGACCGTGTCGGCATTGTGCCTCCGGTGTTCAACATGCTGACCTTCGGGCGCTATCCACTAACCATCTACAATGTCTTTATCCAGTTCATGCTGAGCTGGGTCATCCCCTTCGGCTTTGCTTCGTTTTATCCCACCACGCACTTTCTGGGTCGTACCGGCTTCAATACGTACTTCTACCTGGTTCCGGCTGTGGCTGCTTCGTTTTTTGTCCTGGCGCTATATGTCTGGAACCGCGGCGTGGAGAATTACAGCAGCACCGGGTCATGAGCGGCAGAGTATCCTGCATCGGGGTGGCCGCGGCTCGAATTTCCATCCACCGTCAGCAGGCTCGCAAACTTGTGGCCCCCAGACCTTGCGGAGTAGCATAGCTGCATGTCGAACCCCTGGCTGGCCGTGCCTCTTGCCGAGTATGAACAGCACATGAGCTCGGTTGAGGTTCGCCAACTGGAGGTTCTCTCCGATTTATTTGCTGAAGCCATAGGCCGCTGCCGCCCCTCCTCAATCGCGGTGCTTGGAATCGCCGGCGGAAACGGGCTGGATCGCATCGACACCTGCATTAGTGAGCGAATTGTCGGGTTTGACCTGAACCCTCAGTATCTCGAAACCGTGAGGCAGCGTTATTCCTATCTGCCGGGTCTTGAACTCTACTGCGTTGACCTGTCGGCACAGGGTCTTGAATTGGAGCCTGTACAACTTGTTCACGCGGCAGTGATCTTTGAGCATGCCGGTGTCGATTGTTGTCTGGAGAACGCCATTGAGATGGTCGCGCCGGGCGGGCATTTGTCGGTCGTTCTCCAGTTGCCTTCCGAAAGCGGACAGAAAGCAGTGACCAGCCGGTTTTCTTCGATCGAGAGTCTGGGGCCACACTTTTCAATGATCAGCCCCGAATGGTTGTGTAAATCGCTTGCCGGCCGCGGATTCCGGCTGAATCATCAGACAAGCTGCGCGCTGCCCGCAGGCAAAGGATTTTGGGCTGGGATATTCTCTGCGCCCGAATCCCGCTAGAGGAAGCGGGACCACGCCCCTTATTTTTGACCATGTTGCAAGCTTCAGGTAAAATCGGTAGTTTCTGAATTCACCCAGGGAAAGTCCTTTACATTTATTACTATGCTTCGATTCTACACGGCGGGTGAGTCGCACGGACAGGCGCTGATCGCGACCCTGATGGGAATGCCGGCGCATGTGCCGGTCGACTTTGTTTACGTGAACCGCGAGTTGAAGCGGCGTATGGGAGGTTACGGGCGCGGCGGGCGGATGAAGATTGAGTCCGACACTGCACAGTTTCTTTCCGGCGTCCGCCACGGTGAGACGATTGGTTCGCCCATCGCCATCCTGATCGAAAACCGCGACTGGAAAAACTGGCAGGAATCGATGTCAGTGGAAGATCTGCCCGAAACCCGCGAAAAGTATAAGGCGGTGAAGTCGCCGCGGCCCGGCCACGCCGACCTGGCCGGCTGCCTGAAGTACGATTTCCCCGACGCGCGTTACGTGCTTGAACGTGCGAGCGCGCGTGAAACGGCCGCCCGCGTTGCCGTAGGAGCTCTTGCGAAGCTATTTCTGCTTCAGTTCGGCATCCGGATCGCCAGCCATACCGTTGCCGTTGGCAGCGTCGCGCTGCCGGATGACAATGTTCCTTTCGAAAAGATTCTCGCGCTGCGCGATGTCGAAGACATCATGCTGAGTTGCGTGGATGCGGAAGTTGAAGCGCGCATGAAACTGGAAGTGGACAAGGCCACCGAGGAACGCGACACCGTTGGCGGCACGTTTGAAGTGATTGCCATGGGCGTTCCGGTGGGCCTGGGCACTTCGGTGCAGTGGGACGAGAAATTGGATGGGCAACTGGCGCAGGCTGTGATGTCCGTTCAGGCCGTGAAGGCGGTTGAGATCGGGACCGGCATTGGGAACGCCGCAACGTTCGGTTCTGGTGTCCATGATGAAATCGGCTACGACCGGCAGGATAAGAGGTTTATACGGAAATCCAACAGGGCCGGTGGCCTCGAAGGCGGAATAACCAACGGCGAGCCGGTGATCGTTCGGGGATATCTGAAACCGATCTCAACATTGCGCCGCCCGCTGGAGTCGGTTGACTTTGCGACGCGCGAACCGGTGAAGGCCGCCTATGAACGGTCAGATGTCTGCGTGGTCCCGGCCGCGGGTGTTGTGGGTGAGGCGATGGTAGCTCTGGTGCTGGCGCGCGTGTTCCTGGAAAAATTCGGAGGCGATTCGCTCCAGGAAACGCGCCGGAACTTTGGCGCCTATCAGGAGCATGTGCGGCGGTTCTAGGCGCGTGAACACTTTTCCTTTCGGCTGCATTGCAGGCTTTTGCAAGCCACTCGATAGACCGAGTGTAGACTGCACTCTCAGAGGAGGACTATATGAAATCTGCTATTCGCACGTGCTCCGGTTTCTGTTTATTTCTGGTTCTGATTTTTACGATTCCGGCCGCGGTCAGCGCAGCGCGCGTACCGCAGGCCCCCGCATCGATCAACTATCACATCGTCAAAAAGGTTGTTCTGGGCGGCGAAGGGTTCTGGGACTACCTGGGTTTTGATCCGCTAAACCGACACCTTTTTGTTTCACACGGCACGCACGTGCTGGTCGTCAATCCAGATACGGACAAGGTAATCGGGGACATTCCAGACACGCCCGGTGTCCACGGCATCGCCGTTGCGCCGGAACTCAATCGAGGATTTATCAGTGACGGAGGAGCCGATCAGGTGACCGTCTTCGATCTGAAGACGCTCAAGACCATCGGTACCGTCAAAGTGACCGGTCACAATCCGGACTGCATTACTTACGATCCTTCCTCGCAGCGGGTTTTCACCTTCAACGGCCGCAGCGACAGTTCCACGGCCATTGATGCGAAGACGTTGAAAGTGGTTGGCACCATCCAGTTGGGTGGCAGGCCGGAATTTGCCGTCCCCAACGGGCGTGGGATGCTTTACAACAATTTGGAAGACAAGAGCGTGGAACTGGCGATTGATACGCACACGCTCAAAATCAAATCACGCTGGCCGATGGCGCCGTGTGAGTCTCCTTCGGGTTTGGCGATCGACGCCAAACATGAAATTCTGTTTGCCGGCTGCCATAACAAGATGATGGCTGTGATCAATGCCAAAACGGGCAAGGTGATCACAACCGTGCCGATTGGCAGCGGCGTGGACGCCAATCGTTTTGATCCGGGAACCGGGCTTGCCTTCAGCTCAAACGGGGAAGGTACGCTGACGGTGGTGAAGGAAGAGTCGCCGACAGAATTCAAGGTGCTGCAAAACGTCCCGACGGAACGAGGCGCGCGAACAATGGAAGTGGACCCGAAGACGCACAAGGTGTTTCTGGTGACGGCGAAATTTGGGCCCATGCCGCCTGAGCCCGCCGGACAGCATCGCTTTCGCCGTCCGCCCATGGTCCCGAACAGCTTTACGCTACTTGTGCTCGCGCCGTAAATGTGCGATTTTTGAAAGTACGGCAGCTGAGGCATTTTGGCACAATCGAAGCCAATGCAGGGTGTTGCATCGCGACCTTGCAGTGTGCAAATTTCAAATTCAGCCGATATTGAATTAGAAAATGATCTATCCCATCGTGAAGTACGGACAGAAGGTTCTGGAAGACGGCACCAAGCCGGTGACCGAGTTCAACTCCGAGTTTGAGAAGCTGGTGGCCGACATGTTTGAAACCATGTACGCCGCTAACGGCGTGGGCCTGGCCGCACCGCAGATCGGCCTGACGCATCGGCTCAGCGTGATTGACATTTCCTCCGGGCAGGATCCCCAGGCGAAGCTGGTTCTGGCCAACCCCCAGATCGTTTCAGTTGAAGGCAAGCAGGTTGAGGACGAAGGCTGCCTGAGCCTGCCGGATTTCCGCGCCAAAACAGCGCGCCCGCTTCGCGCCACCGTCCGCGCGCAAAACCTGAAAGGCGAGGAATTCACCATGACAGGCGAAGGGCTGCTGGCCCGCGCCTTCTGCCATGAGATCGACCACCTTGACGGCAAACTCTTTATTCATCACCTGACCCGCCTGAAGCGCGAGTCCATCAAGCGCAAGATCCGGAAACTGGCCAAAGCGGGCGAGTGGTAGGGCGGATTCCGGTGCAACCTGCAAAGCCCAGAATTGGCTCTTCCGAACGGAACCGACGGATGAAGCTGATTTTTTGCGGAACTCCCCAATTCGCAGTTCCCACACTTGAAAAGCTCGTTGCCGAAAAATTCTCCATTCAACTGGTGATGACCAATCCCGACGAGCCGAGCGGCCGAGGGCACAAAGTACAACCGTCGCCGGTGAAGGAAACGGCGCTGAAGCACGGCCTTGCGCTTTTTCAGCCCGCCAAAGTAAAAACCGACGAGACCAGGGAATACCTGTCGCAATATCATCCTGATGCCATTGTCATTGTGGCCTACGGCCACATCGTTCCGCAGTGGATGATTGATTTGTCGCCGCTCGGCTGCATCAACCTGCATGCTTCCATCCTGCCCAAATACCGGGGCGCGGCGCCCATTGCCTGGGCGATCATTCGCGGAGAAAAAGAGACCGGCGTCACGACCATGAAAATAGACGCCGGCATGGACACCGGTGATACGCTGCTCGAACGGCGTGAGCCGATCCGCGACGACGACACGACGGAAACGCTCGGAGAGCGCCTCAGCGTGATCGGCGCAGACCTGATGGTCGAAACTTTGCGCAAGCTTGAATGGGGAGAAATCACGCCTCGCCCGCAGAATCATGACCTGGCAACTCTGGCCCCACGGCTCAAGAAAGAAGACGGACTGATCGAATGGTCGATGCCTGCAGAAGAAATTGCACGGCGCGTTCGCGGGTTGATCCCCTGGCCCGGCGCCTACACAGTGTTTCGTGAAAAACGCCTGCACATCTGGCGGGCGGAAGCCGTTCCGGCAGCGCGCCGGCAGGCGCTCACTCCCGGCATGATTTTGACCGAAGGCGGGCGTCTTGCCGCGGCCTGTGGCGAGGGGACGCAACTGCTTCTCCACGAAGTTCAGCTTGAAGGCCGCAAGCGGCTCTCCGCGCGTGAGTTTATGAACGGCGCCCGCGTGCAGTCCGGCGAAACTCTCGGTCCCTGAGGTCAGCCTTGGCGCAAGCCTCTCCTGCCCGCAAAATCGCGTTTGATATTCTCCTCCAGGTTGATGCCACGAAGGGGTATGCTGCGGACCTGCTGCAAGGGCCGCAAGTTTCGTCGCTCAGCGAACGCGACCGCGGGCTCGCCACGGAAATCGTGATGGGGGTCCTCAGGTGGCGGGGCGAAATCGACCAGCGTTTGCAAAAACTCTCCGGCAGAAACCCGCAGTGGCTCGACCGCGAAGTCATTACGGCTTTGCGAATGGGCGTTTACCAGATTGTCTTCCTTGAAAAAATTCCCAAATCCGCCGCCGTGAACGAATCGGTGGAACTCACGAAGATGTCCCGCAAGCGGTCCGCTGCCGGACTGGTGAATGCGGTGCTGCGCAAGTGCGAGCCGGAAAAGTTGCTGCAGGTGGCAGCGGTTTCGCCGAGCGATCCTGAATTGCTGGCGGCCGCGCGGCGGTCGGTTCCCGTCTGGCTGCTCGATCGGTGGGAAGCGAACTTTGGGAGCGAAGCTGCAAGCAGCTTGGCCTGGTCCGCCACTCGGCTTCCGCCTGCTACGCTGCGGATCTGTTCCTGCACGCCTGATCCGGATGATGTGGTCAGGAAATTTGCCGAAAAGGGCAGCAGTGTCCGCCGTGGCGAGTACGCTCCAAACGCTCTGATTGTTGAGGCTGGTGAGGGCACTGTTTCCCGGCTTGCCGAAGAGTTGGGCCTGGCCATTCAGGATGAAGCCTCGCAACTTGTTCCGGAATTGCTGCAGGTGGGTCCGGGCCAGCGCGTGCTTGATCTTTGCGCGGCGCCGGGCATGAAGACCAGCTTGCTGGCGGATGCTGTGGGCGATGGCGTGCTGGTGGCGTGCGATTCGAGCGGCAGACGGCTTGAAACGCTGCGGAAACTCATGCCGCGGCTCACGGCGAACGCTTCGACGGTTCGGGTTGTGCGCCTCGACGCAACGCAGCCGCTTCCGTTCCGCAAAAGGTTTGACCTCGTTCTGGTGGATGCGCCGTGCTCCGGGACGGGAACACCGGCGCGCAATCCGGAAATCAAATGGCGGCTTGCCCCGGAGGATTTCGAGCGTCTGCCGGCGATTCAGCGGACAATTCTTGCAAACGCGCTTTCGGTGCTGCGGCCAAGCGGCCGGCTGGTTTACGCGACGTGCTCGCTGGAGCCTGAAGAGAATGAACAAGTTGTGGAGAGCGTGCTAGCCGCCGCATCGGGCTTCCGGCTGGTTGGCAAATCGGAACTTGCAGAGGCTCTGCCAAAGATTGCCCCGCTGATTGACGAACACGGCTATTTCCGCACGCGCCCTGACTTGCATGACATGGACGGATTCTTTGCGGCGGTCATCACTCGATGACGGGCGGCGAAGTCTCCTCCTGAAAGACTTCAAAACCGTAATCAGACAACGCCTCTTTGCCCATTGTTGATTCACAAGCTTTAACACAGAGATTACAGAGAAAACCTCAGTCGCAAGGATAGAGTCGTGCGGAAGTTTCTGGATTTAGGAGGGCGGAGGTGTGAAGCGAACGCTGCGCTACAAAGGGCACGCGTCGTTTGATAACATACCCGCAAAGATTTTGAAGTCAGGAAAGGAGGGTGCGATGGAATTGAGAGGCAAAAAGATTGCGGTGCTAGTGGCGGACCAGTATCAGGAACTGGAGGTTTGGTATCCGCTGCTGCGTTTTCGCGAGGACGGCGCGACAACGATCGCAGTGGGCGCTGAGAAGGGGAAGACCTATCTCAGCAAAAAGGGCTATCCGGTGGTTGCAGATATATCCGTTGGCGAGGTGAGCCCTGCGGCTTTTGATGCTGTGATCATCCCGGGAGGCTGGGCGCCCGATTTCCTGCGGCAGGATGATCGCATGGTGGCGTTTGTCCATGACATGCACGAGGCCGGAAAGGTGGTGGCCGCCATTTGCCATGGCGGATGGCTGCTCTGCTCGGCGGGAATTGTGGAAGGGCGAAAAGCCACTTGCTTCACGGCCATCAAGGATGACATGATTCACGCCGGTGCGAAGTACGTGGATGAGGAAGTGACAGTTGACGGCAACCTGATCACTTCACGTAAGCCCACGGACCTTCCGGCCTTCTGCCAGCAGATTGCCACTGCCCTCAGACGGCAGGGCAGTTACGCAGTCACGGTCAGGGCGTAAGAGTCGCTGGTTGCGCGAGTCGCTGTGCTCGGTAAGATTTGATCCTGAATCGGCAATTTATTCCGCTGAGAGGAGTTGAGATGCGCAGATCTTTTATTCTGGTCTTATCGTTGATTGTTCTGGGTGGTGTGGGATTCTTTGACCAGAGCGGGCAAGCCTTGGCCAAGCAGCGCAAGGGCCACCTGCTTTACATGACCCTTTCCGCTGGATATAAGCACGCGAGCATTCCTACTTCCGAGAAGGTGGTCAAGGAGATTGGCGAGCGTTCCGGCCTGTTTGACACCACGGTCACGCAGGACGTTGGGGCATTTACGGCTGAAAATCTGAAGAAGTATGACGTCGTGATGTTCTACACCACGGGTGAACTGCCCATGACCCAGGCGGAGAAGGATGCTTTCATCCACTTTATCCAGTCCGGCCACGGGTTTGTAGGTGTCCACAGCGCCACGGACACTTTCTATGAGTGGCAACCCTACCTGGAACTGATCGGCGGCTATTTCAATGACCATCCCTGGCACCAACAGGTGACTGTGGACGTGACGGACCCGTCGAGCCCCATCGTCAGCTTCTTGGGCAAGTCGTTTCAGGTGAACGATGAGATTTACCAGACCGCCGATTTTCAGTACAAGACCTCGCACGTGCTGCTGAGGCTCGATCCCAAGTCGGTGGACCTGCACAAGCCCGGCGTGCACTATCGTTTCTATGGCTGGCCGCTTGCGTGGACCCGCCGCGACGGCAAGGGCCGGGTCTTCGTCACGGTACTCGGGCACGAAGACGCCGTCTGGAACAGCAAGTGGTATCAGGAAATGCTTCTGAACGGCATCAAATACGCGATGGGAAGGCCGAAGTAAGAGGCGTACCGGTCGAAGGCAGACTGCCAGTACAGCTCAGAATCCATTGTTTTCACGATGTTTTCCGTCTTTTTTCTTGACAAAGTTTGGGGCTGTTTGTATCAAGGTTAATGGGCGTTTTTTTAGCGCCAGGAGGCAAGAGGGAACCTACAACAGGAAGTGCAAGCCTCGTTAGGCGAGGTTACCACGCAAACACAAGCCACTGCCCGGAAACGCGGAGACGCGCCAACGGGTAGAGCAGGCACGGCCGGATTAAGGCTCTGCCTAAGGTGGCTATCCTCAGGGGAACGGGGAACGTACGTTGTGTGGAGCTGAAGCTCAGACCAGGAGGTTATCCGGCGACGATGAATGATTTGGCCCGGATCAATTTCTCGGCCCCGTGGGAGCGACGGCTCACACGGGGTTTTTGATTTTATGGGCCGTTTCAGGCCCGGAGACTTGCCCGGTATCTGGAGGCGCGGCGCTGCTGCCATCTCCTGCGGGAGGAAGCTATGATTTACTTCACTGAAATTCAGAATCTGCCAGCTTATGACGTGACGGGCGCTTATTTGGGGCGCGTGATCGATGTGGGGATTGATCCCAACCAGAACGCCCTGCGCGTGGCGGCTTATATTGCCGAGACTCTGGACAAAAAGCTGATCTACATCGCTCGCGAGCAGATGCAGTCGATTACGGTGCGTTCCGCGCAGACCTCGGTGACCCGGGCTGAAATCCACGCCAACAAGACGCCCGGAGAACTGTTGCGGGTACGGAAAGACGTTCTTGACCAGCAGGTCATTGATGTGAACCATCGCAAGGTGGTGCGCGTGAATGACGTGGACCTGGAAATCCAGCCAATTGACGGCCACACGGAATTGCGCGTACTGGCCGTGAACGTGGGGTTGGCGGCGGCCGTGCGCCGGCTGTTGCAGGGGTTGACTGCCAAGCATACCAGCCGCAAGATCTGTGGTTTTTTCCCTTCCAGAACCATCCGGTGGGAATTCGTCAACCTGATTGAACCGGACGCCTCGCGGCGGTTGAAGCTTCGGATTTCCTACGAGCGCCTGGCGCGTCTGCACCCGGCCGACATCGCGGACATTCTGGAAGAATTGAGTCGCGACGAGCAACGGTCTGTGATTGAAGCGCTTGACCATGAGACGGCGGCGCAGGCCATCTC
>JAJYLL010000142.1 GCA_021787735.1 Acidobacteriota bacterium | reverse complement strand
ACACCGGGCTAGAACATTTATATCAGGCATTGGTAACTCAGGCGTTCAAGTGTCGGTCAGGCATTGACCGGAATGCGATCAGTTATCCATTTGATATGCAGATCTGCAGTGGGATGATGTTCCACTGATTCGCCCGGATCAGTGGTCGCCGCGAGGCCGACATCATCTTTTGTTTCGCTTTCAGCCTGTGCCGGCGGGATTTGTTTACACTGCGCCTGAATGGAGTCGATCCAGAAAAATTCTAATCTACCAGGAAACATGTATAGGGCGACCTGCCAGGAAAACCATATTTAGCTTGCAGCTCATTTACCTAGCCTCTTAACCGACCCCACTTGAAAAACATTTCTTTTCAAACGCTTAAGAAACTCCAGTCCACACCCCATTTTTTCAATGACTTACAGGCCTGATTTCTCAAGGGTTTTCAAACAACCCCCAGAAATCGCCTATAAATCCCCGACAATGCTTCGAAGCCACCTAGGCTACTCAACCCCCGCGCCACTCTAGAACAAGCGTCCTGGGGTCGTCCAGCCGCCTCCAGAGGGGTGTCTTGGTAGGGACCTCCTATGTATAAACGGGGCAAAACTTGGTGGATAAGTTACACTCTCCCAGACGGCACCCACAAGTATGAGTCGAGCGGAACTTCAAATAAGCAGCTTGCAAAGAAACTCCAGGACAAGCGGCGTGGGGAAATAGCAGAGGGTCGCTTGCGACTCCCAAGATCGAACCCCCCGGGCCTTCAGCCTTATACCGAAGGATTTTTGGAAACAATCAAAGACCCGAAAACCAAGGCCCGCTACCTCTCATCGATAAGAAACTTGGTTACGTACTTTGGGAGGGCCAGGCTTTCCCAGATAACATCAGAAGGGATTGAAGGATTCAAGCAGGCACGGTTTGCGTCAGGCGTCAGCCCAGCAACGGTCAATCGAGACCTTGCGGTATTGCGGAGAATGCTCAAGCTAGCAACCCTCCAGCGGTTGGTTGCTTACAATCCGATGGACGAGATCGAATTCCTGGAGGAGCGCAAGAACCGGCGACAACCTCATATTCTGACCTTCGAAGAACAGATCTCGCTACTTGCAGTGGCCCCTCCCCATATCAGGATGCTGACAGTGCTTTTAACAGAAACCGGACTCCGAGTAGGTTCAGGCTCGGTCAGCATCAGATAACGCACGGCCGCTTCATCCCCGCAACCTAGGGCCAGCACAGATTCCAACGCCGCCTGCAGTTTCGCGTAGCCCTTCGCCTTTCCCAGTTGCAGCAAGCCGATCATCTGCCGCGTCCCGCTCGGCTTGCCGTGCCGACGAACCAACTCTTCCCAGAACCGGTCGTAACAGGCCGGCCATCGTCCCAGCTTCCGCCACTGCTCCAGCGGCTTCGAACCGGCCAAAGCTCCAGGCTTCTGTTCCAGCACTTCCAGGTAGTGTTCCAGGTCCAGAATCTGCTGGCGCCGGCCGTAGCAGCGCTCATGACGTGCGACGCATCCCCCTTCCTGCCAGAGTTCCACCTGCGCAGGATAGACCCTCGCTTCCACTACGCTCCCGGCCCTCACCGGAACCGAATAGAAATTCGTTCGCACCCGCACACAGCCGGAACCATCGACCCGCGGAAAGCTCACTTCCGCCAGCTCGAAATCTTCCCCAGGCAGCGGCAGAAGGTGTTCCTGTTCGGCCTGCATCGCCACCCCGACCGTGACTTCCCGTCCTGCCAGCTGGCGGCTCTCATCCCGGCGGCAGGCATTTTCCAAAGACTGATTCAGTTCTGCCAGGCTGCGGGCCTTGGGCACAGGCGTCCAGTGGTTCCGTCGAAAATACCCGACCTCGCCTTCCACCCCTCCTTTCTCATTCCCGCGTCCCGGCGTGCAGAACTCTGCCCGAAAGCCCCAATGGGACCGGAAGGCGATGAACCGTGCCGTCTCTTCCCGTTGGTAGCCCTGCAGAATGTTCTTCACCGCGCTCTTCAGGTTGTCGTATCTGACCTTGCGGAATACCCCACCGAAATAACCGAAGGCGCAGCATTTTGCCCGCAGGCCAGCAGAAAGTTTACAGCCGGCTGGTCCATCGCGGTACGGCGGGCGGCACGGGACAAGGTGGCGTTACGATGATGGCCTTGCGTACCGATCAAGCTGTTGGTCCGGGTACCCAGCAGGGTGGGGGTTCGGGCATGGGACCGGGAGCGGGCGCCGGCGGTGAGCGAACAGCCTTTCAGACTCAAAGCGAAACCATCGGAGTTTCTGACCTCACCCGCGACAACGGATATTCCGCCTGGCTGAATATCAGTCCGGTTCGGTACCTTTTCCTGCAGGCCGGTTACACGCGCAGTATTGTTTACAGGCTGGACACCTTCTCGTTCGGAATCGGCTTCAATTTCAACCTTCCCGGTATGTAGTGAAGCAACAAGAAACCTCTGGCGGCTGGATTGCTCACGGCTGCCCGAACTGCCATTGCGATCTTACGACCGCGAGCGGCGTCTACCACTGGTTCTGTTAATTAGATAAGACTGATTTTTCGATTACACATTCTGAGGCGTGGGGCGTTTGGTTATCGACCTGAAGGATCTGATCCTTGGAAACCGCCCCCGAAATCCTGCGCCGTGGGTTGCCTACCGGTCTGGGGAGGCAGAAATCTCGGAAGCCGGTAGAGGAACAGCCGCCAACTTCCGGGCCTTTTCTCTTATTCCTGCAACACGGTCTGAGGCATTCGGACCATAGCTAGAATTGACAGGGCTATAGTCGAGTATGGTTTCCAGCTCGCCATCACCATCCACATCTCGAAATGTCATATTGTGGTCTAGCGCCGAGTCAGTGCTCGAATCGACGCAAGCCTCGTCTGTTTTGGCATTGTTCTTCTGCACGGGCTCTTTCTTCGAGTGATCCACCACGACCAAAGGTTGCTGTTCAAGGTGGGAATCGGCAAGCGAGTTGTCGCGCAAATCTGTCACAATGTGGATGGACCCGTACACGACTGCAACAATCAAGAGCGCGGTCAACAATACGGCATAGATCTTGAAGTAGCGAAGATTTGAAAACCGGTCGGTTTTGTGGAAAGTAGACTGCTTCCAGCGGTCCAATTCCACGGGGTCGGCAATGACGTGCCCCTTCTTCCCAATCATGCGGAGGACCGGGAGTCCTTTTTCACGCTCCCATGCCTGGGCTGTACGCACCGCAACATGCAGGTGTCTCGCGATCTCCTTCCACGACATCAACTGCTGAAGAGCCCCCCTGTCTTCAGACATCGGCTCCTCCGGACGGAAATTCGCATTCAGGTTGGCTCGCAACCTGTTGATTTCACGCTAGCACTGCCCTTGAGACGGAACAATCCGGTATTTACCCAATTCCGCAATAGGGAAACCCCTCAGGTAAGTTCCAAACCATCCTCCGCGGTCAAATAGTGCGCAGAAACGCGCAATTTTACGCAAGCGCATCACCTCGCTTGCAAGCAGTAGTGGCGCATGCTTCATTGCAAGTTATGGAACAAAGATTTCGCGCGCCGTCGTGTGGCGCGAGGGGGAAGACGGAGCCATACGGCGGGGGATTCAAGCTTTGAAGGAACTGGGATGCTACTGCTCGGTATGTCCATTCCCTGCTTAGCGTCACCCAGAAAATAGCTTCCGTGAATGGAGGTAAGGAAATGAAAAGACGAATTATGACTCTAGCGATAGTGTTCCTGTCTATCGCAGCACTCGCCCTTGTCTTGTACCCCGCGGCGGGTGCAATGGCGCAACACAAGGGCGGTGGCAATCCTGGTGGCAACCCGGGCGGCAATCCTGGCGGTGGTGGCGGGGGTGGTAACAAACCACCGGAGGAATCGACAACCAACCTGTCCTATCCGGCCAATTTTTATGGCGACACTCTCCAGACCGGGACTATAGGCTCGGCGCTCCTGAACGGTGTGTTCCCTACGGGGTTGAGCTTCGGTTGCGCCGTACCCGAGACAATCGGGACCACAACTTACCCCAACACATCCTGCGTCAATGACGATGGCACACCACAGGATGCTGCGACCTGTGCGGCTGCTGGCGGAAAATGTGCAGGCCAGACTCTCGAACGAATCTATTGGCAGAAGAACTCCAGCAACAAATGGCAGGCGGGATACAACTGGTCAGTTCCGAAAGTGCCCCTTCCTGCCGAGTATATCGACTGGGGCGACAACCTTGAGGGGAAGACCTGGCCTGTTCAGGTTCTGCGTGTTGAGACCAACACCTTTTCCACCTTGCCTACCACAAATCCACTTATGTACTACCCGCTATACCGGTTCGACATGTGGCACGTCTATGGCCAGGGAACCAACGAGCTCTGGGGCGTGCATGCTACCAACCCTGCTTCAGAGTCCGAATCACCAGTGCCGTATGTCTATGTAAACACATTGGGGGACACCGCAAATTGGCCCTACGGCGTTAACGTGACACCCACGGCACGGCTCAATATCGCCAAACTCTCGGCAGGATTCCCGAGCGGGGGCTGCCCGGCTATTGCTTCGGGATCTACCCAACAAACAGACCTCAACCCGACGTGGGTTGTTGATGAAAACACCGGAATAGGAAAGTGGGCGTATGTCAACGAAGAAGAGAATACTTCGGAACCCGTTCCCTACGATGACGATTTTCTATACGGTGCTGAACTCAACATCAAGGGGAGCTATGTCTATGGCTACAACTGGAACCTTCGGGCAATGCCTGTTCCCGAAACCGTAGGCAAATCCGGCTGGTGGCGGCTCACGTTCTACACATCGGATAAGTCGGTCGACTTTGTTCCTTGGGTTGGCGAGGCTGCCGGTGGACTTGCTCCGCCTACGTACGCAGAATCTATGCCGGGGCTGCTTGCAAGCCCTCTGGCTGCGATCGAGCCGGCAGCGGAAAGCACCGCTTTGCTTTACGTTCCGCAGGTGGATGCAGCGAACCAACTGACCTACCTGGATATCTGCATCGCGGAAGGCAAGGCAGGAGGTGGTGGTGGCAAAAAAGGCGGGAATTAGCAGCGGCTCGCAACTGTAGGCGTGTGCCTTTGTACGTGCGCACTGGCGCACCGGACCCGCCGCTGATGGACCGGCCCCGCGTGCAAGAAAGGGCGCGGGGCCGGCCCCTGCGACCAAATGGGCCGGAGCAATTTTATGTCAGCCCCCTTGTACCGAAACCTGGGTTACTGAGGATCGATGGAGTCAAGAGTGAACGGAGAATGCGTCTGGAAGTGGAGTGGTGAAGTTCATGCCGGCGACAAGCCGTGCAAGGAAGGGGAGGCAAAAATGGGAGGAGGAGCAAAGTACTTCGGCGAAAGGAATGGGTTCGGATGCGGCGTCTTTGTCAAACACGACTCTAGATGGGTTCCTCTTCGTCTGCAAATTAACAAGGCAAAGTATTCTCCGGCCGACTTTGACTGGGGGTGCATGTGCAGAGGCGCGGCGCAGCTATCGCTGGCAATTCTTGCCGATCACCTTAATAACAAGTCGCGGGCGCTCGAGCTTTTTGAAGATTTTGAGTTCAAGGTAGTGGCGCACCTGAACCGGAATGAGTGGTTACTGAGTGGAGAAGAGATTGACAGGGCAATCAGTGAAATTCAGGAGAGGTCTAAAGAAGTAGCATGAACTGCCCGGATTTCGCTGAGACAGGAGCGGCGCCATACACACCCGAACATCCTGATTGCAGGATGAACGCGACAAGACGTAACAGCGTGGAGGAAAAAATGAGAGCCACCCATAACAGGGTCCTATTTCCTTATCTGCTCGGCATTCTCTTTCTGGTCACCTGCCCGGCGGGTGGACAGGAAGTGCTGACGCCTTCTCCGATTGTTTCCACGGTCAACTTCAACTGGCAGGTTGTCGTGAACAACAGCGACTATGTTCCGAACGACTCCCGGACGTTCAACAGCTACAACGAGCCTTCGATAAATGTAAATCAACTGGTGGTATTCCGCGCGCGGAGCAAGGGCGGATCGGGCGGCGAGCCTGCTCATGGCATTTTTACGGTGAACATGGCCATGGGTTCCTCCTCCCTGATGACCATCTTCGACCGCAAAAGGCCCGTTCCCAAACCGAACGACCTCGATACGACGTTCACCGAGCCCCCGTCGTTCCCACGTATCGACATGTTCACTGATACCATCGCCAGCCGCGGTAACCACCAGCCGGTATTGTCGTACACGCTTACCGGCGTTCTCAGCGAGTCTCGTGCCGGGACGACCGGCATCTACACCAATCCCATGGGAACCCTGATCACCGGGGCGAGCAATTTGGGTGCGACGCCCGGCTTCGGGTACTTCGCCGTTCCCGGAACCAACGGAATCAAGTTCGATGTCTTCCCGGGTGCTCCCTCAGTGACAGACGGCAATACGATTGTGTTCAAAGGCAACTACAGCATGCCCGGTCCCAGCAACGGTGAAACGATCAGCAAGACCGGAGCGTATTTCCGCATTCTGACGGCCCCGACGGAAACTGCCGGCGGCACCTCCGGCGTAACGATGATTGCCGACACCGACACGTTGATACCCGGCACAAAGACAAAGTTCGGGTCTGTCAGCCCGCCCAGTGCTGCCGAGGGCTGGGCAGTATTCTCCGGTTTCGACAATGAAGATCACCCCACAGCGGGCGGAATCTACATGGCCCCGCTCCAAGGGCGCAACCTGCGGCTGAGAAGCGTGGCACGAATTGGCGGGCCCGTACCCGGCGAAAAGAAGGGAACGGTATTCAACAAGCTGGGCGAGGGTGTTTCCTTTGACGGAAGGTTCGTTGCCTTCTGGGGTGCCTGGGGAGATGAGACAAAAACACTCATCTTGCAATGCCCTCAGGAAGGGAACAAAGTTCGAAATGAGTATTGCCAGGAACAGCACAAGAGTGGCTTTGAAACAAAGGTCTCTGTAAATCAGGGCATCTTTGTTTATGACACCGTTGCGGAGCAAACGACGGTTGTCGCCAAGTCGCCAACCAGCTTTGCCGACTTCGTCTACTGGAAATTCTCGGGCTACGTGCCGGGCATGGGCATGGGTGAGTCGGAAGATAGCAGCGAGCCCGCTCGTTGGCGCTCCGGGACTTTTGTAGCCGTGTCCGGGCTGGCCGATGGAGATCTGAACGACATCACCTTCCACATCGCGTACAAGGCCAGGGCAGGGCAGGTTGTTGATGGAGCGTATGCGAACCCCGTTGATGGCATTTACCTCTATGCAGGGCCGGGCAATCTTGCGACTGCGACCGTCGTGACCACCGGCATGGACGGCACTTTGATTGACCCGGATGCTGTGGGAATAGATGAAGGAACCGGTGCTTCTATGCCATTACCCATCACGAAATTGGGTATCGAGCGGGACGGCTTCAGGGGCAGGTCCCTCGTCATTAACGTTGCCATGGGCAGCGAGGACGCTGGCTGGGCCGGTATCTACATGACCGAGGTACCGGACGGAATGATGAAGGAGTAGTGCAGACCAGGCTCGTCGGGCCGGCTGGTATTTGGCGGACTTGACTGTTAGGCAGGCAGCGGGACTTGAATGAAAAGTTTCCTGCTCCTGGACAGGGTTTTCAATGGACCCAGGAGGTGATTGATGCGAAAGCTACTGACAGGGCTGACCGCAGTGATTGCTGCGGCAATTTTTATTTCGAGTTGTGGGAGTTCGTCTTCGACGAATGTGTCTACCCCTACACAAACCTTTGGACAATTTGCTCTGATGGGCACGGACGCTCCCATCTGCAGCGTTGCCTCGTTTAAAGTCACTATCACCGGTGCTGAACTGACCCCTCAAGACGGAGGGGTGCCGTATTCAGTGATTAGCTCATCAGACCCCGTCGAGGTGGACTTTGCTTCACTGATGGGCTTTAACACCCTGCTGGACATGAGCAGCGTCCCGGAAGGAACATACTCTCAAGTCACATTCACTTTTATGCCCGAGGCTCAATTGACGGTATTCGAGGGTAATCCCCCTGTTCCCACCACCATGAATGCCACGCTTACCCAGACGACCGTGAAGGCCACCATTAATCCTGCGTTAGTGGTGACCGCAGACACTCCAGGCGGGCTGACTTTGGATTTCCGCCTCTTCCAGTCGATCCAGACCGATCCGATCACAGGGCAGGTTACCGACACAGTGGACCCTGTGATTCACGTTTTCCCGGCAGTGATCACATCCGCGGACGGGCTGGGCGTTATTGACGAACTAGACGGTGTTGTCGAGACGGTCAACACCAGCAGCAGCAACACAAATTTCACCGGCAGCTTCACTCTTCAAGTCAGACCAACCCAGACCTTCCAGGTGAACGTTACGAGCGATACCAAGTTCGATGGAGTCTCAGATTTGGCCGCGATGACACAGGGCCTGTATGTCGAAGTCGATGCGATCGTTGACCAGGACGGCAACATCGTCGCCAGGAACGTTGTGGCAGAATCGGTGACGGATGCCACGACCGCTGCCTTTGTGGGCCCCGTTCTTTCGGTCACAACTGATACTAACGGTAACGCTACGCAGCTCACAATATTTGTGCGCCATGAGCATCCTGACGTAAGCGCAACGGTGCCGCTGCTTTCCACCTTGGCGGTAACCGTCACATCCGAAACCGGATTTAGGATCGCAAAGCACGGGACCGACACGAGTTTCTTGGCGTTTGATTCTTCGGCCGTCGCACGTGGACAGGAAGTTGTGGTGCACGGTCCTTTCGCTGCCGGGACGCCGCCCACTGCCACGGCCAAAATGATTGTTCTGCGGCCTCAGCCAGCGTTGGGCAATGTCCTTGCCATACCCAGCCCTGTGATCGGCTCAGACGGCAAGACGGGTGGATATTACATGGCGCCCTGCAATCCGCTTTTCCAAAACCAGATCGTCAACGTCGTAACCTCAAGTGACACAATTTTCACCGGATTGACGGACCTGAACGGGCTGGATAACACCTCCCTATACATGAACCGCGGATTTCTCTTTTTCACAAACGAGTCCGGCTCGCTGAATGGCCTCCCGTGGATCACGCCACCACCAGCATACGTCTTTCCGGCCCAACAGGTCCGCAACGTGAATTTGCCATGAGGCCTGATCTTATGTGCCTGAAAACCTCACACAGATTCACGGGCTTCCCCCATTGTGCTGCTGCCAGCATAGCTTTGGCACGCCCCCCTGCCGGACAGGTGGCTGCGGTTGGTCACTGAGCTCAGTGGCGGGAGTCACAGATTAGGAAGGGAGTTTGGCGATAGGTTTAGCGGGGGAGGGAATGCGTGAATTTTCCTGAGAGGAGAAACCAGTCATGAAAATGAGGATGCTTTGGCTAGTGATGGCAATAGCATTTTGCGCTACCTTCCTGCCAGCACAAGGGCGTGGAGGCGGCAGTGGTGGAGGTGGCCAACGTGGTGGCGCCGGAGGCCAGGGAGCGGGTATGGGGCAGGGACAGCAGCGGGGAGGGCAGGCAGGGTCCCCCTCGTCGCAAGGCACTCAGCAGCGTGACCAAGATCGTGACCGGATCCGCGCTATCGATCAGCAGCGCGATCAGTTACACACCTGTGACCAGACGGCAAAACAGATCCGCACCCAGACTCGTCAGATGGCGCGTGATTCCAGCGGATCGAAATTCAATGCGGAACAGGCCCGGCAGCAGCGCGACCAACTGCGACAGCAGCTTCAGACCATGCAGCGGGATCATGAGCAGTTGGTGAGCGGGCTCTCCGAGCAGCAAAGACAAACGCTGCAGAACCGCGTTCAGAACATGAACCAGCTGCAGGAAAGGGTAAACAATCAATTTCGGCAGATGGACGGAGCGCTGAACCAGAACAACCCGGACCCCAAGGTTGTTCGCGAGCAGGCGCGCGAAATGGAAAAATCCATGAAACAGTGGCAGAAGCAATACCGGGAGATGCAAAAGGAAATGAGCGCGGAGTCTTGATGGAGGAAGGACTGGACCGTCCCAGGATCGGCCGTTCGACATGCGGTTGTGTGTGGTGCTGCGTGCCAGTTTTGGCCGGGTAGGTAGCGGGGTT
>JAJYLL010000141.1 GCA_021787735.1 Acidobacteriota bacterium | reverse complement strand
CGTCATATTGTCGAGCAAGGCGATGTCCGCACCGCACTCGATTGCCTCATCAAGTTCCTGCCGCGTCCTGACTTCAACCTCAATCGGCATTCCGGCCGGCCGGCCCTGCCGGACTCCTTCAACGGCGGCGCGAATATCGCCCGCAATGGCAATGTGATTGTTCTTGATCAGGATTCCGTCGTCGAGCGCCATCCGGTGGTTCGTTCCACCGCCCACGCGCACGGCGTATTTCTCAATGATCCGCAGGCCGGGAGCGGTTTTACGCGTGTCAAGCAATTCCACATTCAGCCCTGCAAGCTGGTCTTTGAAATTCCGCGTAAGCGTTGCGATGCCGCTCAACCGTTGAAGTAAATTCAAGGCAACGCGCTCGCCCGAGAGCAAGGTCGAAGCCTTTCCTTCCACGCTTGCCAGGGGCGCGCCCGCTGAAACTTTTGTGCCGTCAGAGACCACGGGGTTCCACCCATAATCCGGTTCCAGCATTCGAAAAACTTCCTCAGCAACGGGAAGTCCGGCTACGACCAGAGGCTGCTTCGAATAAAATGTTCCGCGCGCTTTGGCGGTTTCAGGAACGGTCATGCTGGTGGTTAAGTCACCCTTGCCAAGGTCTTCAGCAATGGCGCGAGAAACAAGATTGCGAACGTACTGGACGGAAAGTCCAGGAACCATCTCATCCAGCCCAACGGGGACGCCTTCACTCTCTTTCGCCACGCTGTTATCCCAGCCTTTCCAGGGAGTCAATAACTTTCTGGAGCTGAATTTCAAGCTCGCCGCGCTGCTTCTCTGTTTTGCGAACGACCTCTTCGGGAGCGCGGTCCACAAAGTTCCGGTTCTCAAGCTGCTTCTTTACGCGCAACAACGCCGCTTCCAGCTTTTCCCTCTCCTTGGCCAGCCGCGATCGTTCGCCATCGTGGTCAACCTGCTTTTCGTAGATCAGTTGGAGTTCAAACGCCGAGGTCACATGGACGCCCGCTTCGAGCCGCGCGGAATCCACTTCTAGCGCCTCAAGGCCGGCAAGCATCAGGATCACCTGCTTGTGGGCGTTGAGGAGATTGCGAATCGCTGCATCGTCACTGGCTGCCCGCGCGCTCACTTTTTCTTTTTGCAGTGCTGCTTCCGCTTTGGCGTTGCGCGCCGCGACCACCAGGCTGCGGATATTTTCAAAATCATTTTCCGCATCAGGATTTGCCGCCCGTTCGCTCACCAGCGAAAACGGAGTGAGGGATATTGAAACCTCATCACCGCGGTTCGGCAGTCGGTGCCATAATTCTTCAGTAATGAACGGCATGAACGGATGTAGAAGGTGAAGGGCCGACTCAAAAGCCAGCAGGAGGTTCGCCCAGGAGTTGCAGGAATCTTCCGGACTCAAGGTCCGGGTTATTTCCGGCTTGATCCATTCCAAGTACCAGTCACAGAACTCGTGCCAGAAAAAATGGTAGACCTTGAAACTCGCTTCATGGAAGCGGTAGTCGGCAAGGGCATCTTCAACTTCCTTTGTGATCGTTGCCAGGCGCGAAAAGATCCACTGGTCCGCCAGCGCCAGGGCCGGATCTGTCGGCAAAGGTTCAAGGCGGCCTTTAAGGGCTGCTCCAGTCGCGGCCGAAACGCGTTTCCGGACCTCCGGAGCAAGCTTATCGAGATTCATTAGAATAAAGCGCCCGGCGTTCCAGATCTTGTTGGCAAAAGCACGATACGACTCGATCTTGTCGTAACTGAAAGCAATGTCCGTGCCCGGCGCCGCACTGATGGCCAGCGCAAAACGGACGGCATCTGTGCCGTACTTCTCCGTCACCTCAAGCGGATCAATCACGTTCCCCTTGGTCTTCGACATCTTCTGTCGTTCGGCGTCGCGGACCAGCGCATGGATGTAGAGTTCACGGAACGGAACGTCATCCATGAGTTTCAGGCCCATCATGATCATCCTCGCGCCCCAGAAAAACAGGATGTCGAAACCCATGATCATGAGGTCGGTGGGGTAGTAGCGCCGCAGGTCGTCTGTAGTTTCAGGCCAGCCCAATGTGGCGAACGGCCACAAAGCCGAACTGAACCAGGTGTCGAGCGCATCGGTTTCAGGCTTAAGGCTGGCGCTTCCGCACTTTGAACATTTTCCCGACGATGCTTCCGAAACCATCACTTCACCGCACTGATCACAGGTCCAGACAGGGATGCGATGACCCCACCAGAGCTGGCGAGAAATGCACCAATCGTGGATGTTGTACATCCAGTCCAGATAAATCTTGCGATAGTTTTCGGGGACGATCCTGATGCGGCCTTCCTCGACGGCCTGGATGGCAGGCGCTGCCAGTGGCTGCATCTTCATGAACCATTGCTTTGAAAGGATCGGATCCACGACGGTCTTGCATCGGCTGCAGATGCCAACACTCAGCGCGTAATCTTCTTCCTTTTCCAGCAGGCCCTCGGCTCGAAGGTCCTCCAGCACCTGCTCGCGGGCCTTGTAGCGGTCCAGCCCTTTGTAGGGGCCGGCGGCTTCGGTCATGCGCGCTTCCTCGTCCAGGATCTTCAACTGCGGCAGGTTGTGGCGGCTGGCGATGCCGAAGTCATTGGGATCGTGGGCCGGCGTAACCTTCACAGCTCCGGTGCCAAACTTCGGATCGACAAAATCGTCTGCAACGATCGGAATTACTCGCTTGAGCAGCGGTAGCACCAAGTTGCGGCCCACCTCGACGCGGTAGCGCTCATCGGAAGGATTCACGGCCACGGCGGTATCGCCCAGCATGGTTTCCGGGCGAGTGGTGGCGACCGTGATGTAACCACCACCGCTTTCAAACGGATATCGAATGTACCAGAGGTTGCCGGCGCGCTCTTCGTGCGCCACTTCCAGGTCACTGACCGCCGTACCGCAGCGTGGACACCAATTCACAATGTAGGTGCCGCGATAGATCAGCCCTTCCTTGTAAAGGCGCGAAAAAACCTCGAAGACGGAGCGCGAGTAGTCGGCGTCCATCGTGAAGCGCTCGCGCGTCCAGTCGACGGACGCGCCCAGTCGCTCCATCTGCTTGCGAATTCTGCCGCCGCTCTTTTCTTTCCATTGCCAACTGCACTCCAGGAATTTCTCCCGGCCCATTTCAAGGCGTCGGCGCTGGCCCTCGCGCCGCCAGGCAGGCAAGGCTGAAGAGCGGCCTTCAAGGTCCGGCAGGGCCTCACGGCCAATCTCCTGCTCCACAATCATTTGCGTAGCAATGGACGCATGATCGGTTCCCGGAAGCCACAGCACATCCTCGCCGCGCATGCGGTGCCATCGCATCAGAATATCGATTTCCGTGTGCTCCAGCATATGTCCGATGTGGAGCGAACCGGTCACGTTCGGTGGCGGAATCACCAAGCTGAAGCGAGGGCACGAGGGGTCGCCGGCGGGTCGGTAAAGCTTCTTCTCCACCCACACACGCGCCCAGTAGGGTTCAATGGATTCCGGTGAATATACCTTGGGGATCTCGTTTTCCACTTTCACTCCATCCTAATTACATCGCAATCCGCAGCCCAGACACGGAAAAGCCCCGGCGCAAGCCGCGCATCATCAACAAGTCGCCTGACAAAGCTTAAAGTTAGTTTACTATATTGTTCGGCAACGAAGGGGTCAACGGTCCCGCCATACGTTTGATCCAGCCCTCAGTGACGCTTGCCGCAACGCTGACGCTGCAGGGCGCCGGCTGAGATCTGGCTTGCATTCCCACCAACTGGCAATCAGCCTGTGGGAGTAATTTCTGCGTGTGAGCGCCAAAGGGCGGGATTCGCGGGCAGAGGGAAAGCGTTGTTTAGAAGGGTTTCAAAACTTTCTTAAAAACGTGGAGCGGCCCCGATTTCTTCTTCTGCGGCGCAGAGGTCTCTGTTTTGCCACCGGAATTATTCTCAACCTTGTCTTCAGAGCCCTTTGATTTCTCTTCCTTGGCTGAATCGTCCGCGGAGCCGGCCGGATCAACCGCCTTCCCGCTCTTTAAGGCCGATTCACCCACGGGCTGGGCAGCAATCGTATTCGCTGAGCTTTCGCCGGGTTGCGGATTCTTTGCCATAATCACCGGGTTGTTGGAAGGATTGGTAAGAATGACGGGACCATGGCGCGTGGCGCTGAGATTCGGCGCGCTGGAGAACGTTCCCATGATCTTCTGCATAAGGCTCAGCCGCGTATTGTGCGTAGCATCGGCCTCCGCGCGGGCCATCGTGGCCCTGGTGGGCAGCGGAATCGGTTGATGCAAGGCAACAAGCTGTTCCTTGGCCCGGGCAGCCATGGGGCCCAAGGGGTAATCGGTGAGGATGCGCGCATAGTAAGGCACGGCCAGGTTTGGCTTCTTCATGCGCTCGTAGGTCTGGGCAAGATACCAGCACGCTTCGCTTGCCCGGCTGAAAGAAGGATAATGGTCAACAATTTCTTTGAGGCGAGACTCTGCTGCAGGGTCCGCGCGCTTTTCGTAGTAGTAGCGCGCTACCTCATACTCGCCCTCGGCCAGGACCTCCTGGACCTCCCGTAAACGAGCCTTGGCGCGCGGCATCAGGTCGCTATCAGGATACTTAAGAAGAAATTCTTTAAACTCGGCCTCCGCCAGCCGTGTCTGAGTCAGGTCACGGTCGGGTTTGCCCATCAGGCGGAAGTGCGCCATGGCCACGCGGTATTGGGCCATGGGGGCTTCTGGGGCGGTCGGGAAAAAGGTAATAAAGTCTTTGTATTCAGACTCTGCCTCGGTCAGGCCCGCCATCCCACCCTGCTCGTAATAAGAATCGGCAATCGCCAGCTTGGCCTTCGCCAGGTATTCGCTGTCCGGGTACGTATTCAGAAGGGCCTGGAGCGTCAGCCGGCCCACGTCATAGTGACCATGCTGAATTGCGTCAATAGACTTCTCGTAAAGGATCTTGTCAGGCTGCTGGCCGGTGGGAAGCAAATTATCCGACGTGCTCTTGTGCACAAACAGGACGCAGCCCGGCAAAGAGATCACCAGCGCCGCCAGCAGGCACAGCAAGGTGGCCCGCCGGAACTTGGGAGGCATCTTACAAGGTTTCTGGACCTTCACTTCCAATCCCTGAATTTTACCCGGCCCTTTCTGCCTTAAGCAATCTGTCATGACTTCTATCTGAAAACTAATGATTTTCTCTGGCCCAATCCGTCATTTAATCATGGACGAAATACCCGTCTTCAGTCTGGCGGTTATTGGACCGAAAACTTCGCTTTCTGTCCAACCGAATTCAGTGTCTGGGCCAAGGCCCGCAATGCCTCACCATCCCCGCTTTTATCAAAGATGGCTCGACCAACCACAAGGATGTCCGCCCCAGCTGCCAGTATGTCCTCGGCTTCACGTGCTCCGATGGAGCCCTCGACAGCGACGGCAAACTTCACTCCCCTGTCCTTGCGTTCTTTAACAAGGGCAACCACTCTGCCGAGGGAACGCGGCAGAAAGTTTTCGCTTCCCGTCTCAATCAGGACGGTGTCAACGTCCTCCAGAACCTCGTAACAGGTTTCCACCCGTGTAGCGGGGTTCAATGCCAATCCAACCCGGGTTCCCAGCTTCCGGGCTGAGTTAATGGCCAGAGCTACGTTGGGCGTTGCCTCATAGTGGAACGTCAGCGACTCCGCGCCAGCCTTTACAAAGTCTTCAAAATACCTCTCGGGGCGCTCGACCAGCAAGTGAACATCCAGTTTCTGGCGGGCCGCCCGGCGAATACACTGAACCACTGGCTGCCCAACGGAAATCTGCGGCCGAAAGTGGCCGTCCATAACGTCAATATGAATGGTCGGGATCCCCATCGCCTCAACCGCGTCAAGAGTCTCCCCGACCCGGGCCAGGTCTCCTGCAAGCAACGTAGTTACGATCGAGGCCATAATTTCTGATACTGCGGTGGGCGCAGACAATCCCCCCGGCTCAGCTTTCAGGCTAACACACTTCTTATCGCCTTGAAAGGGTTGCGCCGCTCATTTTATTGGAGGGAACGCTGGTCCGGACAGCGCAATGGAAGCACCTTCAAACGAGGCAGGCCCATCCGGTCCCGAACAAGGGCAATGGAGTGAACCAGTTCGGAACAACGCGGTTCCACAGCCACACCGCAGGCTCTCTAGCTTGGCACAAAGTATTGCGGCAGCAGAAGCAATCCGCCAGCATGCCCAGGCCGGCATAAAGTGGCGGCTAACAGCGATGACGCTTCCCGGCAAGAATCAGGCGTCGTACCCGCCCCCCAGGGAATAAAGCAAATGAGTGCGCAGAACCCGGGCAAACTCCTCCTGCGAGACCGGCATTTCCAGGTAGTCAACCGCTCCCAGTTGCATGGCTTCCAGGTAGTTTCCCATGTCCGAAGTCCGGGCCAGCACCAGCACCGGTGTGTTCCGGTCGATTTCCAGCGCCCGCATCACAACCCCTTTACCTTCAAAGTTCAGACCGCCCTGGCCAACCGTAACAAAGTCGAACTCTTCATCCTGCAGCATCTCCATGCCGACGCCGTAGGAGGTGCAGGCCAGAACTTCGTACCCCATGGAACGAAGAAGTTCGCTGTGATGGCCCAAGCTTTCAGGTTCATCGATTACCAGCAAAACCTTGGGGGACTTCGGAACTTTGCCGCCAGTCTCAGCGCCGTGAAACTCAGTTGTCTTCATAATTCTTCCTCCTGTAAAGGGTGGACTGCTTGGTTCTGCGCAGGCTATAAACTCAACAGAGCCAGAAAGGGCGGCGTAAATAACTCCATACCTTTTCGGTTCCATACAGGAAACTGATTCATGGAACCAACCGTGTCACCATCCGCAATGTACACACATGACGGCATCACAAAACCCGACCGGCCCGAATGCAAAATTGCTCGAGAATTGGCAGGAAAACTTGTGTGAAATTTCAACCCCAACGCACCCTTCGCCGGAAACACTTGGTCGGGAGAAATATTCAAGAGCGGCGGGAACCACGTGGCCGTTCCATTCGGAGAGTAGGACGGCAGCAATTCTCCTGAAGCAATTTGCCACCGTCCTGCTGTATTCTGCTGCATGGTCATAGCGTGTACCCCATGGTTCCCGTCGCGCGACGGTCTTACGCCCCAGCAAGTTCAATTTGGTCTTCGAGCCCCCTCATCCGGTCTGAAGTCCTGCCGTAGTCCAGAAACATACTGACCTCGTCCCGGATTGCCTCAGCATGGTCCGCCATAGCACTGACAGGCTCCGCATGGGAGTGAGTCCACGTCTTGCTCATGTTCTCACACAGATAAGCTATTGCTTTCTCGGTATTGGCCGCCAGCACTACCGCCTTTGGCACGATGCGATCCACCGCCCTCTGCTGCCACGGGGCAATCGCACTGCGGATTTCCTGCAGCCGCTGCAAATGCTCGCCCATCGCATTGACGTCGCCCCGGATTTGGCGCAGGCGCTCGGAGTGGCTTCTCCAATCCAACTGGTTCCTACGCGCATGGTGTTCAAGATAGTCGGAATCTTCAGCCAGTTGTGTCGAAAGGCTTCGGATTTCCTGGAGGAGTTCGGAAGCCTCCTCGGCGTATGCCCAGTTGTGAGCCGTGACGTTTTCAGATCCCCCTTCCGCCCGAGGGCTGGAAGCCCAAAGCGGCGTTATCAGGAGAAGCACCCCCCACAACGCCCCAACCGATTTTGCCAAGTGTCAGCCGCATAAATCTGTCCTCCATGTTGAATTTTGCCCATGGGTCACAGCGCGCTGTACATAAATCCTTGTACCAAAGAGGGCAAAATTAGAAAAGTAGAAAGTTTCGATGCAATTGATAGATTTTTCCTATCTATAATAGACCTATGGAATGGATCAATTACCATCACCTGTTCTACTTCTGGACGGTGGCAAAAGCAGGCAGCATTGCCAAGGCTTCCGAAGAGTTGCTGCTGTCGCCGCCCACCATCAGTTCGCAGATTTCCCGCCTTGAAGACCAGCTTGGCGAAAAACTCTTTGCGCGGTCCGGCCGGCATCTGGTCCTTACCGAGGCGGGCAGCGTGACGTTCCGGTATGCCGAGGAAATATTTTCGCTCGGAAGGGAACTGACGGAGACTCTCCGCGGCCACCCCACGGGACATCCTCTGCTGCTGCGAGTAGGCGTGGCCGATCCGCTCCCCAAGTGGATCGCCTATCATCTGATTCACCCGGCGCTGCAACTCCCGGGATCTGTCCGGATCGTCTGTCATGAGCATCGGACCGACCGCCTGTTGGCTGAACTTGCCGTGAACGATCTGGATCTGGTCCTGTCCGACACTCCCGTTGGCCATCAGGTAAAAGTCCGGGCGTTTAACCATCTGCTCGGCGAATCCGACGTGGCCTTTTACAGCAAGCGACGCGACGAGGCGAAACTGCGACGGCGCTTCCCGCAGTCCCTGGACGATCTTCCCTTTCTGCTACCAACGGAAGACAGTTCCCTGCGGGTCAGCCTCGATCAGTGGTTCAGCCAGGAGCAGGTCCGCCCGAAGGTAGTGGGTGAATTTGATGATTTTTCACTGCTCCGGACCTTTGCGGAAGCCGGGCACGGCGCCTTTGCGGCCCCCTCCATCCTCGATTCCGAAATGCGCCAGTATGGTTTTGGGACCATTGGCCGCACCAGCATTGTCCGTTCGCGCTTTTATGCCATCTCAGTGGAAAGGAAAATCAAGAACCCTGCTGTGGTGGCGATCTCTGAGGCGGCGCGCCAGAAGATATTCGGATAGCCTGAATGAACTCCACCGCAACAGCGGAAAAGGTTTTCTGAACGGCGGGGCTTCTCAGCCCGGCAGCTCCCGGCGGTTACCTCTTGAAGAGGTTTTCAAAGGCCGCGCGCGCGTCGAGCGGCTTTGACGAAGAGGTCTCTCGTTCGATCGTTGTCCGTGGGGCGAAGAAGGAGCACTCATTGCGAGCTTCCTTCTTCGGAATCCGAGCCGTAATCGGCCGGGTGCATTCAAACCGGCTGCCCGTGTCAAAAAACGTGCATTGCCGGCAGCTGTGCAGTTCGGCCTGGCAATTCGGGCACTTTCCCTGATCGTCGGTACCGGCCGGCAGAATGGTTGCACATGATGCGCATCTCCACACTGAGCGCTGCCCCGGCATTAAGGGCGTTCGAGGGCCAAACGTCTCAGGCTTTTTCTGCTGCGGCCGCGCTTCGCGTTCCCCTGAATCAGAGTCCATGTAGCCCCGCTGCTTATACTTCCTGCCCATTACAGAACCTCATCAGTGAATTTGGAAATGTCATTGGGGATACCCGCTCTCTTCATGATAGGACCTTTACAATTCCAGCGCCAACAGGATTATTCCCGAGGCCAGAAAGCCTGCCCCCTCAAAACGTAACGGCTGCGCCCGGGTGCATATTGCCCTACTTGGCGGCTCAGTCCTGAAACTGAAGACTCTGCATCTGGAACCGTCTGTCATCCCTTAAGGGCTCGAAGAACACACCGGCGGTCTGCAGGGCTCACCACCCATCAGGAATGGCATGTTGTTTTGAATCCGGCGCAGCAGGGTGAGCTCTCGAACCGTGTTCAAATTCATCTACAGCCGTGGTCTGCGCCCAACATCCTTTCAAACACTCCCTGGGCCGGCCGGAATAGGCTCGGAGGCCAAACAATTCAGGTAGCCGCAACCGAGGCAGCAGGCTTTTCAGGTCAACTCTACTTCCGCGGCGGGACGTAACCAGGAGGCAGCTCAGACCCGTCGCCGAAGAAAAATTTCTCCATCTGCTGAGCAATAATCTCCTGCGATTCCGGGCTGGCGGGGGCCAGGCGGTACTCGTTGATCAGCATCCGGAGGTAATCCACCCAGAGATTCCAAGCTTCCTGCGACACATTATCGTAAATGCGCTGCCCCAGTTCCCCTGGCCAGGGAGGCTCTTCCAAGCCCGGCAACTCCTTGCCGAATTTCACGCATTTGACCATATGTTCAGCCATTGAAGCCTCCGCTTGAAACGTGTCTTAAGGATTTTCCTCGTCTGCCTGCGAGTTCGGAGCCAAAGTGAATTTCAAGCGTTCATTATACAGGAAATGTATCACTTACGAAGGCGCCA
>JAJYLL010000028.1 GCA_021787735.1 Acidobacteriota bacterium | reverse complement strand
GCCTTTGCATGATTTGGGAAGGATTGGCCGCCTCGGAGGGCCACACCAGCAGATGGAAATGTTCCGGCATCAGGACATAGCCGAGGAGACGAAATCCCATTTCGGCGCGCAACTCTGCCAGCGTGGCGACGAATTCGCGTTTGAAGAGCTCAGAATTGAAAATCTGCGTGCGGCGATAGGTGCTGGTGGTCAAAAAGTGAAGGTCGTTCTTGCCGTAGTATCGAGGCGGATGTGACACCCGGCTATTCTAACCCCTCTCAGCTTCGCTGATCGTCCCGATCTATCGGGGCGCCACCCGCCGTTTCATGGCTAAACAAAAACCAGGCCCGACAACCAGTTTCCGCTTGACGGAACCGACAACCTTATAGATGCGCCACCCGCCCGTCACCCGCCATTATGGGGACATTCCAAGTACATACCATAGTCCAAGTGTTGCCAGCCCAGCGAGCAGTGCGGTCGTGCGAACGCTCCCTTTTCCGAATCCAGCGCTGATCATTCCAGCGACACAAAGGGACACTAAGGTAGCCGCTCGCCAACTAAATAACAGAAAATTGCCGACATGCTGAGGAGACACATAGGCAGCCTCAACGAAGACGAGAGAAGTGATAATCGCCAGCGTTCCGCCAGCTTCCGCTATAGACCGACGCGGCCCAAGTGATCGAGGACGGTCACTCCGGCTTCGCATCCAGAGTGAAACGCCGACGAGTCCAACGGGGACCGCGAGTACGACCGCAAGCGCCACGCGCGATTCCAAGCTTTCGTGTGCCCGAAAGAAGTAAAGAGCTGCAAACGCTATGGCGACGACGGCAAGAAGGACGAGAGATTGTCTTAGAACGTCCGCGGCTCGTTTCATTGGCACCCCGCGTGAAAGACTGCGCAACCAAAGTGCGCGGGACCCGTTCTGCTGTCGACGTGAAAGGGGTCCGTGTACCCAGAGTCGGCGGGAACTGTGGAGGTCGGGTCATCTCGAACGAGGATATGTAGGGAGGGTCCGTAGTTGAATATGTTCGGATGTGCGCCCTTGCTGAAGCGGAAGCTCAGGTATCCTGGGTGATCGATGTCGTGCCTGCCCGGTTCAGTTGGCACCCAGTATGAGAGCGCGCCCAAGGCTGAAGCGACAGCGCTGCTATCGGGTGCCGCCTTGTCACTGTACGTTCCTGCGTCCAGTGTACCTCTAGCGACATTGCTCAATTCAACATGAAACATGAAATTCGAGAGTCTGCCGACCCCGGCGATGTCAGCTGTCGGCGTATTGTTGATAAAAACGCCCTCGTACGTCCCCTTGAGGCCCTTGGCGGTGATCTCAACCCCATTCTCATCTACGGTGGCCTTGTTACCACTCTTGGCGTCTGACAACGACGCGCTTGTCACCACCATCCGCTGGTTATTGGCTCCGAGAACGTATCCACCCTTGTCGCATTCAACGCCGTCTTTACTGCACTGCTTCCCACCAACTAGCCAGAAGTCTTCCCCTGATGGGTCGTTGAGGCTGGTCGGATTATTTCCTACGTAAGCATATTTGTTGAGTGTCTGAGGGTCTGAGAGATGACCGCCGACTGGGTCGGGGGTCATCCAGCGGCCGAGGCCGGCACTGTATTCGCGCGTGGCCGAAGGAATCAAGGGGTCGTTTACCTGCCAATCCAACCCGGCGAACACCGCCGACTGGCGAGTACCTGTCTGCTGCCACACCTGCCCCCACGGATCATTAACGACGTCCCATTGCACGGCGCCGGCGGGGCCCGTTTCCATGACGGTGGAACCGATCGCGTCTGTGTGGTCGATGTAGGCGCTCGCGCCACCCATATTCAGCCTCTGCCCCGCCACCCGCGAAAGAGGATTTGAAGATAAGAACCGCGGACCTCAGACCCGGAGGTCCTCGCTTGCTCGTACTCGGACGAGCACATTACCCGTCCTGCCCGCGGCGCGCTGTCCCTAAAAATTACCTCGACACGGCATCGCGCTTTCAGAGATGGCTACCCGCTCGGGTAGGTGTGGAACGTTCCGTGGATAACCGCTGAGCGATTCGCTCGCGTTCGCTCGATCATGTCCCTGACTTCGTCGTCGAACTGGCAGCTCTGCTGAACGGGCACAGCTTTCTCGATCCCTTGCAGCTGCCACCCGTAGTGGTCCAGCATTTCCTTGCACTTTCTGCAAAACTCGTCATAATCGCCAGCCCATGTTGTGATGTTAGTGAAGGCGCGTTTTGCCTTTCCGGGGGACTCCTTCGTTGTGTACTCGATTTCAACTGTCCCGATCCATATTCGCTTTGCCATGAGGTCACCTGCACGGGTAATTATGGTGCGTGCTACAAGGTTTCTTCTTCCCATTCCGCCGGGTAGGATGAAAGTGTGGCTGGCCATGCTTAGGCGTCGCGTGTTCCACTGCCCCGGGCCCTTCCTTAAGTGCCCTATTCCTTGCGGCCTCCCTGGTTTTGCTTTGCGTCTCATTCACTTGTGTATCCCCACTCGGTCCCAGCTTGTTGCCATACTCATCCGTGGCCTGACCTCCAGCGGTGACGCCGGGGGCATTTTCGGCCTTTGGCCCCGAATTTTCCATTCCTTGCTTGGCCGAGGACTCCTGAGCCCGCTTGGCTAGGCTGTTTGTCGCCTGAATCCGATTGTCGATTGCCCTGGCCCCGAAGTAAAGAATGCCTGCACCCAAAACCCCGCCGACTACCGCGCCTACAGCGGTACCGCCGCCAGGTTCGATGAGAGACCCAATCCCGGCCAATTCCAGCGAGCAGGAGGTCGGATCGAAACACAGCCCAGTCGGGTCGTTACGGCTGGTAGGATTATCGCCAGCGTAGGCATACATGTTCCACGTCTGCGGGTTGTCGAGCCTGACGACTTTGACGCCGCCGGGGTCGGGGGTCATCCAGCGACCGAGGCCGTCACTGTACTCGCGCGTGGCCGAAGGCATCAAGGGGTCGTTGACCTGCCAATCCATCCCCGCGAACACCTCCGACTGCCGCGTGCCCGTCTGCTGCCACACCTGCCCCCACGGACCATTAACCACGTCCCAGTCTACGGCGCCGCTGGGGTCCGTTTCCATGGTGGTGGAACCAACCGCGTCCGCGTGGTCGATGTAGGCGCTCGCGCCGCCCATGTTCAGCCGCTGCCCCGCCACCCGCGCCCAGAAAATGTCCCAACCGAGCCAGTTCTGGCTGGGCCGGTCGTCCCAGATTCCCGTCCGGTCGCCAAAAATGTCCCGCGGATAGGTCAGCGTCATGTAGCCCCCAAGGTAGTCGGACTGATAATCCTGCACCCGCTGCCCCAGGGCATTATACGTTACGTACTGCGACCCGCAACCCGATATGCAGGTGGACGACTTCACCCGCCCTTCGGCATCATATTGGTAGGTTTCGTACTGGTCGCTCAACAGGTTCCCGCCGCATCTTAATTGAAGCCCGAGTTACTAAAGTGGTTGTTGGCGTCTTCAAAGCTAAAAGACCCGCTCGGAAGGGCACTGACAGTGGCGATCCGCTCACCTCATAGAACGTGCAGGGGAGGGTACCATTAACCGAACTTCTCGAATTCGAAAGGGCCGGGAGTATACAGCCGGAGCGGTCGCATTAAATTCTGCGAACACAGCGAATCGAACAAGGTCTCCCACCCGAAGGTCATCGGCAGCCACCGGCAAACGGCCCATTGGCACAATCGAGCAAATAGGGCAAAGTTGCCTACTTACCACGGAAGGCTGCGTGGTGCCAGTAGGCTTGAAATCCATCAGAACAATCCATTGCCCCCCCTGCGACGACAATTTCTGAATCTGAAACCTGCAGTAGAAAGCGGGAGGTGCCCCAAGGGCGTCACTTCTAGATTCCCATCCAACAAGCTTCAGCGGAAAGAATGTATAGTTGGTCACCTGTGCAGCGTAGAGGCTCCGAATGCCGGGGACTCCGATATCTCCAGTACTTTCCACAACGTCAGCGTGAATGCCATAACCCACGAAATGTCCAAACTGCAGCCGGTGGTGGGTTTCGATTGCGACGATTCCCACGACTATCGAACCCAGTAAGGCGCACGCAAAACGCAAAGCGATCTTTTTCTTCATTGGCACGCCCCTGGCGGGCAGTTATGGAGAAGCCGAATTGGAGCATTGGGATCGTCCAGCACGCGGATCTTATTTTCGATGCGCAAGGAGTCGTCTTCCGTCTGGCCCGGCAGTGCCCCTGTCATTACCCCCCTTGCGTGCCCAAGTTCGTGTCCAAGAACTATGCCAGGCGTCACCACACCGGGGCCAGAGGGAGGGAGCATCATGACGTTCGGGAGCGGCGCAAGTGCAATGGATGGGTCTACCAGGTAGGTTCGCAGATTCCCCTCAAAGAATCCAGTCGCTCCAGGGCTTCGACCGCTTAGTGTAAGACTATTCCCGAGGTCATCAGTGAGACTGCTTCCTGATGCAGCAATCGCCAGCTGGAGGTTCTTTGTGTCGTTGATAATAGGGGCGATTTCGCCTGCGACGGAGTTGATCTTGTCGAATTCTGGACCCTTCCCGCTCGGCCCGCCCGAATATATACCCACATAGTATTTCGTCGTCGAATTTCCCTTGGTGTCGGTCGTGGTAACAGGATTCTCGTAGAGGTAGGAACCCGCTTTTGCGCCGACTGCCTGCTGCAAAGCTTGGAGTTCTAAGTGACGCTGCTCAACACATTTCTCCGAATCCGCGCTGGAGCAGGTTAGCTCAATGGATCCACCTGACGGGTCGTTGAGGCTCGTAGGATTGTTTCCCACATAAGCATACATGTTCCAACTTTGCGAATCAGTGAGTGAAGCGGCTTTCCTGCCCAGTGGGTCGGGGGTCATCCAGCGGCCGAGGCCGTCGCTGTATTCGCGAGTGGCCGAAGGCATCAAGGGGTCGTTGACCTGCCAATCCATCCCCGCGAACACCTGCGACTGCCGCGTGCCTGTCTGCTGCCACACCTGCCCCCAGGGGCCATTAACCACGTCCCATTGCACGGCCCCGGCGGGGCCCGTTTCCATGACGGTGGAACCGATCGCGTCCGCGTGGTCGATGTAGGCGCTCGCGCCGCCCATGTTCAGCCGCTGCCCCGCCACTCGCGACCAGAAAATGTCCCACCCGAGCCAGTTCTGGCTGGGCCGGTCGTCCCAGATTCCCGTCCGGTCGCCAAAAATGTCTCGCGGGTAGGTGAGCGTCATGCCACGCAGCATAACGCTCCGCAGACGCCTGCACAACGACTAATTGCCGTAGAGTCTGGAATCCACAGACTCGAGGCTGCCCTGCTTTCGTAAGCAAAAGCCACGGACCTCAACGCTGGAGGTCTGCGCTAATCGCTCGCTACAAGGGGGAAATGAAATTGCCCTACGGTTTCTCTTTGGGAAGAAAACGCGGCGAGGAGAGAAACTTTACGGTCGCTTCTGCAATCAGGTTGCCCATGCGGGAGGTTGTAATTGCGCGCTTGCGCCCCGGCAGATCGGGCGTGCGCGCTCCAGACCTTAATACCTTTTCAATCGCGGCTTCAATCGCCGCCGCAGCGCGTTCCATGTGGAAGGAGTAGCGCAACATCAGGGCGACGGATGCAATGGTTGCAATGGGATTGGCGCGCTTCTTTCCCACGATGTCCGGCGCGGAACCATGGACCGGTTCGTAGAGGCCGGAGCGCTCACCCAGGCTGGCCGAGGGCAACAGGCCAATCGAGCCCGTCAGCATGGCCGCTTCATCACTGAGAATGTCGCCGAAAATATTGTTGGTGAGGATGACGTCAAAACTGGTGGGACGCGCAATCAACTGCATGGCGCAATTGTCAACGTAGAGATGCTCAAGCGCAACGTCCGGATACGCCTGGCCAACGCGCGTGACTACGTCGCGCCACAGACGCGAGCTTTCAAGCACGTTCGCCTTGTCAACCGAAGTCACCTTCCGCCGGCGCTGGCGCGCAAGCTGGAACGCACGGTGCGCCACGCGCTCCACTTCGCTTTCGTGGTAGACCTCGGTGTTTACACCCATCCGCTCGCCGTTTTTGGAAAAAATGCCGCGAGGATTGCCAAAATAGATTCCGCCCATCAACTCGCGCACAATCACCAGGTCCGTGCCGCGCACGACCGCAGGCTTCAGCGCCGAAACGCTGACCAGCGAATCAATCACGCGCGCCGGGCGCAGGTTCGCGTAAACGCGCAGACGCTGGCGCAGTTGCAGCAAACCAGCTTCAGGGCGGCTGTCGGGACGGCGGGAGTCCCATCGAGGCCCGCCGACCGCTCCCAGAAGAACGGCTTGCGCGTGGTTGCAGATTGAAATGGTTTCCGGCGGCAACGGTACGGCAGTGGCATCAATGGCGCAACCACCTACAAGCCCCGTCTGAAAACGGAACTTTGGCCCAAGAACACCCTCGATCGCGCGGAGTACCTTGAGCGCTTCTTCAGTTACCTCCGGGCCGATTCCGTCGCCCGGCAAGACGGCTATTTTGAATATGGCATTCATTTGATAACAGGCATCTTAAACGATCATGCCTTGAAAAGACAAGATTTAATTGAACTTAAAGCAATGAAAAGATCCAAACGAAGCACACCGCGGCAGGGAATTCAAAGTAAATATATTATTATCAATATCTTAAACGAAAATATAATGAATCTGCTGCATGGTGACAATTTTTGTCACATTTGGAAAAAGCTGTACCAATCTGGCGCACAGCCCAGGGTCCGCCAAGTCAGTACCCGCCTGGCAGAAGGCGATCAACCAGCTCATTTTCATGCACCGAGCTCCTGCAGGACGCCGACTCTTTTGCAGCGCGCCTGATTTCGTACACGCCCTTGTTGGCGGCCTGGAGATAGGCGCGTGCGGCGGCTTCAACTACGTTGTAACTTATGGACTTCCCGAAAAACTCCTTTTCCTGAAAGCGGGCGCGAATGCAAACCTCAGCCGTGCCGTCCGGCCCCGCACCCAGGGAGTGCACAGAGAAGTCAGTCACGGTTCCCTGCATGCCGGTAATCCGGTCGATCGCTCGAAACGCGGCATCGCAGGGGCCCTCCGCGGTGGCCGACTCGCGATAGGACTGATCGTCTCGTTCCAACTCAACGGTCGCCGTCGAGCGCCCTTCGCTGTTGGACACGCTTTCAAGAAGCTTCAGCGTGTAGAGTTCCGGAATGTGCTCGAAGCCCTCGTTTACAATGCTGATCAGGTCCTCGTCGTACACATTCTTCTTGCGGTCCGCCAGTCGAGTAAACAATTCGTAGGCGCGCTCGATTTCCGGCTTGGTCAAATCGTAGCCCAATTCCTTGTAGCGGTTCGCCAGGGCGTGACGGCCGGAGTGCTTCCCGAGCACGATGTGGTTGGTAGGCATGCCCACCGTTTCCGGAGAAATGATTTCGTAGGTGATGGCGTTCTTCAGGTAGCCATCCTGATGAATGCCCGCTTCGTGCGCAAACGCATTGCGGCCCACGATGGCTTTGTTCCTTTGCACAACCATCCCGGTCAGGCGGATCAGCAACTGGCTTGCAGCGTAAAGCTGTTCCGTGTGAATGTCCGTGTAGACGGGTTCAACGTCGCGGCGCACATAGACCGCCATCACAACTTCTTCAAGGGCCGCATTCCCTGCCCTTTCGCCGATGCCATTGATGGTGCACTCCACCTGGCGTGCTCCTCCGCGAACTCCCGCCAGCGTGTTGGCAACGGCGAGGCCCAAATCATTGTGCGTATGCGTGCTTAATATGACTTTTTCAATTCCAGGAACCCCGGCCTTCACATCGGCAAACATCTTCTCGTATTCAGGCTCCAGGCAGTAGCCCACGGTATCCGGAAGGTTCAGAACCGTCGCCCCGGCTTCCACGGCCGCGTGGCAGCATTCGATCAGGTAGCTGCGGTCGGTCCTGCCCGCGTCCTCAGGGGAAAACTCAACGTCCTGGCAGAGCGAACTGGCGTGGCCGACGGCCCAGGAAATCATCTTGAGCACTTCTTCCCTGGTCTTACGGAGCTTATATTTCAGGTGAATGTCAGAGGTTGCAAGAAACGTGTGGATTCGGGGCTTTGCGGCACCCTTAAGCGCTGCCCAGGCGCGGTCGATATCAAACTCGTTTGCACGAGCAAGCGCCGCGATGGTGGGCCGGCGAATTTCCTCGGCAATCGCTAGAACGGCGTCATAGTCGCCCTGCGAAGCAACGGGGAAACCGGCCTCAAGGATGTCCACACCCAGACGGTCGAGCTGGCGAGCCATCTCCAGCTTTTCTGCGAGATTCATACTGCATCCCGGCGACTGTTCACCGTCACGCAAGGTTGTGTCAAAAATGTAAAGCTTCTCGCTCATTCAGATTCCTCCGCCCCTGGATCTCGGGTGAATCACAAGAGCCGCACATTGGGCATCCGAACCGGCCTACAGTTGCAAATATTGTCCAACCAGTCAGGAGGCAAAGTCAAATCAATCTTCGATTCGGGAAGTTAATTGCCACAGGCATCTTCAGCAACGGCACCGACACAACCCCCATCTCATGTCACCACCGCAAAAGAATCTCTTTTTCTGCCAACGGCCTCACGTAAAAAAACGTCCGGAAACCTCGCAATTGCCTCGTTCGGTTCATAACTGATAACATAAGCGGGTGGGCGCGCTTGGCGTCGCCCCCTCAATTCACGAGCAGAGCCCATTCATGACGAACGCGCTCGCGAATCTGCCAGGCCAGCATGTGCTACTTTTACTGGTTTTAGAGTCTGGTTGTCAAATCTCATTCGCCACCAAAACGGGAACCCGGCGTATCCGTTTCCATATCTTTTTCATCTCATAAGGTGCGAGTCTTACTGCAAATCAGGACACGGGCCGACAATCTTGCAGGAAATGCCTCTCAGAACCCTGCAAAATCAAGCCCCAAGGCAAGATTGCTCATCCTGCACAGGGCCGGCCGCGAACGCTGACAGAAACGGAAGGACAGGGCCGAAACAACAGAAGCTCCATTCCAGCACAATTTGATCCAGATGATAATCCGATTCGAAAGACAAACGCAATCATGCTCCAGAACCCACACCCACGTGCCCGGTTGCCGGAAGCATACGTCGGCCGGCAACTGTGCAAGGCTGGCTGCGGCCCTCTTGATTGCTTTGCTATGGCTCCCAGTCATTGCTGCCGCCCAGATGTCAACCGGCACGCTTCGCGGAGCCACGACGGCGCTCAATCCCCAGGGCCAGGCATTCCCTGTCGGCGGGGTGGCTATCAAGCTGACTGCCAACGCGCCTGGCTTGGCGCCCATGACCACGTATTCCAACGAGAGCGGGCAATATGAACTGCAGGACATTCCAGCCGGGCCCTACACCCTGGAAGCCACTATTGAAGGTTTCAAGCCTGTCAAGCGGGAGATCACTATCACTGCCGGCCAGACGCTTACCGAAGACATTCGAATCCAGTTTCTCGAAATCCGGCAGAAAGTCGAAGTGAGGGAAACTGCGCCGATCGTCTCAACCCAAGGCACCAACCCTGCAACCCAGACGTTGCAAACAAAACAACTCCTGACCATCCCTGTCGTCCAACAGGAACTCAAGCAGGAGTTACCAGTCACGCCGGGAGTTGTTCAACTGCAAAGCGGCAAGCTTTTCATCAAGGGCGTCCCGGAAAGCGAGAGCATGCTGCTTTTGGATTCCGCACAGGCCGTCGATCCGGTTACGGGAACCTACTCTATCGACGTGCCGATTGATGCCATCCAGAGCGTGGAGGTCTACAAGGCCCCCTTTGGCGCGCAATACGGGGGTTTTGTAGGGGGCATGACCAGTGTCGAACTAAAAGCACCGCCGAGCCAGTGGTCCCTGACCATGCATGACCTGAATCCGAGCATTCGCGGCAAGGAAGGCGACCTTGTCGGCTTTGCCCGCGCGACGCCGCGCATCAGCTTTGGTTTTCCCGTTTTAAAAGACAAAGTCAACTTTTCAGAATCTTTCCTCTACGAGTTGAGGAAGCCGGATGTTCGCGGCCTGGCCTGGCCCAACGACTCGAAAAAGACTCAGGGCTACAACTCCATTTCGCACTTTCAATTCTTACTATCACAACGGAATGTTGCTTCCCTCACTGTGAATCTTTTTCCCAGGCGGTACCAGTGGGCCGACCTCAACGTCTTGATACCTCGGCCTGCGACGGCAGACATGGGGCAGAAAGGCTATTCCATCGAAGGCTCCGACACCTACCAGTTCAGATCGGGCGGCATTTTGCACACACTGTTCGCGTACACCAACATGGACGGTTACGCGCACGGCCACGGCCCGGAAGATATGTTGCTGACGCCCACTGGGATTGGCGGTAACTACTTCAACACGCTGTCAAGAAACAGCCATCAGGAGGAGGGACAGTCCATCTTCAACCTGCCCGCCAAGCGGTGGTCCGGCACACACGAGATGATGTTCGGCACCGACATCATCCATCGCGATTTCACCGGGGCTAGCCAGTCACACCCGGTATTGATTCTTCGGAACGACGGTACCGCAGCCGAGCGGACCGACTTCAGTGCGCCGGGAAACCTGAGCGCCAGCGACACAACGGCTGCTGTTTTCGGACAGGACCATTGGATATTCACGAACCGACTGGCGGCAACACTCGGTCTGCGTTACTTTGGTACCACTGATGGCAACGCGGTAAACTTTGCTCCGCGCCTCGGCATGGTCTACGCCTTGGACCAGAGCGCCAGGACTGTCCTTCAAGGCGGCATCGGGATGTTTTATGACCGCACGCCACTGCTTGCACCCAGTTTTGCGGATAACCCCACTCGCATAATTACCCCGCTCGACCTCAGCGGCACTCCGATGGGCCCCCCCGTCCCTTATCTCAACCAATGCTCGCGGATCGTCGGCGGAAGTCCGCAGATTCTTCCTGACTGTTCGGACCTTGGCAGCACACCGCGCAACCTGACTTGGAGGATCCAGCTTACCCACCGCTTTTCAAGGAAGGTGACGGCAAAATTCAGCACCCTTTACAGCCACACCACCAGGCTGTTTATCATCAATCCCGTTACCGGGCCGGCCGGCAAAGGAACGCTTCTGCTTTCGAACCTGGGAAGTTCGCGCTATCACGAATACGAATTCACACTGGATTACCGTGCGGGAGAAAATGCCAACTTCAGCGTATCGTATGTCCGCAGCAAGGGCCAGGGCGATTTGAATACGACAGACAACATCTTTGTGCCGCTTGAGATCCCGGTCATCCGGCCGGACGTTTACGCCAACCTGCCTTCCGACTTTCCAAACCGGCTGTCGGGGTTTGGCCTCTTCAAGATGCCCTTGGGATTCATGCTCAGCCCTTCGGTCGATCTCCATTCCGGATTTCCGTACTCGAATGTTGACGTTCTGCAGAACTATGTAGGCAAAGCCAATAGCCAGCGATATCCCATCTTTTTCTCACTCAACTGGCGTCTCTACAGAGACTTTCCCCTGCCGTTTCATTTCCATCCGGGCCACAAGTTCCGCTTTGGAATTTACTCGATTGATACCACCGGGCGTCAGAACCCAACGGCCGTTTACAACAACATCACCTCGCCCATGTTTGGGCAATTTGCCGGCCTTGGAAAACGGATTAACGGAATCGTGATTGAGTTTGCGGATTGACGCAGGATCCTCTTCGACACCCACAGACGATTGGGACGCAGCGGATAGGGGAAAATTCAACCGAGGCTCGATGAAACCTCACTACTGTACGTTCTCGGGAAATGAAAAAACCGGTTCGATATCGACGGGGACATCGCTTATTTTAGCCAGCGCAGATTGAAGATCCGACGGCATGTTGTCGTAGCGATTGAACAAGGCCTCAGCCCGGGAGCGATCGCCCATGGCTTCAATCTCCAGAAGTTCCTGTGCCAGCTTTTTCACAGCGCCGGGCAAGCGCAGATAATCAATCGTAAAGCGACCCGCCGCGGCATTCCACGTGACCGCCTTCTGCTCGCTCAGGTAGTTAAACTCCATGATTTCCGCTTTTCCGTGCGCTTCGCCGACACCGAAGCGGACTGTGCGGAAAATTCCTCCCACATAGGAGGCATAGGCCTCATCCAGGCTCGACTCCGGAAGGGCGTGATGGTCCACCAGCCACTTCAGTCCATACATGCCCACAACGTCCGCCTTGGCTTCTTCCAGCGGTGAGTAGATGGGGCCAAGGGCCTCACGGATGCTGACCTTCTTGTTTCCAACCTGTGAATACGCAGGCCCGAGGCCGTGGGAGATTTCGTGCATCACGACCATGGCCAGGTAACCTTCACCCGTCACCTGCGCCGCCTGTTTGGGCTCCATCAGGTGTTTCACCAGCGGCAGCATCACATAGTTGACGCGGGCATCCATGAAGTTTTTGAAGAAGATTTTCTTGGTGCCCATGGCCTGGTGAATTCGAGGATCGTTCGGCAGGTTGTCTGCAACGGCCTGGTAGCCATGCCGCAGGTCACCCGCACGGAACGGCGAATCCACCACCTCCATCGGCGTTGCATGTCCCTGTAGCGAGGGCAGATCGGCGGCAGGCAGCGGCAAGTCGCGCTGGATCATCGGAATATACTTCTGGAATAGAGCAAACTTTTTGCTTTCGGCTTCATTTCGAATCAACACTGCCGCGCCATACGAAGTTTTGACGCCAAGCAGACCGTCCAGGTAGGTTTCATACGGCGCAAAGATCACGTCAATTTTCGGGTCTTTCAATTCCAGCCAAAGGACGTCGCTCGGGTAGTAGTTATCATTCAGCAGCGCCTCAGCGCGGGCAGTCAGAAACTTCGCAAAGGCTTTGTCGCTCGTGAGCGCGGCGGCATCACGAAGGTCCGCAGCGGCTTTTTCCAGATACGGTTTGTAAGCAACGTTGTAAGGGATTGAAGCCAGGGCTCCATCTTCATGCTGGACAACTGTGTAGGGGCTGTAGATGTCACGTTTCACACCGGGGTGGTTCTTGATGTAGGCGTCAACCTCCGCGCGCGTTAAATCCAGGGGATAAAGCCAGTGTCCCGGCGGCATGGGGAGAGTACCCACAAAAGGCTTGTTATCGTTCAGGAGATCGAAGCGGCTTCCGTTGATCATCAGGAAGCGGCGCAGTGCAACATCGTCCGGATCTTTCTTATCTCGCAAAGACAGGTAAAGCTCAAGAGCGTCAGGGTCGCTCTGTCGCCAGAAAATATCGTCCACGTAGCGGCAAGCGTCCACCAGCTTGCCCACTACCTTCCGCTGGTTTTCCGTCAACCCGGAAGCATCAAAAGGCATCTCGACCCGGCGCCACTTTGCCAGGCGCGCTTGCAGGTCCGGAGCAACAACGCCGAAGCGGGAGGTCCCGCTGGACGCTGGTTGGATGGGTTGGGTACATGCCATGGAAAGTCCCGTCAAAAGAACGATGATACCGAATTGGGCATTTCGTCTCATCCTGCCCCCCTTCGCAAGCCCTGCGGAAGATGCTGGGCCCGCCGGCTGTGATCGCCAGGGAACGCACATAGCCAGCCGGAAATCTTATCGCTCGGCCGCATGGCTACCAAGGTAATGGTCAAAAAAGTCGCTAGCCGCCTGGTAGGCACGCAGCCAGGTCGAGTGAAGAAGGAAAACATGGATCTCGTTCGGAAACACCATTTGCTGAAAAGGCACGCCCTGCTTTCGAAGCGCTATCACAAGATGGACCATCTCCTTGAAGGGTACGGTGCGGTCATCGTCGCCCTGGATCAGGAGCACCGGCGACCGCCAGGTTTTGACGTAAGCAAGCGGAGACGATTCAAACGCTAGCCGCATGGCCTCGGGTGACCTCTGGTAATAGTAGGACGGCACCCAGTCCGGAATCTCAAAATTCCAGTTGTGAACACCCTCCAGGTCAACGCCGGCGGCAAAGAGATCGGAGGCACGAGCCAGCGCCAGCGCCGTCAGGTAGCCGCCCCACGAGCCTCCCCAGACGCCAATCCGATTGGGATCAACGTCGCTGCGGCTGCGGAGGAAGAGTCCCGCTCCCTCAACATCATTCAATTCGCTTCCGCCCGCGGCGCCGTAACCGATCGCCTCGCGGAAATTCAATCCATAGCCGATGCCGCTGCGGTAGTTCACCGAAAGCACAATGTAGCCGCGGCTGACCAGATACTGGTTGAGCGCATAACCGTTGCTGTAATAGCCCATATAGTGCCAGCCGAGCAACATCTGGCGCTGCGAGCCTCCGTGTAGAAAAACAATCGCCGGATGCCGCTGGCCGTTGCGATCGTTGGCGGGAAGAAAGAGCTGCCCGTGAACGCGAAGGCCGTCAGCCGCTGAGACAATGACTGGCTTTGGCGTGACCATCTCGCGCGCAGGGAAATCGCTTGGGATTGCACCGGGCGCAAGATCACGAATTTTGCCGGATGCTTCAAGAATCGCGGGCCGCGCCGGGAGCTTTGCGTCAGAGTGCAACAGAAGGATATGGTTGCCCTCGTGCGTGACCACGGGCGACCACTCGATTCCGTCGCCGCGGGTCAGAGGTTCAGGACGGTCCCCGGTTACGGATTCCTTCCAGAGATGGCGGCGGTCAATGTCGTTTTCGTTGGAGTTGAAAATAAGGTCGCGCCGGTCCGGGCTGAGCGCGACGTCTTCAACAATATAATCGCCCGGCGTCAACAGGCGAGCCGTCCCGCCCGCCACAGGGACCGAATACAAGTGCGTCCAGCCGTCGCGCTCCCACGGGAAAATCAGGAGGTTCCCATCCGCCCACTGTAACTGGTTCTCAGCCACAACTCCGCGGAAGACACTGCCCGGCCCGTCCTGTGCTTTCCACACTTCTCTGCCCTGGCCGGTGGTGGCGTCGGCGACGCGGATCGACCATGGCACGCCGGTCCGCTCGGGTCCAAAAATTCGTTCGTGCTCTGAGGCAGGAATCCGGATGAAGGCAATCTGTTTGCCGTCCGGCGACCAAGCCGGGCTCTGATCAAGATCAACGCTGGGATCCAGGTACTGGAGGCGATTCCCGGCAAAGTCATAAACTCCAATCAGGCTGTGATCCTGCCGGTTGCTTACGAACGCCAGCTTGCTGCCGTCCGGCGACCACCGCAACGATCGCGCATCGCCTTCTCCGTGGATCAATTGCGTAGCCGGCGCGACGGGATTGATCTTGGCCAGCCACACCTGACCCTTGAAAATAAATGCGACGCTTGTTCCGTTGGGCGAGACTGCGGGCGAGTGACCTTCGCCCAGGCGCTGCGGAGGGCCGCCATTGAGCGAAATCAGCCAGACGGCCTGTTCGACTCCCTGCGGGAGAGCCGTGGGGTTCGGGTAGGGGCCGCCATTTTCAAAGTCGCCGCCGCGAACATAAACGATGCCCGAAGCGTCCGGAAGCCACGAGAGTTCTCCAACCTCCTGGCCATCGTCTCCGGAATAGCTGGTGAGTTGGCGGGCCAAAAACTTTCCGCCATCCGGCGAGACCTCCGCCACCCAGATGTTGCGCGATCCCTGGGCGTTAAAAACCCACGCCACCTTTGCTCCACTTGGTGCCGCCGTCAGTTCGGAAGGAAACGGAGCGCTCATCACCTGCTCCAGAGTGAAGGGCCGTGGGCTGGCTGCGGTGCAAATTACAGCGACAAAGGTGATGCAGCAGATCAGCAGAAGCGAATTGCGGGAATGTTTAAGCATTGTGTTGGGTTTTGTCGGGTTCTAACTTGATACCTCAAACACCAACTTCCCCGCGCACAGCAGAGCACGGGGAAACCAGGCAACACAGATCGACCCGTCTCATGTCCTCCACGCCTCTTCAACTCAGGCGGCCCGGAAGAAATTGCCGGAGGAACCGGTGGGCCAGGATGAACCCGTCCTTTCGCGCCTGCGGAAACTCCGCGGCACCGTCGCTTGGAGGCGCATCCCAGAATTGGTCTTCATGCTCGACCGCCGCACCTCCGTTGAACCCGACCTGCAGCAGCACAGTGAAAAATCGTGGCCAATCAATCAGTCCCTGGCCGGGAATTCGATAACGCCACCATCCCTCCCCAAGAATGCCAACCTGCTGCAGGACCGGCTGCGTGATTTCCGTGTCCTTCAGATGAATGGCCAGAAGGCGGTCACGGATGTCCCACACGGCCTGATAAGGGTCAATGTATTGCCTGACCAGATGCGAGGGGTCAAACTCCATCCCAAAGTGGTGGCTCGGAATCAGCTCGAAGACTATATCCCACGCGGCAGGCACCGTGGCGAAATTGATGGCCGTGGGATAATTCTCCCAGCCCATCGAAACGTCATACTTTTCGCAGACGGGCAGAAACTTCTCGTGGAAAACCTGGGCGAGTTCCTTCGCTTGCCGGTCGAAGTCCGCACCGGGAATGCCTCCGCTGAATGCACCGACAAATTTGCAGCCCAGCCGATGAGCGAATTCCAGGTTATGAATGAATTTCTCATTCATCTCTCGCCGCACGGCAGCGTCGGGGTCAATATGATTGATGCCCTTCCCTTGCAAATCATAGAAACCTTCGACACTGATGATGCGGCAGCCCGTGTCGCGCGAGGTCGCAAGGATCTGGTCAATCTGACTGTCGCTGAGATAAGGATTGAATTCCTTGCCCGTCTTTACCACGACGCCCTCGTAGCCCGCCTCGGTTGCGAAGGCGAGCTTTTGCGGCGAGTAGTTCGTGATGATGGCCAGTTTCGGGAATTTGGTGGCGGGAGCAAGCGGAGGATCTGCGTTCGTCTTGCCTTGTGCGGTTTGTGCCGCCAGGCTTCCGCCGGTCCCCAGTGCCGCGGCGGACACGCCTGCTGCCTTCATGAATTCGCGTCGTCCAACCCTGGATTCACTCATGATTATGCCCCCTTATAAATTGAAGGGTGAGTATAGGCCAAGCCCATTGGCACTAGCAACTGAAAACATAATGCCCGAATAACGGGCCGCAACCACCCCATGGCTGCGGCAGGCACTGTAACTTGCCGAATAGAACCGCGAGCGGTCTGCGGCTATTTCCAGATCCTACAATTCTGGATGGGTGTCGGCAGGTGGGCTTTCCCCCGGCGGGGGATCACCGGCGGAATACGATCCAGCCGCGGATGGAATAGGCATTACCATGCGAAGGAATGGTGGTGCAACCAAGGTGGTGACAATACTCATCACCAGCACAATCGAATAGACCGCATCGGAAATCGTGTGCAGAGTCAGGCCGACTCCGGCAACAATAAGGCCAACTTCGCCGCGCGGAACCATGCCAACGCCGACGCGCAGCGCATCCTTAAAGCCGAGCCGCAGGCAACCCAATCCGCAACCTACAAGTTTTCCCACAATGGCCAGGACGCAGATGATGGACGCCATCCCAATCAGGCCGGGAGTTACAAAAGTGCGGACGTTGACCTGCACGCCGAGGATGACAAAAAAGAACGGCGCCAGAAATTCGCTGAGCGGATGGGCGTTCTCGTGCAGTTTCCACCGCTCACTGTGGTCTGCAAGCGCCAACCCGGAAAGGAACGCGCCAACTATCGCCGCCATGCCGATATAGACGGATCCGAGGGAAAGCCCCAGGCAGAGAATGATCGACAGGATAAAGGCGGAGTTCTGCGCGCGAAGCTTTTCCACTTGGGGCTGAAACCGGCCAATGATTTTTGAGCCGAAGAAAATCATGAGCAGCGAAAACACCACAGCCTCTGCTGCCACCGTCAGGAGTTGAACGTAATGGATCTGACCCGTGGAAAGGCTGCTGACCACCGCCAGAACCAGCAACCCAAGAATATCGTCAAGCACCGCGGCCGCCAGGATCACGCGGGCCGCCCGCGTTGACAGGGCTCCCAGATCTCCCAGGACCCGGGCGGTGATGCCCACGCTGGTGGCGACCATTGCGGCCCCCACGAAAATCGATTCGACCGTGGAGTGGCCACCAACCTTCATATACCAAAGACCCAGGATGAATGGCAGCGCCACACCAAGAACGGCCACCGCGATGGCTGTCCAGCCCACTTCAAACAGGTCGCGCGGCTTTGTTTCCAGTCCGACCGTGAAAAGGAGGAAGACGGCGCCAATTTCCGCCATCCCGAGAGTAAATTCATTGGTGTGGACCAAACTGAGCAGCGACGGCCCCAGCATTACGCCAGCCAGCAGTTCCCCCAGAACTCCAGGTTGCCGAAGCCGTTCAAAGATTTCCGCCAGAAGCTTTCCCCCGGCGAACATCAGGAAAAGTTCCAGCAATACTCTGCCCGAGTGTTCCATAACTTTAAAGGTTCCAGTGGACTGAACACAGCTCAGCCGTTCCCGGCCAGTTAGAGCAGAATCCGGGGCGTCAAGAAATCACTCCTTCTTTTCTAAATGATCTACCGCGCAGAAATCAAATGACAGGAATGAAGAAAAGTGGTTATCGTCGGGCAACAACCATGTTGCCAATGATAACCGCCCGCAACATGTATCGTTGCGCCGGGCCGCGTTCAGTCGGTCGCACGCTACTTCCTAGGGATGATACCGCGAATGAAAGTTGCTTTGCCGGAATCAAGCTCGATGCGCGTAACATGGTTGGGCAACAAGAACGGCTTGCTCAGGTCGATCTTATATTCAGATTCGACATAAGTCTGAATCAGCCAGTTGACCAGCCAGTCGGACAAGGTAGTACTGCCGATATGAACGTCCCTGATGGCAAGAGTGCCGGTCCCGTCATTGGTCTGCAGCACGCCCAGCGCCGTAAGATGCTGTGTACCCTGGAAGATCGAAGCAAGCAGCCGTGCACCCAGTTGATTGCCGAGCTGCTGTGAAGGCTTGAGCTGATCAAAATCAACGTTGGCCGCTCCATGGATGCCGTCTGGCTGGATGTGGAGGGCGAGGTCCTGAACGCCCGCAGGCAGAAACGCGGGCCGGTCGAACTTGATATACGAGTTCACCTCGTCATCCGTGATGGTAATCGGGCGGAGAGACCCACCTCGCACCGGTCCCGTTGCGGAAAGCTCCATTAACTTGGACTGGAACATGCTGGCTACCGCTGGGGACAGACCGGTTCCCATGCGCAGTTGGGCAGGAGCAGCTTCCGATGCCGCCCCGAAGATGCCCAGCAAGACGCCACAAGCTACGACGGCCAGCAGCACCGCCGGAAACAGATAGCTCCGGGGCATGTGCTTGGTGGGAACAAAGGGCTTTGGCACGAGAACAACTCCTTAAGGTTGTGTTTGTGATATCTGGGCTTTCGGGACCATTTCAAGGCTGCGAAGGGAGCCTGCGAAATGAAGGTCCGCCATCCGCGGAACAGGACCCACGCTTCCCGGATGTGCAGGCGCCCAGGACCGGCGAATATGTCGCAGGTCAGCACGGACCAGCAACCTTGCGCTCCCGTCAAACCCATAGCCGCCCTGAAGTAGAAATTCGGCGCCGCCGACTTCCACGGGAAAGTTCTCAAGCGTCACCTGCAGGTTCCGGACCAGCAAATGTGCACTCGCTTTCGGGATAAAAAGGGACTGCGAATTCAGGTCCGTAACGTCCATCCCCATGTAGAGCGCCAAGGTCCGCAGGGGATCAAAACCACCAACGCTGACGCCCACAAGTTCCACCGTAGCCTTGCCGCGCAGTGTACGGACGATTTCTGCGTGGTCCGACCCGCTGGCCTGAAAGGTTCCCGCGGCGGAAAAATGTCCGTGGGCTTTATCGAGAACATCCGGCAGATAAGGAGCCATCGATTGAATACTGGCTCTCTTAATGCTTGCCTTTCCGGTAAACTGAACCGGGTTGCTGGTCAGGTCAATCACCGCGGCCCCTTTTCCACGGCCGCTTCCTGCTTCGAAGACTACTTTCGCCAAAGTGATCCTTCTATCGTGAATTCCAACATTGGCTTTAAAGTCATGCAGAGCAAGCTGACGGTAGGTCAGCAGCGGTGTGAAGAAATGCCCCCGCGCGTCCACATGGCTTGCCAGATAAAATGTGGTGCGTCGCCTTCCGCCAAACAACGAACTCAAGCCCGCAAGTCTGTCCAGAAAGGACGGCGATGACTGGTCCCCATGGCCGGTGAACCACTGGGATGCCTGTTCGATGGTCAGCCTGTTCGCTTTCAGGCTGAAATCCCAAGGAGCCTTTGAGCCACGCTGGTGCGTCACCCATCCGGAGAAAACGCTGGTCCCCATCACCGCCACAACCGGATTAATCATGACCTGCCTGTCATAGACCTGAACTCGGGCCCGCGGAATATTCAGGGGGCCGCTCAGACCAGGGACCACAAGCCTGGCGCTGCGGATGCTGGCCTGGGCAGTCACGCTGGGCTTGCTCCAGGGCCACGCGCCGCCAGCAAGGTGCAGAGCGAATGCCCCAACACCCTCGGCCTCCAACGGGCTTGCCCGAAGGAAACCCAAAGCCCGGCCAAAACGAGCCAGGCTGCTCAGGTTAACGGCACGTGAAGAGATCGTCAGCTCATACGCAGGATGGACTGCCGGGCGCCGCCGGCTCGTCTCCGGAGAGATATGCCGCAGAGCCCCCTCTGCTACCACTTCGACTCCGCGGGCCAGCAGAACCCGCGCTGGTAGGAGGCGGATGCTAGAGCGATCGATCCGGATCACAGCGTTTGAAACCGGGAATGATCCCGAGGCCGTTTCCAGCCGGACATCCTGAGCGTTCAGGAAGCCGCCGTATCGCATGCCACTCCAGGGCCCCTGAATTGAAATCATTCCGCTGAGCCGCCCACTCAAATTCCACGCAGGCGTTTTCCCCAGGACTCGCCCGCCGAGCCTCAACAAATCCTGCAACTGCGAACGCTCAAACGCCACAACCAGATCAAAGTTCGGCTTGGAAGTAATTTCGGCAATCGAGCCTTCCATGTGGACTTGAGAACCCGCAAAAGACAGATCCACTCCGCTGATTTTCAGACTCTCCTGCTCGCGATCAAACAGGCCCCGGAAGCGGAAGGTGCACGGAAGATCGCTCGACGAGGGCAATTGTTCCCATCGGTGCAGCTGGGTCAGTTTCGACTCCCCCGAGTACTTGATTTGCCGCAGGGTCCCGCTCAAGTGGATGGTGCTGTTCATCACGCCGTAAATTTCGGGATTCTGACCGGTGAGAAGCGGGATCCAGTCGTAGAGCAGCGCCCCCTGCATGCGAAGCGTCGCCTCCAGGGTGTTGGTTGTCCTCGCGGGCGACCAACTTCCGTCCAACTCCACCAGTCCCGGCGTGGGCAATTCAGTGTCTGTCCGAACGGGGTCGCCTGCCATGCGAAAGACAACCCGGTCTGAGCTGTAATCGAAATCCAGATGGGCACGCGTATCAACCACCGCAAAAGGCTTTTTGTTTTCTCCAATCTTAAAGTTGAGCCGCGCGCCTTCAATATCAACTGCAAGATTGGCGGGCTCTGGGCCCGCATGAGCGTTGCCGGACGCCTGCGCCTTAATGCCGCTCTCCAACAGCTGGTTTTCAATGTTCCATCTGCCTTCGGAATTCCTGACCAGATTGATACTGGGATCGGTTAGTTTTAGCGTTCCGAAATGCAGGCGGGAACCCCAGAGACTTCGCCATTGGAGGTCGCAATCCAGCCGGCCAACGCGAATGAAAGGTTCCGCGCCAAAGGCCGGATCTTCATCAACCACAACATTGTCAATGGTGAATCCCAAGTGGGGGAAAAAATGAAGGGAGATGCGCCCCAAGGCCACGTTCCGGTGCAAAGATCGTTCCAATCCTGCTTTCAACAAGGGGCGGTAGCGTCCCGTGTTCAGGAAAAGCGGCAGCACCCACGCTGCCGTCATCAAGAGCGCCAGCGTAACGACTGCGTTTCTCAGATATCGGCGCCTGGTTTGATTCATCAGTGCACAAGTTTGAAGGTTCGGTTCCAGCGCGTTCGGGTAAAGAAGTGCACCAGCATGCTTCCGATCTGCTGGAACCGGTCACTCAGGGACGTCTGTTCGTATTGGTCCGGCGGCGTTTCGTAGGACCAGTAGATAATCAGCGGCCGGCCGGAAATCAGCTTCCGCGGGACAAATCCCCAGAAACGGCTGTCCCAGCTCTCCTCGCGATTGTCGCCCATCACAAAATATTTGTGTGGCGGCACGACAATCTGCCCGTCCTTCACGTAATTCTGATACTCGGCCTGCCACGTCGGAGTTGCGCCTTCCATCTCACCCCATGAAAGGGGAGGAAAATCATCGCCCGGTCGCAATTCATTGGGATGGCTGTTGCGCACAAAGGGTTCCGCCATCAACTTCCCGTTGACGAACACCTGGCGGTGAAAGACGCGGACCCTGTCGCCCGGAAGCCCGATCACTCTCTTTACAAAATGCTCTCCGGGTTCCTGGGCGTCCACTGGGTTGCCGGGATACTTGAAAACTACGATATCTCCGCGGTGGATTTTCCTGTAAGGGAGAAACCTTGCCAAAGGCCCCTGCGGATACGCAAAAGCGAATTTGTTCACCAAAAGGTGATCGCCGATCAGAAGCGTATCTTCCATCGAGCCAGTGGGGATTTTAAACGCTTGCACCACAAAAGTGGTTCCGAAAATAGCGAGGATAACCGTGACGATCAACGATTCAAATGTGTCACGTAAAGACGATTTCTGGTAGGGATCACCCATCTGCCTCCACCTTCGCCGCTAATATCTCAAGGGCGCGTTTAGCGGCCTGTTGTTGGGCAGCCTTCTTGCTGCCCCCGCTGCCCCGGGCCACCACTCCGTCACCGGCCAGTACTTCCACTGTGAATGTTTTTTCGTGTTCCAACCCGTCTTCTTCCACTACGCGGTAGTGGGCCGCGGGCTGGCGTTCAGCCTGGAGGCGCTCCTGGAGCGCACCTTTGTAGTTCGTTGCCAAAAGGTCGTTTACGCGCGAGGAAAGATCCGTCGGCAGGACCATCTTTTCAACGAAAGCTGTTGCAGGCGCCATCCCGCCATCGCGAAAAATGGCAGCCACCAGAGCTTCCAGCGCGTCCGCCAGAATACCGGGCTTCTTTCTGCCACCGCTTTTTTCCTCCGACGGGCTGAGGAGCAGATACTCACCAAGTTGCAGGCCCGCCGCCACTTTGGCCAGGTGATTTGCAGCCACCAGACCTGAACGGGCAAGCGACAGTTTACCTTCGTCGTAGTCAGGAAATGCTTTGGTCAACCGCACTGTAACAGCAAGGCTTAACACAGCATCGCCCAGGAATTCCATCCGTTCGTTGTCACTTACGAGCTGGGACACCTCCTGGGCAAATGAGGAGTGGGTAAGGGCCTCAATCAGCAGGCCCTTGTTCTGAAACTGGTACCCGATACGCTTTTCCAGTCTGTCAAAGGAAGGTTGCACCATGCTACAGTGATGCACTCCGGAAGAATCTGTTGCCCGGCAGGGACTGGATTAAAGCACCCGATTTGATTTTTCTGGCCGGACGGCTCATACCCTCGGCTTACGGCTTAGCCGCGGCTTTGGGCTGTGAAGTTTCAGCTTTCTTCAATGCCTGGACCTGCTGGTTCGCAAGCTGCTCGAAAACGGTTCCCGGAGCCAGTTGCGCGGCCTTGGAAAAAGCTGCAATCGCCTCATCTAACTTATTCTGCCCTCTGAGGGATTCTCCAAGCCGGTAATAATCGGCCGGATTCGGGGGATTTGATTTCGCGATGGCGGACTTATAGTTCTCCTCGGCCTTTGCAAGTTCGCCCTGGTCCAGTCCCACAAGCGCCATCTGCGCACGCTCCAGATGCACCATGCCGAGTGAGGCATAAGCGCCGGCGGCAATCTGGTCTTTCCGTTTCTGATACGCAGAGATCGTTTCGTTGGGTTGTTTCGGAAGTTGGTCAATTTCCTTCAAAGCTTTCTCGGCGTAACCAGCCGCCGCAGTCAGCCTTTTTTCCTTTTCGGCGTCGCCGATATTACTTAGCATTTGCGGCGTCGGAAGAACGCTCGAAACCATCAGCAGACTGATCAAGTTGCTGGGGTCAAGGTCCAGGCTCTTCTCACCGTATTTCACGACGTTTTGCGCGTCGTCCTTCTGCTGATAGGCCCCTGCTTCGAGAGCATAAATATAAGTCAGGAGCGGGCTCTTGGGATATTTCACGACGTATTCATCAGCATCCTTGATGACCGCGTCAGGGTCCCTTTCATTCTTCAGCTTGTTGTAAGCCTCACCCTCTTCAGCACTCACTTCCGCCGTTCCGACCCTCGATTTCCTCGCAGCCCTCGCAGAGGGAGTGAACTGCTTCATGTAAGTAATCAGTTGCTCGTTAGCGCCGGCCTTGGACAGTTTCTTTAGAACGTCCGGGGTAAATTCAAAATCGGTGCCGCGAGTCTTTACCTCGTCAGCCACCTTCTCAGGGTGCTTCTTGTTATGTTTAATGAGCTTGATCAATTCATCCTCACTAAACGGCGCCTCAACCGGCGCGGCTGACTTGGCGGCAGGCTTTGCCGCCTCCTGGGCCCCAGATGCCGGGTGCCCGTTCAACAGGATGCCTCCGGCTAGAAACATGGCCCAAATAATTGCAAGGCTGACAGATTTCTTTGTCCAAGACATGGTTTACTCCGTACTTCAATTTAGACGCTGTTAGTATACGTCAGCGTACTAGATGCTTTAATCGCTGTCAATAAAGAGCGCCTGCTTTTCTGGCTGTATCGGGCCGACGCCCGGCCGGAGTGGCAATGCTCTGACAGGCACACGTGTTCCGGCTATCCTTATCGTGCCGTCCATTTTGCCTCTGGACTGTCCGCAGGCGCAAGTTGTGCAGGCTTCAGGGTCCAGGCCTGCAGCCGCGCAAGGTCCAGCAAATGGTTTCCATTGAACCCGGGGCGAAAGATAGGCCAGTTGAATGTCTCGCGGGTATTCCTGGTCACGTACTTTGCCGCGTCCAGTTGGGCGGGGACAAGCGATACCTCCTGCGGAGGTTGCCGGCCGTCCAGCAGGGTCCCGGCAACATGCGCCAGCGCAACAAGGTAGGTAGCCGGAGAGTAAGGATCTCCGCCAATCCATACAACCGTCGGGACCTGCGCATTTGTCTGAAGCGCGTTCTCAACATCCTGGACGGCCCACTTGAACTGGTACCACGGGACCTTTGTCTTTGTACCTATCTGCACTCCGGCGCCATCCGAACTCGGTCCGAGCGGAGTCCCGTTGAGCTCAATGAACTGGCTCGGCCCTTTCTGAATTACGCGCGACACGTAAGTGTTCAGCAGCCACAGAACCTCGCTGGCCGACAGGTCATAATCCTTGTAAACCTGAAATGACACCGCAGGCGTAACGTTGCGCGCAATCTCAGATAGATCCCACCGTGAAAACGGCCGCGTCTGGGCCGCGTCGGTGTAAAGATTCAAGGTTTGCGGCGCGGTGACAAATTGCACGGGAAGGGTCTTCATGTACTCGGCAAACTTCTCCAGAAACGCAAACGACCGAGCCTGTTCCAAGGGAGATTTCATGGGCGGCAGCTTCCAATCTGCACGGTCCGGCTCTGCTCCTTTGGAAAAATTGACCGCGTCCCAGAACTCCTTGTGGATGAATTCACAGGGGTGGAAATAGATGCTGATCAACCCTCCGCCGCTTTCGCTCAGAGCGGAATAAGCCTTCTTGAAATTGGCCTCGACTTCCGCAATGTTTGTCCAGTCATCGTTCGGCCTTAAGTCGTCGATGTACTTCATGTCGTAAATATTGAGGATCCCTCCGTACCAGAAGGGCTTGCCGTCAAGGCCTACCTGATCGCCGTCGTCGAGGTAAACGTGGATCCCCATCTTCCTGAGCGCGGGCTGCGCTTCCGGGCACCAAGAGCTGCCCGGCTGGCCATAGGCGGTCGGCATCCTGCCAAAAATGCGGCGAATGTCATCAATGCCGGGCTGCTCGCGTCGGATGAATTCCTGCACGCCATCCTTCCAGTCAAGAGGATCTTCGTATTCCGCTGGGCTTACGCGCCAGCTATGGAAATTCGAGTGATATGCAATCGCGTGCTTGTTGAGCGCCGCAATCACATCTTCCCTGTGGCGGCGTTCCAGCGTCCTCGCTTTTTCGCCAACCACTTTGAACGTGGCCTGAATGCCCTGCGACGTCAGAAATTCGGCAATGCGCTTGGCAGCGTCGTCGCTCTGCGGCAGCACGTAATCCTCCGTGTCAAACCAGAGAATGACGTAAACCGGGCCGGGCTTGTGAATCGCATTCCCGCGTTGCTGTGCCGCTCGCGCGGATACAGCCCCCGGCTGGGCACTCGCTACCACGGTAAGAATAATCACTCCAACAAAAAAAGTGGCGACCGCAAGGGCAGCCCGGCAAAGTGAACCGGTGTGCCCATGCGCGGGTGCGACGGTCCTTACCTGAGGATTGGTAGCTCGCATGATGTTTGCAGCCTCAATTGAATCGATGTTGTCGTTGGACTTGCAACTTACTTGGTAGTGCCTTCCCGCTGAAGCTCCAAACGCGCCTGCCAGAGTTCAGGATTCAACTCCAGCGCGCGACGGAAATCTGACAAGGCCTGCCCGGGCTGCTTGCGGTAGTTCGCAACCAACCCCGCAACGTAATAAGAATCGGCGGACTTGCGTCCGGCTGCCGGTCCATCACCCAAACGATCCAGAATGCGGGAGGCTTCCTCGGCGTGCCCCAGACGTTCCAGAGCCAGCGCGGCGTAGAAGCTGGATGTCCCACCGCCGCCAAGACCTTCCTCGCCTCCCCTGGCAGCGCGCATCTCGTCAACTGCCTGTTGCCAGGCTTTTTCTGCCGCAGCCTTCTGGCCCTGCCCTTCAAGCGCCCGGCCCAGCCAATAGAGCACCTCTTGCTCTTGAGGATGTTCGGGTTTGCCTACAGGGAGATTTGAAGGATATTCGAGTGCTGCCCGGAATGACTCTTCTGCCGCCTCGAATTGCCCTGCCGCAAACGCCGCCCGGCCTTTTTGAACGTTGGCCAGGACGAACAATTCATGACTGATCCGGCTACCCTCCGCTGCCTTGAAGTTGTATCCCCGAAGCACATTCAGGGCTTCATCGTAGTGCCGCTCCTGGACATCCAGTAAAACCCGACGATTCCGGACGGCGTTTTTCTCAAGCACCTCCGGCGGGGCGCTGGCAAAGAGTTTTCCCCGCTCGCCCGTTTTGCCGAGTTGCGTGTAAAGCTCATCAATGTCTACATAGAGCCGGTAGTCGTTTGGAGTCTGTTTGATGGCGCTGGCATAGTACCGAGCTGCGCTCGCGGGGTCGTTCTTCACCTTCCACGCATACACGCCAAGGTTCCGGTAGAGTACCGCGTAGTGGAACCCTTCGCCAACAGCCTGCTTCCATAAATCAGCGGCTTCATCGTAGTGTGAATGGGCAAACAGGAAATTTCCCAGGAAGTATTTCGCGTGCGCGTCGCTGGGGTTGTGCGCCAGCGCTTCTCGCAGCACCCTAGCATCTTCGGGCCGGTTGGGGAAAACCGCTTCCACGTTCGCCTTCATGGCCTTGCTCGCAGCGGCCGAAGCCTGCCCTTCATGCAAGGCATCCCATTCATTTGCCGCCAGGTAGTAGTAAATCAGCGGAGAAACGTCGTTTGCCGCCAGGGTCTTTGTACCCGTCTGCAAAACAAGAGTCGATGAGACCGAGTCTCCAAGCCGTCGATACCATGCCCCGGCTTCCAGGTACCCCTGCGACCTGCAACCCACCGTTTTCTTGAAAACTTCTGCTGCCTCTTGGGTTGCAGAACCGGCCCCGAGAGCCTGTTCCGTTCGCCATTTCTCGGCAAGCGCGTAAGGCAGAATCGGCATCTTCTTAACCGCGTCGTTGGCTACCTTAGCAGCCTCATCAAAGTGCCCACCCAGGCGCAGCGCCACAGCCATGTCGCTCAATGCTACGCCATCATCCGGATTGTATTGCAGGGATTGGCGTAGAAGCTTTGCCGCCTGCCCATACTGCTTCTGGTAGATGGCAATCTCGCCCAACTGAACCAGCGCCGGGGCTTTGGCGCCGCCAAACCGAAGGGAATACCAGAAGCCGTCTTTTGCCAAGCCCAGCTTCCCGGCCCCTTTATAAATCACTCCAGCCAAATAATTGACTTGCGGGTTCTCGGCGTCGCGCGCCCGGGCGCGGGCCATCAGGGCCTCGGCACCCGCAAAATCTGCGGCGTGGTAATCTGCCTCCGCCAGCTTCAGCAGCGCAGGAACAAACCCGGAATCCCGCTTCAGCACGTCCTTGTAGATCTTAGCTGCCTCCAGCGACTGCCCTTCCTTCTCGTCATTCACGCCGCGCAGAAACAGCTCTTCCGTTGACAACTCCCGATCCGGCCTTCGGTCAATCTTTTGCACGCCGGTCTTTACCGACAGATCCGGGTTCCCGTCAATCGGTGCTCCCGCATTCCAGTGGAGCAGTTCTTTCCCTTCAGCGTTTTGGATGGTAACGTCCAGCTGCTTTTTTGCGGTCGCAACATCAGCAACCGGAATCGCAAATTTCTTTGTCACCAGCGGCTCAAAGGACACCGGCGAAAAATCCTTGAGCGTTTGCGACCCCATCTTCACTTCGATTTTCGCGCCCTGCAAAGTTGCGGCAGGGCTTACGGCCAGAACAACGGACTTCCCGGCGGCGTTCGAGGACGGATAGACAACGTTAATGGCCATTTGCCGCGTCCCTTCCACAAAGCCACCGCCCAAATTCGCAACTGGATACCAATACTCATTCCAGGATTCCACGCTTTGTGGAGGAATAAAATTCCGGAGTCCCTGAGTTCGAAAATGTCCCGCCTGGATCTCGCAATACTGACCGTCGTTGTCCGTCAGCAGGGGAATCCAGACATTGCCGTCACCCGAGTTGCCCCACGTAAAGAATTTCTTGCCGGGCACCTTACGGTAGTTGGACACTTGAATCACTCCGTAGTTCAGCTTATGGTAGTAAGCCCCAAAGAACGAGCGGTGAACGCCAATTCCGAAAAGGTCGGAGGCATGGTGCCAGTTCCGATACCAACTGTAGTCCGTGCCTTGCCAGATTGGGAAAGATCGAACCTCCCGCATTGTGGTACCCCATCGCATGGGAATGGAGAACTGCAAATCGTCGGTGGCTGGCACCGCACTGTTCGCCCACCACCAGTAAAGCTTGGTCATCGGCGTCGAGTTGAAAAGCGTCACGTGCGCCTGCAGGTAGGCCGTATCGGGATGCAGCGTCAACGCGACTTCCCAGTGCATGCCGCTCACCTGGTCCACGTCACCCACCACCGCGGTTGCGCTGCCGTCCGGATTTTCGCGGAAGCGCGAGGCCACTGGCGAAACCGTGTCAGTATTGTGGCCGTTTGGGAAATTCCATTCAATCCCTCCTGATATCCACGCACCCCGTAACCCGACCATCTCGTACTTGACCACGTTATTGCGGTAGAGGACCTCGCGCTTCGCAATCTTGTCGTAAATCGAATAGACCCGGCCGTCCATCTGCGGCAGGATTGTGACCTTTAAATATTTGTTTTCCAGAAAGATCGCCTTCCAGGCTTTGGGCTGGCGGTTATTTGTCAGATCATCCAGCTCCGTGTACGGATAGATGTTGTGACCGTTTACCAGAGGAAATTGCGGGTTGGGATCTTCCGGTCCCAGCAGGTAGGTGGGAATGGTGATTGTCCCTTCCCACGCGCGAACCTTTGCGGCCTGCGCTGCCTGCACGCTCGCAAGGGCGAACGCCAAACCCAACACGACGGCAAGTTTTCGAGATAGCATAGGACATCTCCCCTGATGGAATGCGTTTCGCAATCCTGCCTTGTCCGCAGGCCCTCTTGGTTAACAAGCTCTCTCGGCCAGCTACCGGACCTGGATGGTCCCCAGATCGTACCAGCCGTCCGGCTGCAGCCCTTCATTGGCAAGCTTGATGGCCGGCCGCCCGGTGCGCGGGTCCAGCAGCCCCACCCGGAAGTGATACTCGCCCGGCGTCAGCGTTTCCGGAACGAAAAGCGTCCCATCAAACACCGCGTCGCCCGGGAGCCACTTCCTGACATCGGCGGGAGTTTTGATCACCGCGTTTTTGTTCGCTGAAGCGAGTTCGACCGCGAGATTGTAATCCCGATAAACGGGAGCAACTCCGGCATTCAGAAACCACATATGGACCGGCATCATCTCGCCCGGCCGAACCTCTTTAGGATATTCCAGCCGGCGAAGGATAAACCGGTAGCCCATCTGCTTCTCAAATTCGTCGAACTGCTTCTTCCACTGCGACGGAATGGCAGAAGATTTGATGTTCACTGAACTGACGTGCCAGCGCAGTGCCTGGGCCAGAATGTAGTTCACGTCAAACCCATCTTTCAGCCAGCTTCCAGGAACGCCGCAGCTCTCAAGAGAGACAGGACTTCGTTCCCAGACATTTTGTATGCCGGCCCGGACGATCTGCTCGGGGTAGATATCAAGCATTTCTCCCCAGGTCGGCTTCCCCATATCGCCCCAGCAATCCAGACGCCAGCCTGCGCCGTGGGCTGTTCCGTAACTGAGCGCGTGCTGCTGATCAAAATTCATCAGCAGCGGCGTCCGCTTGAAGGCCTTGAGGTAGATATCGATCAGCGCCCTCTGGTATTTGAAAGCCGGCATGTAATGGCTCCAGCCTTCGCCCCAATAACCCACGGAAGAGATGTCCACCATTTCAAGATAGGGGTTGCCGTCGTAGCGCGCGCCCGCCGCCGCAACCAGTTCACCCCAGTACTTCAGGTAGAGCGGGTCGCTGAAATCCGGCTGCCAGATATTTCCGTCCGCGTCGGTGGGCTTGTTAGCGCGGCGCGCGCCGGAATTCCGGTACCATTCGGGCAACGGATGGTGCTCATCGTAAGGCATCATGCGGATGGCAAGGGTCTGGTGATGCTCGCGAGCTTCCTTCAACGCGAGATCGATAATCCCCCAGTTGTACTTTCCGTGCTCCGGCTCCAGCACGTTCCAGAACCACCGGCAATACGAGATGGAGCTTTCAGGGAAATCCGGCTTTTCGGCCGCAGGCTTCAAAACCTCAGTGGGGCCTTCTTCCGACCAGCGCAGGCCTGAATTCAGCGCGTCGCCATTGAACCGCTGAAACGTCTGGATGCCCATGCCGGGGTTGACCAGCACAGTGTCAATCTCCTTGGGCCGGATTACGACGTCATTATTGTTTTGAGCAAGCGCCAGTGCAGCCGAAAACATCAGCGCGGCGGCAACACCAGAGATTGTGATCCCCATGAACGGTATCTCCTTCGGTCGGCAGGGATGGCCCGGAGAAACTTCCGGGATTGCGGTCCTAATCCAGGCGCGGCGCTAAACCTTGATCTTCAGCAGCCGCGCGGCGTTCTCGTAATAAACCTTGCGCAGAATGGTGTCCGGCAAGCCGATCCCGGAAATCTCCCACCGGCCTTGCGGAGGCTTCGGCGCCGGAGCGTAATCGAAATACTCGTCTTCGGTTTCAAGGAACCGGTAGTAGATTTGATAAAGCTCATCGCCGAAGATCTGCTGCGGAGTAACGTCGCCGTACGGCGGCGGAACGGCGTCGGTCCCGAACATGATGCGGTCCTGGTACTTATCGAAGAACTTGCGGGAATTCCGGGGCTGGCGGCCCAGTTCATTGATGCGCGCCGCCGTTTCCACGTGCACGTTGGGCAGGCGGTCCAGCAACTCCGACACGCCCGCCAGGTGTTCAGGATGGTTCGCGATGTGGAGCCCCACAAACTGGGTTCGGGGATGGCGGGCAAAAACACGGTTGCGCGCTTCCAGCAGTTCCCGCTTGGGGGGAAAATCCTTGCCGTAAAACGACCAGTCAGGATGGTGATTCAATTCCTCATATCGCTCGTTAAAGCGGTTGGTGGGCAGGAAGAACGCGTCAGGGTCGGCGGTGTGAATGAAAACCGGCATATTCAAGCTTCCGCAGGCTTCCCACATCGGATCGAAGCGTTTGTCATCAATCTTTACCAGCGGCCCTGAAGTAACGTCCTCACGCAGGTAGAGGCCCAGCGTCTTGAGGATCTTCAATCCCCGGGCGCCAGCCTTGTGCGCCTTTTCGATGGCGTCGGCCTGGAATTGCGCATAGCCCGGCTGGTTTGATTTCGGATACCACGGCTCGGTGAAAACGATGAAGCGGTCCGGGTGCGGCACATGGTATTTCTGCACGGTATCCACAAGGCCCTGGCCGAAGCCGCCTGTCAGGTCAACCAGGGTGTGAATGTTCCGCCGGTCCATCACGGCCAGTATGTCAGCAGGCTCCGCGAGAAATTTCATCTTCTCGCTCATGGGCACACCGTTTGTGTTGACCGCCGCGAACGTCATGTGCGTGTGAACGTCGATCACAGGAAACTTTGCCCGCTCAATCTTTGTTTCCGGGACTTGCAACATGCTTTTGGGCTGAAATTCACTGAGGTAGATCTGCGAACCCTTGCGTTCGGCAGACTGTGCACCGCGGGTTTCGGCGGCACGGGCTGCGGTTCCGGATGCTCCCACCAGGGTCGCGCCCATCATTCCAAGCAATTGTCTTCGGTCCATGGTTCCTGTGACCTCTCGTATGGTGTAGAATTTCGCTTCATGATTAACCTGAAGATTACTCTTGCCCAAGTCGCACGTCAACGAAGTAATTGGAAAGTTTTCGTAACATCAGCACCCGGGTCCGGAGCTGTAAATCGAACGGCCGAAAGTCCCGCACTTTGCGTACAGGAGACGCTCTATGATACGCCCAAAAGGTCTTGCACTCATCGCGCTGATTATGGCCCAGTCGTTGGTGGGCCTTGCGATCGCTAAAGCCCAGCCAGCCGGCAACTCGTTCCAGGCATGGCAGGAAAGTACTGGCATGCGCCTCACTCCCGGCAGCGTACAAACTACCAGAGGTGCTGAGGCAAGCGCCGAGGCTTTCCGGAACGAAATCATCTCAATGCAATTTGCCGTTCGCTCGGCGCAGACACTCACACCCTTTAGGGCGGCTTGCGAATCTGCCGAAGTGGCGGGATCGCACGTGCTTCCCTGCTCCTGGGTGCGGATTCGCTATCCGGGCTACGTGCCGGTGGTCGAGCGCGGAGAGTTGATGGCCGACCCCCTGTTCACCTCGCCACCGGATGAAATCAAGCCGAACTGGACGCAGGGTGTGTGGCTCACGATTTCCGTGCCCCGCAACGCCGCTCCCGGTGAATATAAGGGTGCACTCCAGATTCAAGCCGGCCCGCAAAGCAAGCGGTTCGATATTTCACTCCGGGTGCTCGGTTTCACGCTGCCCGACATAACAAAGAGCGGTTTCTATCTGAACATCTGGCAGGACCCGGCGGCCATCGCGCGCGTAGCCAAGGTGCCGCTGTGGTCTCCCGCGCACTGGAAACTGCTGGAAGCCTATGCGCGCAACCTGGCCGACCATGGCGAACGTTCCATATCCACCAGCATTGTTTACAATCCGTGGCGGTCGCAGACGGGCTTTGTTTATCCCTCGATGGTGGGGTGGAAGTTCCCGGGGACTTACCAGCCCGGCCAGGCCTCGAGGTTCCAGTTTGATTTTTCCGTCTTCGACCACTACGTCGAGATGATGATGAGGGCGGGCATCGACAAATCTATCCAGTGTTTCTCCATGGTGGATGGCCCGGGCGACACGTCGCTCTGCAATATTGGATACACTGACACTAAGACGGGTAAGATGCGCGTTTACCCCACCCGCGTGGGTGACGCCGCCTACCGCGACGTCTGGGGAGCCTTCCTGCCGGCGCTGGTTCGTCATCTCAAGCAGCACGGCTGGCTGGACCGAACCTACATCGGTTTCGACGAAAAGCCGCAGGCTATCATGAATGGAATTTTCAGTGTCCTCAAAGCCGACGCCCCCGAACTGAAAGTGGCGCTGGCCGGCGGAAGTTCCAGCCAGCAGTCCGGCAAGGTGGGCGATCTGACCATCTTCATCAGCGACCTGGCCCATCCTGCCGCCGTCCGGCATCTGCTGCAGGAACGGAAGGGCGTGGGACCGACCACGTTCTATACCTGCTGCACGCCCGCTATGCCGAACACTTTCATCTACTCGCCCCAATGGGAATCCCGCGTGCTTCCCTGGATGGCTTTTCATTATGGGCTCTCCGGCTATCTGCGGTGGGCCTACACGTCATGGCCGGAGGACGTCTGGAAGCATCCGGAAAGCCGCTGGCATTCCGGCGACGCCTTTTTCGTTTATCCCGGCAAGGACGGCCCCATCGACAGCACGCGTTGGGAACTGCTTCGGCAGGGCGTTGAGGACTACGAAGCAATCGAGATGCTGCAACAGCGGATTGGCAAGCTCAGAAAAGATCCGCAGCACGCCAATGAAGCAGCCAGCCTTGAAAGACGCATGCGAAGAGCCATCAGCGCTGCCATGGATTTTAATCAGTGCAGCGGTGTTCCGAGCCCCGGGCGTTCGCGCCGCGAAGTCAACGCTCTGCTAGAGGAATCAGAAGGGAGGCACAGCATGAGCTACACCAGCAATGCCCGAATTATTTCAAAATTCTCGCCCGTGGATTTTGTGCCCGACGGCAACCTCCAGAAAGAAGTGTGGAAGACAGCCGACTGGGTCCACATGAACCATGACATGTCCGGCCAGAAGCATTATCCGCAATCGGAAACTGACATCGCCACGGTGTGGACGCCGCATTACGTGTATTTTGCCTACCGCTGCAAGTACACGGAACTGAACATCTACAAGGACGCGGACCCGGCGACCGAGAAATGGGGGTTGTGGAACCGCGACGTGGTCGAGGTCTTTATCAACGCACAGCCCGAACGCGTTAACCATTATTACGAATTTGAGGTTTCGCCCAACAATCTCTGGCTCGACCTTGAGATCAACAAAGACCAGACGCCGTTCAACGACGCCAACTGGGACTCCGGCTTTGACCACGCCACCCGGATCGACCCCGAGCACCACGTCTGGACTGCCGAGTTGCGCATTCCCGCTGCGGTGTTGGGAGCAAAAGAAATTTACGCCGGTGCGGAGTGGAGGCTGAACCTGTTCCGTGCTGACGGACTCGGCGAGGATCACCAGAGGCGGTTCATGTCGTGGAGCACCATTCCAGAAGGCGTCACCTTCCACGTGCCGACGCGCTTTGGGATTATTGAGTTTGTGAAATAGGATCGAGGGGCCAGGAGACGCCCCCCGGCGGGGCGTCTCTGTAAAGTAGTGGCTCACCTTCGCAACCCTACGCCCAGCAGACGTGGCGATCGTCGATGTCCAGGTGGCCGACAAGTCTCTTGGTCAGCGGTTCGGTGGAGGGCGCCATCTGCTGCCGGATGCGGTCCATCGCCTCTTCGTTAAGCCTCGTGAAGTGGCGCAGTAGCGCCGTGTTGTGGTTGATGTACTCCACCTTCGGCATTCCAATCACTCCCGTTGCGACCGGCAGGCTCACCGAGTAGCGGAGCAGTTCGTCGATATTCGTCTTTCCGGGCCCATCGCCCAGCAGAAATTCCTGGCCGGTAATCTTCATGGCGATGATGCCCAACTTCTTTTTCCGCGCGGCGGGCAAAGCCGTCACTTCAAACTTCCCGTTGCGAGCAGCGTTCAGAGCCATCTGCACGCAGTCGAGCGGATGCCGCCCGATCGCCGTGGCCAAGGTGGGGCCGTCAGTGTGGCTGGTCATCCCGATAAACCGCGCCATCTTCTGCTCTTTGGCTTCGAGCAGGCCCTTCATGGCGCCGTCAGGAGCCTCGATCTTTGCCAAGTCGTCCGCAAACCCCAGGCTGTGAATGTGCACAAGGTCAACTTGGTTCATGTCGAGGCGCTTCAGGCTGATTTCCAGGTCACGCATGAAGCCATCGCGCGTCCGCTGTTCAATTTTGGTGGCCAGAAAGATTCCCTGGCGCCGCGTCTTCAGGACCTTGCCGATTCGTCGCTCGCTGCTGCCATCGGGGCCGCCATAGCCATGCGCCGTATCAACGTAAGTGATGCCGAGGTCGAGCGCATGGTTCAGCGCAGCCAGCGCCGCCTCTTCATCTTTGTACATGCCAAAGCGACTGCCGCCGCCAAAAGCTAGGATTGAAACGCTTTCGCCCGTCTGCCCAAGCGTCCGGTGAGGGAGGCGCTCAACCGTGGCGCCTTCCGCCTTTCCGTGGAGGCCTGTCAGAATGCCAACGCCTGCGGCGCTGCCGACTGCAAGGCCTTCCAGGAATTTCCTGCGAGAAACATCCTTGCTCATAGCCTGCTCCTTTGCCGGAAAAGTCATCTTTCAGGAACGATGAAACCAGATCAGGTCCGCGAACGATCCACTCCGTGTCTAATGACCGCAGTGTACCTTATCGCCTGGGCTATTGCGACAGGAAATTTCGCCCGATTCCCCGATAGAGTCCGCGGCCTGTAGCCTCCCGCCACAAGACGGTATAAGGCCGCTACCGGCTCGTGCCGGGCGGTCCCGTTGCCGATCAAAAACAGGACTCGAACCTGCAACCGCTACCGTGCGATGACAACATTCACACGAACCAGCGTTCATTTGTGATGTGGGTCACTGTCCGAAAATCCGCGAAGGGATAACTTGAGGTGTTGGGAAGTTTCCGGTCGGTTGCGTGTGCCAGCGGTGAAGCAGATTATGGATTTCGACTTGAAGAAGTGAATAATCATGTTGACGGCGCAACAGCAGAGCAAGCTCGACGCACTGAACGGAATGCACGAAGTTTGCCTGATGGGAGAGGAAGACCACTAGAGTATGGCAGTCACTTTGCTGGTCAGAGTCCGAACTCGGTCAGCAAAGGAGGCGCTTAAAGCCATGGCAAATAACTTCGATCGGTTGTAAGAAGAAAATTTGTCCTTGGTCATAACAGCACGGAAGCGGTACACCAGGCCCCGGAAAGACGATTAGTCATCACGAATCCTGCCTTGCACCCCGCAAGTTCATCGAGACTCGATCGTCGAGCGAAACACCTGAACCCGTGATCATATCGGGAGCTGCTTCATGCTCCGTAACGGCGTACAGAAGAACCTCTGCGGGGAACAAAGATTCCAAAACAATGAAATATCCGTTGACTCGTACATTCGTATATGCTAAGTTTCGAATGTATGAGGACGTATCGCTCCAGCGGAAACCACGAAAAGGGACTCGACATCTTCGATTTGCACGCGTCGATCTGCGGAACCCTTGCCAATCCCACCCGCCTGAAAATCCTTGCATTGCTCGGCAGACAGGAGAGGAAAGTGGGGGAGCTGGCCGAAATCATTGGAGTCTCGCCGTCTAACGTAAGTCAGCATCTGGCAATTCTAAGTTCGCATGGCCTAGTGCTGCCGCGCAAGCAGGCGCAGACCGTCTTCTACAGACTCGCAGACCGACGGATCATCCGGGCGTGCTCCCTGATCCGTTCCGTGCTGCTCGACGAGATGAAGAACCACGGAGAGGTCGCACGAGAGGCCGATCCGCGATACGTGGTCACTATCGACTGATGACGCTCTCAACGTTCGCGGCGGTCACCAAGCAAAGGAGTAGAAGAAACATGGCAGTAGATCTGAATACGTTGAAACCTACCAAAACAGTTGATGCCCGCGGCACGGCCTGCCCTGGCCCGCTGCTGGAAGCCAAGAAGGCTGTCGGCACCGTCGGCGTCAGCCAGATTGTGGAAGTTCTATCCAACGACTCCGGCTCCCGCAATGACATCCCCGTCTGGGCCAAGAAGGTCGGCCACGAGTACTTGGGTGTTATCGAGGCGAACGGCTTCGATCGCCATTTCATCATCCGCAAAAAATAACCAGCGGGAGAAAGGCTTACGATGGCGTTTGAATTTGAGCCGAAAATATTAGTGTTGGCAACGCTCGCCTGCGCCTATCCGGGCGCCGACGCGGTGGGGAAAGCGCACCTGGAATACCCTTCAAATGTGAGCATTCTGCGGGTACCATCGCCGGCGCTCTTTCCCGAAGACTTTTTCGCACGCGCCTATGCACGGGGCATCGATGGCATCCTGATCGCGTCCTGCGGTTCCGACTGCCCTTACAAGGGCGCGTATGACAAGCTGGCAGCGCGCATCGACCGGCTGGTGCAGAGGATGAAGGAGGGCGGTCTTGAAATCGAGCGGATGCGGCTGACGGCCATCTGCACGGTGTGCATCAAGGCGTTTCTCAAAGAGGTAACACAAATGGACAGTAGGCTGCGCGAGCTTGGGCCAGTGAATCGATCCGCCGCTACTGAGATCTGGCAGGCTTCCCTGCGGGAACTGCAGGCCGGCGAGATCGTCCAGATGGCAAGGAGTGCATCATGAGCTCTGGCAACGGCGCAGCGATGCGCGAGACGGAAAACCATTTTGACGTTGTTGTGGTAGGCGGCGGCATCGCGGGATTGCAGTCGGCTCTGGATCTTGCAGATCAGGACTACCGGGTGCTGGTCGTCGAAAAGCAACCGAGCATCGGCGGCCGCATGATCTCGCTCAGCAAGGTGTTTCCCACGCTCGATTGCGCCAGTTGTATCACCACACCGAAGATGTCTGCGGCGGCTCACCATTCGAACATTACCCTGATGACCTACACCACCGTGGACGCCATTGAGCCGGCCGGTGATAACCACCGGCTGACCTTGACACAGATGGCGCGTTACGTCGACACCAGCGCCTGCATCGGCTGCCGGCAGTGCGAGTACGTATGCCCGGTGGAGTATCCTGACCCCTTTGAGCAGGGCATGGGAGCTCTGCGCGCAATCTCGGTGCCCTTCGCCAACGCCATTCCGCAGTACGCCGTACTCAACCCCGAATATTGCATCGGCTGCGGCGCCTGCGTCAGGGCGTGCGCCAGCGACGCGATTCGCCTCGATCAGCAACCCAAAACGCTGACCGTAGAGGCGGGCGCAGTAGTGCTGGCAACCGGTTTCCACCTGAACTCGACTTCCCTCAAGCCGCAATACAACGCCTCCCGTTCAAAAGACATTGTTTCGCCGCTGCAAGTCGAACGGTTGCTGGCTCCCCACGGGCCGTATGGCCGCGTGCTGCGGCCCTCGGACGGCAAGATTCCCGACAGCGTCGCTTTTGTGCTTTGCGCCGGTTCGCGCGATCAGAGCATCGGCGTGCCCTATTGCTCGCGAGTCTGCTGCATGTATTCCATCAAGCAGGCCATGCTGCTTTCCGGTGCGCTGCCCACCGCCGACATCACAATTTACTACATGGACATTCGCGCGTTCGGCAAAGGGTTTGAGCAGTTTTACCAGAATGCGAAGGCCATGGGGATCAGCTTTGTCAAGGGCAAGGTGGCACGCATTACGCCACAGCCGAATGGGGACCTGATGGCGCGCGTGGAAGCCATCGAAGAGGACGGCAGGGTGATGGAAAACCGGCACGACCTGGTGGTGCTGGCGCAGGGCATCGTGCCCGAACTGGTCTCGCCGGAGCGCCTCGGCGCGGCCAAAGAAGAGGACGGCTTCATTCGGCGGCCTGATCCGCTGCGGCCTGCGTGGACGGGACGCGAAGGGATTTTCGTGGCCGGTACGGCAGCCGGGCCGAAGGACATCGTGGATTCGATTATGGAGGCAGGTTCGGCGGCGATGGAGGCTTCGCATTACCTCACGCAGAAGCGCGCGACCGCCGACGCCAATGCTCCTTCCCTCGAACTTGAAGTCATAGGAGCCGCAAGTGAGTGAGCAAAAGAAAAGCTCCAATCCGAAGACCGAATCACAAAAGCCCCGCATCGGCGTTTACATTTGCCGGTGCGGCGGCAACATCAGTGACGTCGTCAATACAGACGCCCTCGCCGGGAAAGTAAAGCAACTTGGCGACGTGGCTGCGTGCAGGGTGGAAACCTTCATGTGCTCAGACCCTGGGCAGGCGACAATCGTCGAAGACATTCAAAAGCAGAACTTGAACCGCGTTGTCGTCGCATCATGCTCGCCGTTTCTGCACGAATTGACGTTTCGCACCGTCGTCCAGCGCGGCGGACTGAATCCCTTTCTCTACGAGCACGTCAACATTCGCGAGCAGGACAGTTGGGCGCACAAGCACGATCCGGTCGGCGCAACCTCGAAGGCCTTACGGATGATTAATGCGGCAGTCGGCAAGCTGCATCATGCCGAACCGCTTGAGCGAATCCGCATGGGCAATCATCGCCAGACGCTTGTAGTCGGCGGCGGCATTGCCGGCCTGAAAACCGCAGCCGAGTTGGCGGGCAAGGGCGTACCGGTGATATTGGTGGAGCAGTCCTCAAGCCTGGGCGGTCGGGTTGCATTGCTGGCGCGAACGTTTCCGCGCGAGGACGAAGGCTCCGTCCTGGCGAAGAAACTTATCGCACAGGTCACAGATCATCCGCTGGTCCGTATTTTTACGCGGGCACGCATCGAAAGGGTTTCCGGGTTCATCGGCAATTTCGATGTGAAGATCGCGTTCGAACCAAAGCCGGACGCTTCAGCATCGTCAGACCCACAAGGCGCAGGCCACTCAGCGAATGCGGCGGAGGTCTATGCCTCGGTGGGCACCATCATTGTGGCGACCGGCGCAGATCCGTACAAGCCAGCCAGAGGTGAATACGGTTTTGGAGAGCAGCCGGCGGTGGTGTCCCTGGCCGACTTCCTGCGGCAGCTCGCCACCCTGCCGAATGGCAACTTCATCTGGAACGGCAAACGCGTAAGGAACGTGGGTTTTCTACACTGTGTCGGCAGCCGGCAGGTGGAAGGAGTGAACCCGCCCCAGGCCGATGGGAAAATCAACGATTACTGTTCGCGCTACTGCTGCACAGCCATCCTCCAGCAGGCGCTCACGCTCAAGATGCGTTTTCCTGATGTAAACGTATTCGATTTCTACCAGGATATCCGGACCTACGGTGGGCACGAGGACTATTACACCAAGAGTTCGGCAGCTGGCGTGGTGTTTCTGCGTTACCACGCAGAGGAGCCGCCCGTGGTTGAGCCGGGAGAAAACGGCTCGGCGCTGAAAGTTCGGGTGAAAGATTACCTGACATTCGGCGAGGAGGTCGAGGTCCCGCTCGACCTCCTGGTGCTCGGCGTGGGGCTGGTGGCGCACGACATCCCGGAATTGATCGATCTTCTGAAGCTGCCGGTTGGCGCCGATCGCTTTTTGCAGGAGGTCCATCCGAAATTGCGGCCGGTGGAGACGGCGGTCAACGGCGTGCTGCTGGCCGGAACTGCTCAGGCCCCCATGAACATTGAGGAAACGCTCTCTGCAGCAGGCGCGGCGGCCGTGAAGGCAGCCATTCCACTTTCGCGCGACGCTGTGGAATTGGATCCATTCGTAGCCGAAGTGAATGCGGAAAAGTGCAACGGCTGCGAGCGTTGTTTGACTGAGTGCGCCTACACCGGCGCGCTGTTCAAGGAAACCGTACAAGTTGACGGCGAGTCCGCGGTCAAGGCCCGCGTAAATCCTGGCTTGTGCTTTGGTTGCGGTGCGTGTGTGGCCGTCTGCCCAACGCGTGCAATCGACCTGAAGGGCTGGACTCTGGACCAGTTCGACGCCATGATCGATGGACTGGTCGAGGCCGTGCCGGTGGAGGGCTGACCTTTTAAGGGAGAGAAACGATGCCCGCCAAACTAACAGAAGCACATCGACAGGCGCTGAAGCTGTTCCGCGAACAGCACAGTGACCTCGATGGAACACTGAAAAAGTACGTGGCCGATTTTCGCCACGAGCGAAAACAGATCACTGAAGCCCTGCGAAAAGGGGCTGGCACGGTGCCGGAACTCACGCGGCAAACCGGCCTGCCCGTCGATCAGGTGCTTTGGCACGTCACCGCCATGAGGAAATACGGTACGGTGCAGGAGGCCGGTGCGGACGGTGATTACGTGAAATACGAGTTCATCGAACAGAACGGTAAATAGGTGCAAAAATGGGTGCAACCCTCAGGCATCAAACGGTCGATCCTGATTTTCGAAATGCGTTGGCGCGTTTCGGCGCCAATAGTGTTATCAATTGCTTCAATTGCGGCAATTGCTCGGCGATTTGCTCTCTCTCGAAGGGCAACACACCTTTCCCACGAAAATTGGTGCGCTACGCGCAGTTGGGCTTGAAAGAGAAGCTGGTGCAATCGCCCGAACTGTGGCTTTGTTATTCCTGCGGTGATTGCAGCGTAACCTGCCCCCGCGGCGCCGAACCTGGGGAGACCATGGCGGCGCTACGGCGCTACTCTATCGCCTCATTCGATCCTACGGGACTCACCCGGCGGATGTATGAGAGCCCAGCCGTGACGCTAACCGTCACCCTTTTGCTGGCTGGCGTGCTGGCTTTTCTTCTGGTTTCACTCGGCCAGGCCCAACCGATGCACGGTTGGATCTTCGGGCTGGTGCCCTACGAGGTCGTTCACAAGGTCGGCATGGGTGTTTTTGCTTTGCTTGCGATTGTTTCGGTGGCCGGTAGCATCGGCCTGGTTCGGAATTATCGGCGCAGCATGGATGGAGACTCGCCGCTACGGGGGCTGCCCTTGCGGGCGCGTCTGCGCGTGCTGAAGCAGCTTGGACAGGAAATCCTGACGATGAACCGACATGCCCAGTGCAATGAGGACGAGACGCCGGCACCGTGGTATCTGACGCCTCGGGCCATCCATTACAGCGTGATGGCAGGTTTTCTGGGTCTGTTCACCGCTTCGGGTCTCAATTTCCTTTTCGTATACTTTCTGGGCTGGGGCTGGTTTCCGCCGGCGCGCGTGTTGGGAACGATTTCCGGTCTCTTGATGCTTTACGGCGTGAGCGTATCCCTCTACCAGCGTTACCGGGGCAAGGCAACCTGCGTGACCAGTTCGGCGCTCTCCGATTGGTGGCTGCTGGCATTCCTGCTGGTGCTGGCCGTCACGGGCTTCTGGATTGAGACAGCCGTATCTTTTGGCTGGGCGGGCCCGGTGAACGATACGGTGCTGCTGATTCACACCACCATGGCGATGGAACTGGTGCTGCTCCTCATGGTCACCAAGTTGGCGCACGCTGTTTACCGCCCGCTGTCACTGGGACTCTATTTCGCTCGCCAGCAACGAGACATCTATGAAGCCAATGGAGGGAATCATGACTGAGGCTAAAAACGACAATATCGTTTACGTGCTGAGCAAGGGAGCGGACAATCCCGAAATGGTCCTGATTGCCTTCACGCACGCAGTCGGCGCGCTGGCGATGGACGTCGAAGCCAAGATGGTGCTCGTCGGTCCGGCCGTCAATCTCGCCCAAAAAGGAGCGGCCCAGCACGTCCGCTACGTAGGCCTGAAGCCGATGGACGAACTGCTCAAAAACTTCCTCGACATGGGCGGAGGGCTTTATCTGTGCACGCCGTGCATCCAAGGTCGCGGCTACGACGAAAAGAATGAACTGATCGAACAGGCCAAGCCGATCGCTGTTGCGGTCTATACGCAAATGCTTCTCGACGCCAGCGCCGTTGCCAGCTATTGACGGCGCCGCGTGCCGGGCGCTGCCGCAACCCGTGATTCCAAGGAGCTCGAATGATAGGTACTGATGCCGTACAGCAGCAACAATTCCAGGATCTTGTCGCACGCGTCGAGGCGCTGGAAAATTCCTCCGGCACCAACCGGCTCGCGCTGGGCGTGATGACCGGCAACCTCGATACAACGATTGCCGCCTTCATCATCGCGCTGGGCGCGACTGCCTACGACATGGAAGTGGACATGTTCTTCACCTTCTGGGCCACAGCAGCTCTGCGCGATCCGCAAAAGGCGCCGCGCAAGGACTTTCTCGACCGCATGTTTGGCCGAATGCTTCCGCGCGGCTCCCGCGCTCTGCCACTCTCCAAAATGCAGATGGCTGGCATGGGGCCCAAGATGATTCGCAGCGTGATGAAGCAGCGCGGTGTGAAATCGCTCGAGGAGCTGATGAAAGATGCGGCTGACCTAGGCGTTCGCATCCATGTCTGCGAAATGTCGATGAGCGTGATGGGCCTGAAGCCGGAAGAGATGATCTCTTATCCCGGCCTGGACTATGTGGGCGTCGGGACGTTCATCCATCTGATTCAGGAAGCCAAGCAGGTCATCTTCCTCTGAGGGCACGCCGCTCCAAGTGGCGGGTCTCTCTGTAGACCTATCGAATGGCCTTATGTCCTTCATGAGGTGTTCGCCTCAGATACGCGAAGGACAATCGCCGCAATCAATCCGGAAAAGATATAGGTGTAAAATGTCCGGAGCGCAAACAAAGAAGCCCCTGCAGTCGGCTACGAAAGACAATTCCGCCTTTGATGCACCTCGGGCGATTCGGCCCGCTCACGTTCAGCCAGATGATCTGGTGCTTCCGACTGAGAGGGGCACACCGATGGACCCTGCGAGTGTTCAAAACCGTGGGCTCGATCCTGCAAGTCTGAGTCTACAGGCGAGAGCGTCAAAGCATTACAGGTTCAGTTGGCCAGACGGACTCAAGTCTGGCTCGCGGCGTTTAAACTCAGCCGGTGCCGGAAACTCAGGCGAAAACTGCAAGCAAATTTGCAAGGGTCCTGCTCCCAGTTGCACCCCGCTCAAGTAATGTGGCGGAAATGGCGATAAAGATGATTCAATGATTCTGAAGGGCTTAAGCATGGTGGGCGATACAGGACTCGAACCTGTGACTTCTACCGTGTGAATCCGCAGGTTATAGACTTTACAACAACTTACAGACGCTCATAGGGGCTGCTAAGTCTGCTAAGTGCTTGTAATTTCGTACAGCATCGGGTCGGACATCGGGCTGGAGTGAAGGCGGTTCTGCGAGGCGAGACTTGAACCTGCAACCAACGGATTATGGGTCGAAGCAAGGCATTCTGAAGTTTCCCGATATTAGGGGCAGAAAATAGACAGCGCAATATTTAGATGTCATTAAAGCTTCCTGAATGGTGAGGGAGTTGGAGGTTTTAATGGGGTCTATTGAGTACAGTTTGACTACAGTCAATTCGTTGAATCCCCCTCGCGATTATTGAGGAACGCGAAACCACTGGAAAGCGAACAATCACTGTGTTTCAATGGATCACCATGCTCGAAGTCATAAAAGTAGCCGGTCGGCTTCTCCGCCCAAACATATTTCTCCGGGATGTAAACAGCCCATTGTCCCTGCTTCCCATTGGCCCCAGTGATACAACCCGCAGGTTCGTCACTCCCTGGTCCCACTCGACACTCTCAAGTTCCAGGGCTGCCTGCCCATAATGACGATCTGAAGATATAACATGCGGGACTCCGGTCTTCTCATGCAAACTCAACAGCACCACCGAGGAAGGGTCAAAATGCAACTGTAATTGCTTCGTGACTTCCCCCTGCAACCGCTGGCTCCAACACTCTAAGGCGCCATACGTCTTTGAAGGGTACACACGGAGGCGATCCATCGAGATCTGCCTCTCCATCGATACGTTCTCGTCGTAATTAAGCACTCCAATAATGGTCCAATCTCCGAAATCTCTCTTGATCGGCAGGACAAATATCTCCGGTTCATCCCGCTCATATAGGTCCGCCGGACGAGTTGCTTCACCGTAGGCGGGATACACCTTCTTTAAAATCACCAGCCGAACAGGGCCCAAGCCGATCAACCGGTCACCCGAGATCTTCGTTCCCCCCGATAGTCCAATAATTGAAGCCGCTACTTGGGCCTGTGGGATTGTCAACAAAGCTAAGCCCAGATAGTCGTCATTGATCTATGTGCGTTTGTGAAAATAATAACGTTTGGCCATGGCAGGAGCGCTGCCGTTTGAGTTCTTGCTATACTGTACCCAAATCGGCGAAGGCAGGTCTAGCTCAATTTGGGTACTATCAAGGAATCTCACCGTGACCGGCGCCAGCCCGCAGTCTAGCAGATGCACTGCGGGCCCATCACTTCTCGAATGATCTCGAACCCCCGCCGATAAGCAGACGCCTTACTGTAACTCGGGTCGTGGTTCCGCTCCGCTGGTAAATATCCCCCGGCAGAGCCGGGGGCCTTAGTTTGTGAGCCGCTCAAAGCGGCTATTGGGGGTCGCTAACGCGGCCCCGTCGTTCTGGGGCCACCCGAGGGTGGCCGCTTACCAAAGCCCCATT
>JAJYLL010000140.1 GCA_021787735.1 Acidobacteriota bacterium | reverse complement strand
CCCGGCAGATTTCCCGGCTGATGCGCGCCATCATGCGGCGGTAGAGAAGCACCCGAAGGTTTTCCGGCGCGCCGGCCACAATCTGCCGCTGCACGGAATCGAAGGGAACCACGTATAGGCGGGAGGTAAATTGATAAGGCGTCAGCACGCGGACCATGCGCTCGGCAACAGGACTCGACGGCCCACTGGCCGGCGAGGCGCTGCCGAAAAAGTGGACGAAAGAGAGATGGGCGCCGCGCCGCATCATCTTGTAGGCGGCCACGCCCGAATCAAATCCGCCGGAAAGCAGCATCACAAGCCGCCCGCCGGTGGCTGCCGGAAGGCCGCCCGGGCCCTCGGCGCGGTCGGCGTAGACGAGCACCCGGCCCGGAATCACTTCCACCTGGCACGTCACTTCGGGCTCGGTCAGGTTCACGCGAACTTCGTTGCCCTTCGCCCGCAATGTGGTCAGGACCTCGCGCCCGATCTCGCGTTCGACTTCCATCGAGTTTGCCTCGAAATCGTGGTCGGCAATCTTGGCACGCACGGCGAAGCTGCGCGGATTGATCTGTTCCATCACGCGGCAGGCGCAGCGGGCGAGTTCCGGCATTCCCCCGGCAACTTCCCACGCCAGCCCGATGTATGCAAGGCCAAAAACCCTTTGCAGGCGCTCCACCATCAGGGGCAGCAGACTTTCGTCCGGCACAGGAACCAGCAGGCGGTCCAGCACAATTTCCAGCGGGCACGGCGACAAGTCCTCCAGGCTGTGCTTTACCGCCGCCACCAGCCGGCTCTGGAAGAAGCGTTTGTTCCCACCTTTCAGCCAGATTTCATGGTAGTGCAGGATCAGCACACGTTTTGCAGCGCCTTGCGCGATGTTAATCCCCTGCTCAAGCGAAGCCTGTTCAGACAAACCTGCTTTCCTCCCTCCGGCCTTTATCGCGCGGAGTCCTGTGCTTCAACTCTTGTTGAGCAGCGGCTTGAATGGGCGGACCTCGCGGGTGGCCGGATTCATCTAGAATATCCGCAATCTCAGGCTGCGGCAAGAAAGCCAGCCGCATTGCAGACGGTGCGGCATTCCACGCCGGTCACTGGAATTTGCCTGCGACCAAGCGGTCTTCACGAAATGGCTTTGCGCAGCCGCTCGCCCTTGGCTGATAATCACCTGTGTTTGAGAGATGGGAACGTGCCACAGCGGCTTTTCCTTGGAGGTTTGCACGGCGAGGACCCGCACAAGGAGGCGATATTGTGAGCAAACCAGCCGATCGGCGCAACTTCATCAAGCGCTCGTTGGCCGCAACCGGCGCCGCGTGGGTTGGTTCGGCCTGGCCAGCTCTATTGAATGCCTCCGAAATGCGGCAAGGCCTGAACATCTCGCGGCTTGAAGAACTTAGAGGCCAACTCGCAGCACGGCAAACCACCGGCCTGCTGATTCGTCGCCATAATCGGACAGTTTACGAATGGTACGCGCCCGGATGGGGCCCCGAAAAGTCCCACTACGCAGCCTCAATGGCAAAATCCCTGGTGGGCGGAATGTCGCTGCTGGTGGCGCTGAACGACGGCCGAATCGGCGCCGACGATCCAGCTTGGAAGTACATTCCGCAATGGAAGCGCGATCCGCTAAAGTCGCGGATCACCATCCGCCAGTTGGCCACGCACACCTCCGGACTGGAGGACGCCGAGGAGGGCAACAAGCCGCATGCACAATTGACCGGCTGGAAGGGAAACTTCTGGAAGCGAAAACCAAATCCCTTCTGGATTGCAATCCACGAGACTCCGGTAATCTACACGCCCGGAACAAAGTTCGCCTACAGCAATCCGGGCTTCGCGGCGCTGGCTTACGCGATCACGGCCAGCCTGCGTGGCGCGCCGCAGCCGGATATCTACACGTTGCTGAAAGAGCGTGTCATGGACCCGATTGGAATCCCTGATCGTGATTGGTCGATCGGCTACGACGGGCCCACGGAACTGGACGGCTTGAGAATCTACGCTACGTGGGGCGGCGCATCTTACACGGCGCGAGCCACGGCAGCCATTGGGCAACTGATGTTGCAGCGCGGCGGGTGGAACGGCCGCCGGCTTATCAGCCGCAAGTGGGCAGAAACCGTTGTGAAGTACGCCGGCATGCCCCTGCCGGACCGCCGGAAAGAGGGACCTTTTCTCGGAAGCGGCCTGGGCTGGTACGCCAACTTTGACGCCGTATGGCCACAGGTTCCGCGCGATGCATTCGTCGGGGCCGGCGCCGGACACCAGGTGCTGTTTGTAATTCCCAGCCATGACCTCGTCGTGGTGCGGAACGGGAACGTGCTGGAGCAGAATGCCCCAACCTTCTGGGCCGCTCTGTTCGATGACTTCATCACGCCTCTGATGAAGGCCATCCGTCCCGCGGCGATCTCCTCCACTGAGGTTCTGATCCCACCCTACCCTCCCAGCCCTGTCATTCGCAAAGTGGCGTTTGCTCCTGCAGCATTGGTTGTGCGCAAAGCGTTGGGAAGCGACATCTGGCCGCTTACCTGGGCAGACGACGCACAATACACGGCTTACGGCGACGGCTGGGGATTTACCCCGCGCACCAAAGAGAAATTGAGCCTGGGTTTTGCGCGGGTCATCGGCACGCCCGAGACTTTTGTAGGAAGTAACATTCGATCCGAGACCGGCGAGCGGACGGGCGACGGTCCGGCGGGCCCCAAGGCCAGCGGCCTGCTGATGGTGGACGGAATCCTCTACATGTGGGCGCGAAACGCCGGCAACGCCCAGCTCGCATGGTCAGACGATCATGCCAGGACGTGGCACTGGGAGTTTCGCTTGGAGGAGAGCTTTGGTTCTCCTGCATTCCTCCAATTCGGCAGAAATTACGCGGGCGCACGCGATGGATTTGTCTACGTCTATTCGCAGGATGGCCCCAGTGCCTACGAGCCTTCGGACAGCCTTGTTCTGGCGAGAGTCCCCCAAAGCCGGATTTGCCGCCGCGATGCGTACGAATTCTTTTCGCGCGTGGACTCTCACGGCGCGCCAGTGTGGACCACGGATATCGGCCAGCGCGGCCCCGTGTTCACTTTTCCAGGCCATTGCCAACGCGTCGGCGCGGTTTACAATCCGTTCTGCAAGCGATACCTGCTGTCTCTGGGCTTCGATCAGTCGGGCGGCTGGGGCATCTTCGACGCGCCGGAGCCCTGTGGGCCCTGGACCACGGCGTTCTTTACTCGAGATTGGGGGCTCGGCAGAACTCACGATTACCGCCTTCCGTCCAAATGGATCAACGACGGCGGAAGCAGAACTCACGATTACCGCCTTCCGTCCAAATGGATCAACGACGGCGGAAGAAGAATGGCCCTGGTTTTTTCCGGCAGAAAACACGATGGCGTTGAGTACGACGCGTTCTGCGTTCGGCGTCTCGATCTGGAATTTTCTGCGTGAAAAGGAAAGTGCGGCATTGCGCAGGACGCGACCGACGGCGAGTTTTCCTCTAATTGGGCGCATGACTTCGTAGTTTGAGCCTGCAAGCAGCTGTAGTAAGCTTCTTTGCAAATCCGGGGACGCAAGGCAGCCAGTCCCGCGAAAGTGAGTTGACAAAGGTGACACGAATTCACGCTTTGGCAATCGTAGTTCTCACATTGTGGGTTGGGTGGACCCTGTTCATGTGGTTTGCGGCTACACGAAGCTTTCGGGCCGTTGACAAAGTGCTCAAGTCGCCTCCGTCCGAGTTCAGCAGTGACGTCCAGGGCCAGAAGCCGGAACAGACTCGCGAAGTGCTGCGCTATCTCGCATCGGAAATCAACCGGACGTATTTCCAGGCATACGGCTGGGGACAGATCGTTCTGGGGGCAGTTCTGGTTTTGCTGCTGGCGTGGAAAACACCACGGAACCACCTGGAACTGTCCGTCGCCGCCCTCATGCTCTTTATCGTAATCATCCTGACGCTGGGGGTAATGCCGCAGATTATTTCGCTGGGCAGAAACATTGATTTCCTGCCGCGCACTCCGCCGCCACCCGGCTACCAGCGATTCTGGAAGCTGCACATGATGTTTACGGGACTGGATGGCGCGAAACTGCTGGGCGGAATCTTCCTTCTGGTCCGCCTGATTGCTTTTCTTTAGAATGGGTCGGCCCCGAGGGGCGAAACAGAACGGCAAATTATGTTGCCGATGTCATCGCTGGTCATGCATTAATTAGTGCTGTAAAGAAACTGAAGAAAAGTCGCGTCTTCGGGAGAGCGATGGATGCTCCTGGAAGCGTTGTGCTGCTTGACACGGTATGAGGCCAATGGCAACATGAACATTGCCGCTGACAACAGCGTCGCCCTCGAAGGAGGGTGCCGGCCGATGGCGGCTCCCGCGACAGTTTGTGCCGAAGTGGCGGAATTGGCAGACGCGCTACATTCAGGGTGTAGTGCCCGTCAGGGCGTGGAGGTTCGAGTCCTCTCTTCGGCACCAGATCTCACGCTTCACAGGTTCTTAATTCAATTCAGGGAGATCGTAATTCCAGTACGTGCCGCTGAGTGGCTTATGCTCACGGCAATGCTACCATTGGATTCCGTCGAGAAGTATGGGTAGCAGATCAATTTGTGGGAAAAAGGATGGAGGAATCCCCGAATGAAACTCAATGAAAGAATTGAACATCGCTCTCATCGGCTGCACTTTGTGCCTGCGATTTTGCTTGTTTCGGTACTTGTCACATTGGGCCTAGGCTACTCAAAGAACTCGCTTGCCGCATTGCACAAGCTAAATTTCCACTGCAGCTTCAGTCCGAAGGAACTGAGCGAGTGGATATTTCCTCACGCGGAAGACTGGGTCAGCAAGACCGAAAACGGTCAGACCTACCTGCACTTGCTTCGGCCGCGCGATCCCGGCGTTCCCCGCCGTCCGCTGCAATTTGCACGTCTGAAGAACGTGAACGTGGGCAGCTTTGACCTCAGCGTCAAGGTGCGGCGTGAGGGGCGCTCCATGATCATCGTCTTCAATTACGTCGATACGCTGCACTTCTACTACACGCACGTCTCCCGCGATCGCGGGACAGTCCAGCCGGTTCACAACGGTATCTTCCTTGTCGACGGAGGGCCCCGCAGGCGGATTGCCGGCACCGAAGCGCAACCGGCCCTGCCGGATACCAAGTGGCACACCATTCGGGTGGTGCGGAATGTTAAGACGGGCCTGATCCAAGTCTATTCAGATGTTCAGAAGACGCCCTTGTTTTCAGTAGTTGACCACCACTTCACATGCGGACAAATCGGTCTGGGATCGTTTGACGAAACGGGAGACTTTACTGACTTGAAGATTCAATCAAGCGATGCTGGATGCATGCCGCAGAAACCACCCGAGCCACAGGCGCTCCTGCTCTGCCCGGCATCCCAGCTTCAATAGGGAACTCAATTTGCACCTCCTTTCACAACAACCCTGACAACAAAACCTGCCGAAAACAAATTCGGCGTGAGGATCGTGATACCACCCTCACGCCGAATCGTTTTTCCCAATGCTGGAACTTCTGACCGTATATATGAAGACTCAGCAGGCAAGGCCATACAGTATGAAAGCTCTGCCGGGCCTTGCCAGCCGAAACCTATGCTACTAGGGAGCCGTGCTGCAACCCGTGAAGGCGAAGTTCAGTGTCGGCACGGCTGTTGCGGTAGTGCCGGAACTTACCGTTACATTGCTGATGTTCATCGGACTCGAACTACAGGTCAGCAATCCATTCGAGCCGTCCGCTACCCCATTGATAGTGTAGGTCGCCTGGCTTGTCGAAGTCGGCGGCGTGAAGGAAATTGACGAGGAACTGTATGTCCCGATTGCCGGGGAGCTGGCGGGAGCCAGCAATGAGTATGGTGTACAGTCAGTCCCGGCGGGGCAACTGGTACCTGATGCGGTTGTGAAGTTAGGGGGCTGAGATGTCGCCATGAACAGGGGAATCGTCATGTTGATATTCGAGGAGCCGTTCGAAACAGCCTCTAATGCTGAAACCTGAACGCTTCCGGCCACCGGCGAGCTGCCATTTGCCGAGGAAATCTGACCCGAAATCGTCCCTGGGCACGAGGAACCTGTCGTACAGGTCGTGGTAGCTGCACTTGCCGTCTCGGCGTAGAGCGGAATATTGCCGACTTTACTGCCAATCGGAACTCCGAATAAGACAGTTGGGTTGTAAGTGGTGGTGGTTGTCACTGTATCCGATGTAGTCGTCTGACCTGCAACGACAATGTCGAAGTTCGTATTGGAGGCGGGCAGAGGGCAGAATGAAAAGCTGCCATCCGATTCCGTCGTGCCGGAAATAATTACTCGATCCGTTGAAGTATCGTTCGGATCAGGTTGCTCAAGCAGTACCAGCGCACCCTCAATCGGATTCTTGGTGCTCGAGTCAACCACCGTACCGCTGATGACGCTGCTATTGATACTCACCTCGCCGGCATGCAAAACAGGCTTCAGGCGGTATTGGCCATTGCCTTCCTGTACGACTGAGGCGCAGCTGTTAAAGTCAATATTGAAATCTACATTCTGCCCTGCTGTGACAGTCAGGCCGCCGTCTGCAATCTGTGATGCAGGGATCTTAATGCCAGTCTGAGCTTCGCTGGACAATTGCAGTTCATAGGTTGTGCTGCTGCCAGTGGGAATCACACAGTTGACTCCCGTTGAACACGCGTTGCCCGAGACAGTTCCGCTGTTGGGCAGCAAAGTCACCCGGATCTGCTGGTATTTCCCCGGCGGAAGCTGCGTTTTAGAAAGCATGTAAAGCGTGCCGCAGAAATTGGGAGTCTTGCTCGGGTTCAGAGTCATCAGGTCGACCTGCTTGGGATTGCTGGTCAGATCGACCAGCGTCTGCCAACCGGAATTGCTTGTGGCACTTAGGTTCGCCTCAACCTTGGTAATCGTTACATAAACATGGTCTAGTCCCATTCCGTCCGGCAACTCCGAGCAGGTCGGGGGGTCGCTGAGAGAAGTCTGGACTGTGCCCATCGTTGAATTGTTTGATGAGGTTGTGCTGCCTCCACAACTGATCATCGCGACAACCGCGAATGATAAAGCCAAGGAAAACGCAAGCGCCCTCCAGGCTCTGGCGCTACCTTTATAGAATTTCATGATTCCTCCATCCTTCTGAACAAGTTGAGCTTCAGTTCTAAATATTGGGTCCGGTATCCCCTCGTTGAAACGCCACAGCCCTGTGCTTCGTCACTACTCCGGGCCGGGTCTTGAACTGCTGCAGAGTGTCTTGCAGGCGTCCGTTTAGTGATGCATAAGCGACGCCGAGGGTATACCCAGTGCGAGCCGCCAGACCGGGCGTCGAAAGAGAACGACACACAATCCTGGCAAGCGAGCAGAGCGCATAACCCAGACCCAGTATTAGCATCCCCCCATGTGACTAGATAATAGCACCTCAGGGGAGGAGACTTCAATAGCTGGTTAACCAGTAACTACGAAGTAAACCAAGGCACTTATCACCGAACTGTTCCTTTTTCGTCCGATTGCCGCCGTTATTGCACCACCCCCAGCCCCGTTTCCATTATGGCTCCCGGGGTCTGCGCATCCGCAGGCAGAAGCGCCAATCTTTAATGGGCCAGTCAGCCTCGCTAAAGAATCACTGGCTGTTTCCTGCGGGCCTGTGCTGCAAGTCAACAACAGCGGGCTGCGCCGTTGCAACAGAAGTCCCAGCCGCAGTCGCAGAAGAGGGTGGAGTGGCGCCGTTTGCAGCGGACATCCGACTTCCCTGGTATTTCGGCGCACTCACATATCCGTGCATATGGTTCTTGCTAATGCTGTTAATCACAAGCTGGATCGGTCGTCCGTTTTCCTCGGTGTAAAAGACCACCGGCTCATAAATATTAATGTGATTCTTATTCACTTCCCGGTCATTCACAATCACGTGAAGGTTGCAGAACTGATGCTTGGCATTCGTCTTGCGAAGGGAAACTTCGATCGGGCCAACTCGCTCAAAACGCTTGGCCTTGAACATGTCAAACTCGTAATAACTGCGCTCGCCCTTCTTTTCCAGCTCGACAAGCTCCGCATGGGTCTTGGCGATCGAGCCGTTCAATTCATTCCGGCTGGAATCCAGGTTATTTTGAAGTTCCGATCTGGTCTTATCAAGGTCCTGCTGGGTGGATGCAATGGCCTTCTGGTTTTCAGCCAGCGCACTCTGCATCTGCTTCCACCGTGGATCGTCCTTCTTGACTACCTTTCTTACAGGTGCGCGTCGATATAAGTGTTCGCGCCGCAACGCGGCAGCCTTTTCAGTGCGTTCGCGTTCAGCTTGTTGTGACTGCAGGGTGTTCAATTCGGACGAAAGAGTTTGAACCTGCCCCCTCGTCTGCGTTAACGAGGCGGTCAGATCTTCGTTGCGTGCTGCCAACTGGTTAGCCGCTTTCTGCTGCTGGATAATGAAGGCCGCCGCCACGGCTCCGATGCACAGGAACAGAATCACCGCCACCCATATCGGACTTATAGCTCGCCGGGGTGCTTCAGGGATATTGTTGTTTTCAGAAGTGTTCGTATTTTCATCCATATTTTTATCTCTCACTCAGATTGCTGAAAAGCCATTGGGTTGTCATCGCTTTAAGCATGGAAGAGGGCGTATTTCTATGAAAAGCTCCGGCCATTGGTCACAGATGTCTCCACTCTCAAGGATGACCCTTTGCGCCAGTTTCCGCGCAATCACCCATTGCAAGAGTCGCCCATGTCATGATCCCTACATGTGACGCACCAAACTAAGTAAGCAAATGTCATGCCATTGATGCAACAGACTGAGGATTATTTTTCAATAATTTAGATTGTCGGCGGGAAGCAGAATAGGGCGTGCATTGTGAATAGTTTTCAAAGGCTAGGAAAAATTTCCATAGCAAGGGTAGCGATACGAATCCGGGTCGAATCGCCCGGATTCATCCTGTCCGGCGACTCGGGGATGCCTCCCCGGCTCCCTTGGTGGAATCAGGGTTTCCATCAGAGGGGAAGATCCCGTGCCAGGGGAGGCATTCAGATAATCAATTCAGGCGATCATAGAGATTTTTCGGAAAAGTCTATCGGAACCCATCGCCCTTCGCGGGCTGCCTGATAAATCGCCTGCATAGTCACAACATCACGGAGCCCTTCCTGTCCGTCTGGTTCGGGGTCTCGCCCTCTGCGGATGCTATCGGCAAACGCGTCCAGTTCCAACGCAAACTCGTCCATCACCTTAAAGCGTTTCTCAAACCAGCGGCCTCCGATCTTGCCGAAGAGCCGTCGTTCTTCGTCATACGCAAATGCGGGGTCCAGAGCCGCCCAACCCTTTTCCCCGAAAACTTTCAGGAAATTGGCTTGAGCAGCCCCAAAGCTGGCGCTGGCCTGCACGAGAAGCGAGTCAGGGAATTTGAGTTGAAAGCCGATGCTCTCTTCAACGCCGCTAAACCGCGCGGGGTCTGTAGTCCAGGCGTAGGCGCTGGCCTCAACCGGCTCCTTGTCCGTCAGCCACCGAATGGTATTGACGCAATAAACGCCAAGGTCCACAAGCGACCCGCCGCCGGAAAATACTGGGTCAAGATGCCAAGCCGGAACCTTCTTGTTGGGCGGCAGGAAGATGGTAAAAGCCGAATGGATGAGTTTCAGCCTGCCCAATTTGCCGCTGGCAACCAGTTTTTTCAGCGCGAGGCTCGCCGGTTCAAAGTACTTCCGGTAGGCGATCATCAGCCGGACATTGTTCTCCCTGCACGCATGGATCATTTGCTGGCACTGATCGACCGTTATTGCCATCGGCTTCTCACACAGCACGTGTCGCCCAGCTTCGGCAGCGCGCACGGAATAGCGCGCGTGCGTTCCGTTGTCCGTGGCGATGAAGACGGCATCGATATCAGGGTTTTCAAGGCAGCGGTCATAATCCTCATAGGCGTATGAGAAACCCGCCCCAAAAGTAGCGGCCAGACGTTTGGCTTTCTTCAAGTCTCCGCTGACGACGGCCACTAGTTTCGCCTTCCTGCTGCATCGAAAGGCCGGCAGAACAGCCCGCTGCGAAATCCTTCCCAAACCCACAACTGCGTACCCAACTCTTTTATTACTTGGCATTTAAGGCTCCTGTCGGTAATGGAGAGATTCTACACCAGCATCCACTCCTTTCGAAGGATCTTTGCGCTTCCAGCCAT
>JAJYLL010000139.1 GCA_021787735.1 Acidobacteriota bacterium | reverse complement strand
GGTGGTCTGCGTCCCCCTAGCGCTTCCAGCCTCGCGCACATTTTCCGAGGTTGCTCTCTATGTTCGAAATTTGCTTACTTTGCAGCCTTATTCGGTCGCAAAATTCTGCCAGCCCTTGGTCTCAGGGGAGGTTCGTGATCTTCTTCGTGACCATACGTTTGATGTTGTGGTTTGTGACTTCGTCAATGCTGCCGGAGTCCTGCCCTGGGACATTTCATGTCCAAAAATCCTATTTACCCACAACGTAGAGGCACAGATCTGGTGGCGGCATTACCAAAACGCTAGGAATCCGCTTTGGAGTGCGGTCTCGTTGCGCGAGTACAACGCCATGAATCGGACCGAGCTGACATATGTCAAATCGGCAGACCATGTTCTGACGGTTTCAGAGGCAGACCGTGAGTATTTCTCCTGTTTCATTGATGCGTGCAAAATCACGGTAATTCCAACTGGTGTTGATATCCATTTCTTTCAGCCCGACCCATGCCAACCGGAAGGGAATACTCTTGTATTTACTGGCTCGATGGACTGGATTCCAAACGAAGACGCAATGCTTTATTTCATAAAGGCAATTTTCCCTCATATTCGGCAACAAGTGCCAGATACTTGTCTTTGGATTGTTGGCCGCAAACCCTCTGCGCGGCTAAAAGCTTTAGCGGCGCAAGAGAACGGAGTTCGAGTTACCGGGCGAGTGGACGACATTCGTCCCTATGTTTGCGACGCAGCGGTGTATGTTGTTCCGCTCCGCATCGGAGGAGGGACGCGCATAAAGATCTTTGAAGCGATGGCGATGGGTAAGGCTGTTGTCTCCACGGCAATAGGGGCTGAGGGGCTACCGGTCCAACAAGAAGAAAATATTCTTTTGGCTGACCAACCCAAGGAATTCGCGAATAAGGTTGTGGCACTGTTGAAAGATCCCCGATATCGAACGAGCTTGGGGACAGCTGCCCGAAAGCTCGTGGAGCAAAAACATAGCTGGGAACTGGTAGGGGCTGATTTCGAAAGGGCTCTTGCGAAGGTCGTGGGGTCAACACTTGGGCGTCCCGTTGAGTGTAACGTTTCGTGAATCCCGGAAGCTCTCGGCATACCGGGAAGGGTGCCGGGAAACAAGGATCAGCGGTTGCGTGGCATTTCCCACTGGGGCGGAGTCGAACAATGCCATATGGTGAAAAGTGGAAGCAAGGCCGGCCTTTGCATAGACTCAGTCCAGGTGAATTAAGTGCGCGGGGCCTTCAAGAAGCGTACAAGCGCTGGGACCTGATGATTTTCCGTTCGGGACTCAGTTTTAGGGGGACAGGCCGTCGACCGGGAAACTTCCCGCCCGCGCAATTCTTTCTCTCGCCGGAAGATTTGCCTGGCACCACTCGGGTGCTCCACGAGAAACTTTCCCAAGAGGCTAGCGAAATCTTCGGACAGGCGGAGCAAATCTGCCGGCATCACTTTGACCTGCTCGGATATAAGGACTGGGCCTACGGACCGCGAATAGACTGGCACCTGGACGTGGTTCATGGGAGGCGCGCACCTCTCAAGCCGTGGTTCAAAATCCGCTATCTGGACTTTAACGAGGTCGGTGACCACAAAATCATCTGGGAACTGAATCGGCATCAGCATCTGGTAACGCTTGCCAAGGCGTACTTGTTGACGGGAGATGGCCGGTTTGCTGCCGAGGTAGTTCAACAGTGGTATGACTGGAAGCAGAGCAATCCATACCCACTGGGGATCAATTGGGCCAGTAGCCTCGAGGTTGCTTTCCGAAGCCTGTCATGGCTATGGGTCCGGCACCTGTTAATTGGTGCCCAGGATGCGTCCCCAGCTTTCCAAATCGACCTGCTCCAAGGGCTTGAAATCAGCGGTCGCCACATCGAGCGATACCTCTCAACCTATTTTTCCCCTAATACGCACCTTCTAGGAGAGGGGGTAGCTCTCTTTTTTATTGGGACACTGTGCCAGGAGCTTGCTGCCGCCGAACGATGGAAGCAACGGGGTTGGGAAATAGTACTGCATGAAGCTGAGCGGCAAGTCCAGCCGGACGGTATGCACTTTGAGCAATCGGCCTATTACCATGTGTATGCCTTGGATTTCTTTTTACATGCGAGAATCCTTGCTGCCTGTAACGGCGTGCCAATCCCGCCTGCTTTTGACCGGACGATCGAGAAAATGCTGGAAGCATTGATGCTTCTAGCCCAGGCAAGGACTGTGCCGCGGCTCGGCGACGACGACGGCGGGCGCGTCTTCAATCCTTGTCGCAACCGGGCTGAGCATATGACGGATCCCTTAAGCACGGGTGCAGTCCTGTTTAATCGCCCGGATTTCAAAGCAGCAGCAGGACACCTTTGCGAGGAGACTTTGTGGTTGTTGGGCCCGAAAGGTGCTGCACAGTTTGATTGCCTTCCGACTTCAGCGTGCCGGACGACTTCCGGGCGGCTCGAATCGAGCGGAATTTGTGTAATGGCAAGTTCAGGACAGCGAGAAGAAAAAGTAGTGGTTGATGCCGGCCCACTCGGTTATGGTAATGCTGGCCACGGCCATGCCGACGCGCTCAGCATAGAGGTTGCCATCAACGGCAGATCATTCTTGATTGACTCTGGAACACGATGCTACGTCTCTGACGGCCCCAATCGCAACAAATTCCGCGGTACCGCTGCCCATAACACCCTTCAGGTGGATGGCGTCGACCAGGCTGAGCCTTTCGGCCCTTTTGCCTGGAGATTACTTCCACGAGTGAGCGTTGAACGCTGGATTGCGGGACACACATTTGATTTTTTTAGTGGGGTGCATGATGGCTATCGCCGTCTGCCGCATCCTGTCATTCACCAGCGGTATCTGTTCTATTTAAAAGGGCAATTCTGGTTGGTCTTAGATCGGGCTGAAGGAGATGGCAGCCATCAGCTTGCTTTGCATTGGCATATAAGCCCGGAGATCAAGGCGGCATCGGCGGGGGCTGGCAACTTTGTACTTGCCGGAGAGGAAGGGCAAGTTCTGGCGCTGGTAGCGGAGCACGGGCATCAATGGCGACACGAAATAAAAGAGGACGAAGTGTCACCGTCGTATGGGTCCTCAGAGGCAGGCCTAGTGGTGCGTTACTATACTGAAGCGCCGCTGCCGGTTGAATTTGCAACTCTAATGATTCCCTCAAGTCGGGGCATTTCTGAGGAATTGCAGGCTGGTGTGTTTTCTCTTGTCCGGCAGAGGAATGAGGGCGAAGCGGTTTCCTGCTGTCTATGTGAGCGGCCGGGGGAAAAGCACAGTGTCTATTTTGCGGGGCATCCTCACAGATGGGCCATGGGTTTTTGGGAAAGCGACGCACGTCTCCTGTACTGTGGCACATCGGATGACGGGAGTTTGCGTGTGGCCCTCTGTGACGGTTCGTTTGCGAAGTGGAATGGGGAATCCATTCTGAGGAGCGATTCCAGGATGGAACGGTGGGAATTGTTTTTGGGTGAATCGGGCAGAGAAGAGTTCTGTTCGGACGAAAGTATCCCGAGGGAAGTGAACGTGGGCGTCCTATCAGGCCTCAATGCAATGCAGTGGGAAATGGTTTCGCGGAGGGGGACCGTGTAACAATGTGCGGGATCTGCGGCGCAATCAATTTCGACCATCGTCAAAATATCGATCGTTCGGCCTTGGAGGCCATGAACGGACAGATCGTTCACCGTGGCCCTGACGAGAGCGGATTCTACCTGTCCGAGAATGTTGGCCTTGCCATGCGCCGGCTCAGCATTGTTGACCTGAAGACGGGCCAACAGCCCATGAGCAATGAGGACGGCACTGTTTGGTTGGTCTATAACGGGGAGATTTACAACCATCAGGAGCTAAGGCCCGAACTTGAAGCACGCGGCCACGGTTACCGCAGCCAAAGCGACACGGAAACTATCGTTCACCTTTACGAAGAATACGGTCGAGATTGCGTTCAACGTCTGCGAGGCATGTTTGCTTTTGCACTTTGGGACGCACGGAAACGGCGGCTATTTGCGGCACGTGACCGCCTTGGCATCAAGCCATTTTATTATCGGAACACGCGGGAGACGTTTCTCTTCGGTTCAGAAATCAAGGCGCTGCTTGCCTATCCCGGCGTGCGACCTGATTTGAACCGTGCCGGCGTCCCGGAATACCTCGCATTCGGATACCTCGCCGGCGCCGGAACTCTTTTTGACGGGATTTACAAGCTTCCGCCGGGGTGTACTTTAGAAGTCAATGAGCCGGGATCGCTAAATATTGAACAATATTGGGATCTCGACCTGGAGGAATCCAGCGATGTTCGACCGCGGCATTACTATGTGCAGGGGTATCGTGACCTGCTTGAGCAAGCCATTTCATCCCATCTGATGAGTGACGTACCGCTTGGCGTGTTTCTGAGCGGCGGGCTCGATTCGAGCGTGGTCGCGGCTTTGACGACCAGGATCAAAAAGGAGCAAGTCAAAACTTTTTCAGTCGGCTACGAGGAAACTCCTTACAGCGAATTGTCTTTTGCTCGGGAAGTTGCTGGCCATATTGGGTCTGATCATTACGAAGTCCGCGTAAGCCGTCAGGATTTCTTCGATTCTCTGCCAAAGCTTATTTGGCATGAGGACGAACCCATCGTCTGGCCATCGAGCGTTGCGCTCTATCATGTCGCAAAGCTTGCCCGCGATCACGTCACGGTTGTTCTGACCGGCGAAGGCAGTGATGAGACCCTGGCAGGTTACACCCGGTATCCATGGACGGTTTGGAATGCGCGATTTGACAGGGTGTATCGAAATCTTATTCCTTCGTCCTTACGCCGTCGGTTGAGGGACGCTGTGGCCGGGTCGAGCCTTCTGACGGCAGGAGCGCGGAGGAGACTTGAGCATACATTTTGGGGCAGAGATGGTAACTCCTGGGCTTCATTTTATTTTGACAACTTCTATTCCGCCTTTTCTGCGCCAGAGCAGGCGAGAGTCTTGGCAGATGATTTCCTCGCAGAATCGGGCGCTCCGTGCGGGGATTCCATGACTGTCTGGGAGAGGTCGAGTGGCGATTTGCTGGCACGGCTGCTTTACACTGACATCAAGACCTACCTTGTCGAATTGCTGATGAAGCAGGACAGCATGAGCATGGCGGCTTCCATTGAAAGCCGGGTTCCGTTCCTGGATCATGTCCTGGTTGAGTACGCGGCGAGAATTCCCTCCAAATACAAGACTCAAGGGCTCAATGGCAAACGTGTCTTGAAGTCAGCAGTGGAAGACCTACTACCAAAATCGATCATCTATCGCCGCAAGATGGGTTTCCCGACCCCGTGGCGCTCGTGGTTGGAAGGCCCACAATTGGACGCTATTGAGGCATTACTGCTCGAGCCACGCGCTATGGAACGAGGCCTCTTCAAGCGCGAAGGAGTCGAAAGACTTTTCATCGAGCACCGGCATAGAGTCAGGGATCACTCGGACCGCATCTGGCGTCTTCTCAACCTGGAACTGTGGCATCGGGTATTTATCGATTGCGGAGACATCACCACCCTCAATGGTGGGCGAGTCCCAATGGAGATTATGAACACCTCAGCTATCTCCCAGAATCGCTTCCACCCTCAAGGTGCGAGAGGCAATTTATAAGGTGGGTGCTGATGTGACTTTTAAAGTCTGCATATGAAATCGTGGAATAAAGTTATGAGGAGTTTCCCGTGGCTGCCTCAATACGTCTGGCAACGCCTGCGCCGGCGTCCAATCGCGCATGGGCCACTACACTTGATTATTTGCTTAGCCGACCACTTTGAGCCTTCCTTCGATCCTGAGGGGGGAGGGGAATTCCTCAGTCGGCATGAACAGGGGCATCGGGTCGAGCGGTGGTGTCGCGAATACCCGAAGGCTCTACAGGACTGGCGTGATGCAGACGGCTGGCCTCTTCGTCACACTTACTTTTATCCGGCTGAACAGTACGATGAAGGCCTGATTAGGCGATTGGCGGAGCATTGTCATTCAGGTTGGGGCGAAATCGAAATTCATCTCCACCATGGTATCCAATGCCCCGACACTTCAGAAAACACGCGGCGGACCATCCTTGAGTTCCGGGATGCATTGGCACGTTTGGGTTGTTTGTCGTTTGAACACGGTCACGGGACGCCACGTTTTGCCTTCGTTCATGGGAACTGGGCTTTGGCGAACTCTGCGAGAGGCCGGTGGTGTGGGGTGGACGACGAATTAGCCATCCTCTCCGAGGCAGGCTGCTATGCTGATTTCACGTTGCCCTCAGCGCCTGCCTCGAGCCAAGTTGCAAAGATCAACGCATTGTATGAGTGTTCTATTCCAATTGACCAGCAGGCGCCCCATCGAAGAGGCCGAGATTTGAGGTTGGGGTGCTCCCCGACGGTCTTTCCGCTCATCATTCAGGGCCCGTTGATGTTGAATTTTTCCAGGCGAAAGATTCTAGTTTTTCCGTCGATTGAGAATTCGGAAATCTCAAATGTAAACCCGCCAACCCTCAAGAGACTAGGACTCTGGCGCAAGGCGGGCATTACAGTACGAGGCCGGCCGGCGTGGGTATTTATCAAGTTGCATACCCACGGCATGGATCCAAGAGCGCAGTACGCTCTTGTTGGTCAACCAATGCAACAATTCCTGGACAGTTTATTGAGTCCGCAGAAAGAGATGTGCTTAAGCTATGTTCACTTTGTCACTGCGCGTGAGATGGCGAATATTGCCTTGGCGGCATGCGACGGACGCGAGGGAAACCCAGGGAAATACCGGGATTATGTCTTTCAGCCCGCGAAGGCGGGCTTTCGTCCTGAAGGGACTCTCCGGAAAGAAATGTAAAGTTTACGGAGGAAAGGGAGTGCTAAACGACATTTACAACCGGGTATATAACGGAGCTAATTACCGTCTTCGAACTTTTGCTGGCGGACGCTGGGCTGGGCGTTGCCGTCCTGTGGTGCCCCTGATCCTTCTTACCGAGCGCTGCAATGCGAAGTGCCTCCATTGCGACATTTGGAAAAACCGGGGTAAAGAGGACTCGCCGACGGTTGACAAGTGGAAAGTGGTTGTCAGGGACCTTCGTGAATGGCTGGGGCCCGTCAAAGTGGTCTTCACAGGTGGAGAAGCTCTCTTGAAGTCCTACACCATTGATCTAGTCAGTTATGCGGTTTCCGCAGGGCTCTGTGTGGAAATCCTCACCCATGGTTATTGGGAAGACCAGTCCACGATTGAGAGATTGGTATTGACGCGCCCATGGATGATAACGATTTCGCTGGATGGGGTCGGTGAATTACACAGCAAGATCCGTGGAAGAGAGAAATTCTGGGACCGAACCAGCCGGAGTATTGGTACCATCCGGCGGGTATGCGCAGAGAGAGGGCTCGACACAACGCTCCGCCTGAAATGTGTGATCATGTCACACAATTTGGATGGCGTTTGTGATGTTGCGCGCTTTGCCAACCATCCTGGAATGGAAGTATTCTTTCAGCCCATTGAGCAAAACTACAACGCTGCTGAGGATCCCCGTTGGTGGGAACATTCCGACAATTGGCCCCGAGATGCGGAGAATGCCGTCCATGTGGTAGAGCAGTTGATTGAAATGAAACGGCAGGGGTCCAGGATTGCCAATAGTTACGAACAATTGAAGGTGATGATTCCATACTTCCGCAATCCGGATGCTCTTCGGGTGATGACGCAATCTCACGAAGCGCATGAAAATCGGGCGCTGTGTTCTGCCCTAACAATGCTTCAGATACAAGCCAACGGTGACGTAACGACCTGCAATAGCCAACCTCCCGTTGGTAACATTAAGAATGCGTGTATCCGCGACATATGGCAAAAACGCCCGCAATGGTGGAAATCCGATTGTTGTCTCGACCGGCGGCTGACACCAGCCGAGAGGCAGGAGTTATCATTGCCTGTGCTCTCCTGATCTTTCATGCTGAATATGAACTCCAACAACCGGACTGTTCTCTCAGTATTTGACATTGATTCATTCCGTATTGGCGGGACCGAGGCTTACGCGCGCGAATTGTCTTCCCAGCTTGCGGACCACGGTTGGAGGAGTGTACTTTGTTTTAACAACAATCCTTCTGAGCCTGTGCGTCGCTATCTGTCACTGGCAAATGTCAACATTGAGGTCCTGCGTGAGCCTTCAGCGCGCGTTTGGCGGGCTGTTCGCGATTTCAACAGGCTTCTGAGACGACACCGGCCTAAGATCGTTCATTTGCACCATGTGCCCCTCATGAGCGCGTATCCGTGGATAGCGCGTTTTGATTCTGTGCGCAAGGTCTTTTATACAGATCATTGGTCTCGGCCAGCCTCCTATATCCCTCATCGCTCGGCGCTTTGGAAGAGGATTGTCGGCCGGGTGATAAGTATGCCGATAACAAGTGTTGTTGCTGTAAGCGATTACGGCAAGCAGTGCATGGCCAGTTCGGGTCTGGTAGATTCAAAGCGAATATGGCGTATCTATAACGCAGTTGAGCTTGTCGATGAAGGTCGGTCGGAAAAATTTGCGGCTCGCTTCTGCGAAAGATTCTCAATCCCGGGAAATCGTTCTCTTGTGGTCCAGGTCAGTTGGCTGATCCCCGAGAAAGGGATCCCCGATCTTTTTAGCGCTGCTCGCGAGGTGATTTCCCGCAAACCCGACGTTCATTTTGCGTTGGTTGGGGAAGGGCAGTACCGTGACCAGTTTGCCAAACAGGCGCAAGAGCTGGGTATTGCTGGCCACGTAACGTTGACCGGAACCGTGTTCAACCCCACGGATGAAGGGGTGTACGCAGCAGCCGATGTCGTTTGCCAAGTGTCGCGGTGGGAGGAAATATTCGGGTGGACGATTGCGGAGGCTATGGCTTGCAGCAGACCGGTGGTTGCGACTCGTGTTGGCGGCATACCTGAACTTGTCAGTGATGGTTTAACAGGATTTCTTGTGCCGCCGGGGGATTCCGCTGCCATCGCCGAAAAGATTCTTGCCCTGCTCAACGATGGCGAAATGCGGTCACGAATGGGACAGATGGGCCAGAAAGTCGCAAAAGAGCATTTTGACTTGAAAAAGAATGTCCGCGAACTGATTCGACTCTACGGCCTCATCACTTGACGGTTCGCTGTTTCGCCATCCTCAGGAATCCCCGTTGACAATAGGGTGGATTGGGCAACATGGCTTATCCTTTGCGGTCGAGAATTGCGAATCGTAGTGAACGTGCCATTCTTGGGAGAATGTATAGACCATTTATTGCTATGCTCGAGGGGGTCTCTGACGAGTCTAGTGCATCCCTCAATACCATGCAATCTGAACTGGAGGGCTGGGACCTGCCTGCCAGCCCGTCGCATAAGCCATGAGCGTTAAGAGCAAAGCGCTGGGAAACATTGCTTCGAACTGGTGCGGCCTGCTTGTAAACGTACTGGTAGGCTTTTTTCTAGCCCCGTTCATCCTGCACCGGCTGGGAAACGTGGCATTTGGTCTATACGTTCTAGTATTTTCTTTCACGGGTTACTACGGGGTACTTGATTTCGGCATCCGGTCCTCGATCATTCGCTTCGTTGCCAGGTTCGATGCAATAGGTGATCATGAGAATTTCAACCGTCTCATAAACACCAGCCTCTTTAGCTACGGTGTCGTGGCCTTGCTCGTTTTCATAGTTACAGTGCTTGGCAGTTTTTGGGTAGACTCACTCTTCCATGTGTCTCCTGCCTTAAGCCACGCAGTCCCACTCCTATTTCTAGTTGTCGGGTCGGGGATTGCGCTGGGCTTTCCGCTGAGCGTCTTCGGCGGGATTATCGAGGGACTTCAAAGGTTCTATCTTCTTAACGTGGTCCAGGTTACCTCAACTCTTCTTCGCGCTTGCCTCATCGTCATTGCGCTAACTCATGGCGGTGGCCTCCTGTCGGTTGGTTTCATCACGGTTGGTTTTAATCTAATGACCTATGTTCCATACGTTGCGTTCGTGCTAAGGACGGTTCCGCTACGCTTTGGAAGTCGATTTTTCGACCGGTCAACCTTCGTGACGATGGCACGCTATGGTTCCAGTACTTTCCTAATTGGAATCGCGGAGAACTTGAGGTTCGGAACGGATTCCATGGTAATCGGAATGCTCATTTCGGCGACAGCGATAACATTTTTCTCGATTGCCTCGAAGCTAGTGCAATATTCCACGGAGGTT
>JAJYLL010000138.1 GCA_021787735.1 Acidobacteriota bacterium | reverse complement strand
CGACCCGGATTTGAGGGTGGTCAGATGCCGCTGCAACGCCGTCTGCCGAAGCGAGGCTTTACAAACATTTTTAAGAAGCAATATGCCATTGTGAACCTTGGTGACCTTGCGAAGCTGGATCCCAAGGAAAAAGTGACGCCGGAGCTGCTGGCCCAACGTGGCCTGATCGGCCGCTTGAATGATGGGCTTAGAGTTTTGGGAGGCGGCGAATTGACTGCGCCTCTCCAGATTTATGCACACTACTTTTCCAAGTCGGCTGCAGAAAAGATTGCCAAGGCCGGCGGAAAAGCGGAGGTGATCTCCGCATGATGGAGAATCTCAAAAGCCTTACTGAGATTCCGGATCTGCGGAAACGCATCCTCTTTACCCTCCTGATGCTGGCCGTGTATCGCCTGGGGTCCTTTGTGCCGACCCCGGGAATTAACGCAGACGTCTTCCAGCAAGCCTTCAGTCAGTTGGGCGGGACGCTTTTTGGCTTGCTATCAATGTTTTCCGGCGGCAGTCTGAACCGGCTTACCGTTTTTGCCCTTGGCATCATGCCGTACATTACGGCGTCCATCATTTTGCAATTGCTGGGCGTGGTTTCGCCTACTCTCGAGAAGCTTCAAAAAGAAGGTGAGCTTGGCAGGAAGAAGATCACGGAATACACGCGCTGGATGACCGTGGGCCTCAGCATGTTTCAGGCATTTGGCATCGCCGTCGCCTTGGAGCGTGAAACATCAGCCAACATGCCGCTGGTAAGCAATCCGGGCATTGGATTCATCTTGAGCACGGTTCTGACTCTGACCACCGGAGCGGTCTTCGTGATGTGGCTGGGTGAGCAGATCACGGCGCGGGGCATCGGAAACGGCATGTCCTTGCTAATCTTTGCCGGCATTGTGGTCGGATTGCCTCGCGCAATCGGGAACCTCTATGAAAAAGTTTTTGTGACGCGCACTTGGAGTTTCCCGATCGTTCTTGTTCTGCTTGCGTTCATGCTGGTCGTGGTGGCCTTTATTGTGTTTGTAGAGCGCGGCGAGCGCCGAATTCCAATCCAATACGCTAAGCGGATTGTCGGGCGCAAGGTCCTTGGCGGCGTTTCTACTCATCTTCCGCTCAAGGTCAATAGCGGCGGCGTGATGCCGATCATTTTTGCCGTGTCGATTCTGACTTTTCCACAGACCATTGCGTTGTTTGCCGGAAAACAGGGAAGCCTCGGAAGCATGCTGAGTTCATTCCAAAGGGTGATCGGTTGGGGTGAACCACTATATGATCTTGTTTATGTCCTGCTTATCATCTTTTTTGCGCACTTTTACCTTTCGATCATTTACAACCCGGACGAGGTTGCGGACAATGTTCGAAAACAGGGCGGATTTATTCCGGGCATTCGCCCCGGAAAACGGACGGCTGACCATCTTGATGATGTATTGACAAAGATTACCTGGGTCGGCGGTCTTTATCTGGCGCTGATAGCCCTGATTCCGGAAGTGATGCTTGCCGGGTTGCGCTGGAATCACTTGCCGGTCTGGCTTGGCGGTGCATGGTTTGACGCCAATCTTCCCGGCTGGATCCTGCACGGCTTGAATATTAACTTCTACTTTGGTGGTACTTCCCTGTTGATCGTTGTGGGGGTCGCAATGGATACGATCCAGCAGGTCGAAGCGCAGTTGATTATGCGGCACTATGAGGGTTTCCTGAAAAAAGGACGCGTCAGGGGGCGTCGCGCGGCCTCATGAAAATCAGGAAATCAAAAGAAGGGAAACGATGGCGCAGATACTTATTTTCCTTGGCCCCCCAGGCGCCGGTAAGGGAACCCAGGCACGCGTGGTTGCCAGAGAGTTAGGCATTCCGCACATATCGACAGGTGATATTCTTCGCGCCGCCGCGAGTAAAAAGACTAGCCTGGGCTTGGCGGCCAAGGCTAAGATGGATAAAGGGCAGCTCGTCCCAGACGACCTGATGTGCCCAATCGTGGAAGATCGGCTTTGCCAGCCTGATTGCAAGGAAGGTGCTATTCTGGATGGCTTTCCCAGAACCCTTGCTCAGGCAGAATGTCTTACTGCCATGCTCTCGCGGGTTGGCCTCGATGAGCCGCTGGTTTTGAATATTCACGTTGAGCCTGAATCAGTGATCAAGAGGCTGACGGGTAGGAGAACTTGCCAGACCTGCGGTGAGATTTACAACGTCTACCTGAATCCTCCGCTGCGTGATGGCATTTGTGATCAGGACGGTGGTCAGCTTGTTCAGCGGGCTGATGATAACGAGGAGGCTATCCGTATACGCCTGCAAGCCTATGATCATGACACGCTGCCGCTGATTGACTATTATCAGAGTAAGGGCCATTTACGCCAGGTGGATGGCAACGAGGAGCCTGAGGCTATCACGGCAAAGTTGCTAAGCTTTGTGAAGACACATGATTATTTGTAAGTCGGCGGCGGAAATTGAGAAGTTGCGCCGCAGTGGACATCTGGTCAGGAAGATACTCGATGAGACTCGACAGCAGGTGAAGCCTGGTGTTACGACACTGGATCTGGAAAAGTTTGTTGAACGGCGACTGGCCCAGGTTGGAGCAAAGTCGGCTTTCAAGGGATACAGAGGGTATCCCTGCTGCCTGTGCGCGTCAGTGAATGAACAGATTGTTCATGGTATTCCATCGAATCGCCGCTTAAATGAAGGTGACATTATCAGTCTGGACCTTGGAGTGATCATCGATGGGTATTACGGTGACGCAGCCTTGACGGTCCCGGTTGGAGAGATTTCAGAATCACTCCAGAAACTGTTGCGGGTGACGGAAGAATCTCTGCAACTTGCAATCAACGAGGCGCGCGTAGGGAACCGGCTGGGGGATGTTTCGTCCGCTGTGGAAGCGCACGTTGTGAGCAATGGTTTTTCAGTTGTGCGGGAGTTTGTGGGCCATGGCATTGGCCGGCAACTTCACGAAGAGCCGCAGATTCCTAATTTTGGAAATCCCGGCTACGGGCCTCCGCTGAAGGAAGGCATGGTTCTGGCAATCGAGCCGATGGTTAATGTAGGCGGGCCGGGGCTCCGAATACTGGAGGACCAGTGGACGGCTGTCACATTAGATGGCGCTTATTCTGCCCATTTTGAGCATATGATTGCTGTGACGGATAACGGCCCGGATGTTCTGACACGTTTGTAATCCGCGAGCAGGAGGTTGGCTCGTTAAGATAGAGTTTTATGGCCAAAGAAGAAGCGATAGAGGTGATGGCGACCGTGATTGAATCGCTCCCAAACGCCATGTTTCGGGTTGAACTTGAAAACGGTAAGCACAAAGTTCTGGCCCATATTTCAGGCAAGATGAGGAAAAACTTCATCCGGATTCTGCCGGGCGATAAGGTAGCCGTGGAGCTTTCACCATACGATTTGACTCGAGGCCGCATTGTCTATCGCTACAAATGATGGCTGACCGCCTGCGGTCTGGAAGTTCAGGCTCCGGCTCGTTTGCCCAAGTGGCAGACGGTAGATGCTGCTGTAAGGGAAAAAGAGGCGAAGATGAAAGTACGTTCTTCAGTAAGGAAAATTTGCTCTAAGTGCAAGTTTGTGAAACGCGGCAGGGTCCTGCGGGTTATCTGCGAGAACCCGAAGCACAAGCAGCGACAAGGATAGGTCGTACGCATTGGACTTTTAGCCCAGCCCTTGGTTTTTGCCGAAGTGGCCGGGTTGTTTGAGTGAGTTGGAGGGTTTCTATGGCACGTATTGCAGGGGTTGATTTGCCGGTCAAGAAGCGGGCTGAAATCGGCCTCACGTATATTTATGGGATTGGACGCGCAAGGGCGCTCTCCATCCTTGGCCGCGCGGGCGTTGATCACGCAAAGCAGGTTAAGGACTTGACCGAAGAGGAAGTGACCCGTATTCGGCAAATCATTGAAGAAGAGGGTGGCGTCGAAGGAGATCTTCGAAAAGAGGTCGCGCTGAATATCAGACGGCTGATTGAAATCGGTTCCTATCGTGGCATGCGGCACCGGCGCAATCTGCCAGCGCGTGGACAGCGGACGCACACCAATGCCCGGACACGCAAGGGTCCGCGGCGTGGAACGATTGCCAACAAGAAGAAGGCAACAACGAAGACATAAAGTTTGGGCGGAAGAGCAGTTTCACCTTGCGGTTAGATAGCTGCAGCAGGAGTTTGGGTGGAGGATTATGGCGAAGGCACCGGCTAAGGCAGGAAAGAAAAAGGCATTCAAAAAGCGGGACAAACGTGTCGTCCCACACGGCGTTGTGCACATCCAGGCGACCTTTAATAATACGATGGTGTGTATTACCGATCCGGATGGGAAAACCATTTGCTGGTCCAGCGCAGGCGCCCTGGGCTTTCGTGGCTCGCGCAAAGGAACTCCGTTTGCCGCACAGCAGGCGGCATCGCGAGCAGCCAGCGCCGCCCGCGACCACGGAATGCGGAGCGTGCAGGTGCGCGTGAAAGGACCGGGAGCGGGACGCGAGTCCGCCATCCGTGCGCTTGCAGCAGCAGGGTTAGAGGTGCGGGATCTCAAGGATGTCACCCCGATTCCGCACAACGGTTGCCGTCCGCCCAAGCGTCGTCGAGTTTGAGGAATAGTCAGTTTTCCAGGATTGATCAGGCCAAATGACGCTGGCTAGCTCAATTGAGAACAAGCGGTGCGTCAGGCCGGGACGGGAAGTTACAGGAGGTTTGTTTGGCGAGATATCGTGAAGCAGTATGTCGGCTATGTCGGCGGGAAGGGCAAAAGCTCTTTTTGAAAGGCCAGCGCTGCCTGACGGACAAATGTGCCATCGAGAAGAGAAATTTCCCTCCGGGGCAGCATGGAAAGTCGCGGCGGCCGAAACCCCAGGGATATGGGATCCAGCTTCGGGAGAAGCAGAAGGTTCGGCGGCTCTATCAGATTCTTGAAGACCAGTTCCGCAACTATTTTGAGAAGGCCGCAAGCCGTAAGGGCGTGACGGGTGAAACGCTGCTGTTGATGCTCGAACAACGGCTGGACAACGTTGTTTACCGGCTTGGGTTGGCTACTTCGCGGGCAGAGGCACGCCAGCTCGTTCGGCACGGGCACATCGTGGTATCGGGGAAGAATGTGAACATCCCTTCTTTCCACGTCGTCCCCGGCCAGGAGATTGCGGTTCGGGAAAGCAGTCGCCAGCTTCAATCGATTCAACGGTCGCTCGACCTGTCAGGCAACCGCGGCGTCCCGCCTTGGCTGGCACTCGATCGCGACAACTTGAAGGCCCATGTGGTTTCCGCTCCCAAGCGGGAAGACGTCAACTTCCCCATCCAGGAGCAGATGATCGTGGAGCTTTATTCGAAGTAGCTAAGTTTTCTAAGTTGATAGCGCTGGAGGTTGCAGTACCGCCTCCAGGGAGGTGAAGGTATCATGCTCTGGAAAGGTTTTCAAAAGCCCAAGCGGCTTGTGTGCAATACAAATACGCTGACCGATAAGTATGGTCAGTTTACCGCGCAGCCGTTCGAGCGCGGGTTCGGAACAACGATCGGCAACGCGTTGCGCCGGGTTCTCCTCTCGTCGCTAGAGGGCGCCGCAATTACCGCCGTAAAGATCGAAGGAGTCATGCACGAGTTCTCTTCCATCCCTGGAGTTGTGGAAGATGCAACGGATATTATTCTGAGTCTCAAGCAGATTCCCCTGAAGATGAATGTTGAAGGTCCGAAGACTCTTACGCTGGAAGTTACAGAACCCGGCGAAGTAACCTCCCGCATGATCCAGGAAGACGCTGATATTGAGATCCTGGACAAAGACGCTTATATCGCCACCGTGAGTGAGGGCGGCAGCCTTCGTATTGAAATGCGCGTAAAGAATGGAAGGGGTTACGTCTCGGCAGAAAAGAACTTCGATGAAGACCTTCCGATCGGCTATATCCCTGTTGATTCCGTGCACTCGCCAATTCGCAAGGTCAACTATGCTGTGGAAGCTGCTCGCTTGGGGCAGATGACCGACTACGACAAGTTGACGCTCGATGTGTGGACCAATGGTGCTGTCACTCCTCAGGATGCGATTGGTCTGGCCGCCAAACTCCTAAAAGACCACATGGCGATTTTCATCAACTTTGAAGAAGGCACAATTTCAGAGGAAATCACCGAGGAAAAGCCGGCGACTGTTTACAACGAAAACCTTGACCGCTCAGTTGAAGAGTTGGAGCTTTCGGTTCGCTCCTATAACTGTTTGAAGAACGCCAACATCTCTACCATCCGGGAGTTGGTCCAGAAATCCGAGCAGGAGATGTTGAAGACCAAGAACTTCGGCCGGAAGTCGCTGAACGAGATCAAGGAAATTCTCACGGCGATGGGCCTTGGTTTGGGCATGAAATTTGATGAAAGGGGTAATCCCCTGCCGGTGTCCAGCCAGCCGGCTTCGGACCAAACCTCTTGGGGGCAGGAAAGTTAAAGATGCGGCATCGTAATTACGGAAGAAAACTAAGCAGAAACACCGAGCATCGGCGAGCGCTTTTACGGAACCTCGTGACGTCGCTCATCATTGATGAGCGGATTGAGACGACTCTTCCCAAAGCCAAAGAAGCCCGCGTGGCGGCCGAGTACATGATTACCCTCGGCAAGCGTGGTGACCTTCATGCCCGCCGGCTCGCGGCAAGCTATTCTCTGAGTGCTCCGGCTGTAAAGAAGCTTTTCGGAGATATCGCGAAGCGTTACGAGTCGCGCAACGGCGGGTATACGCGCATCACGCGGACCGGTTGGCGGAGTGGAGACGGAGCTGATACGGCCGTGCTGGAGTTGGTCGGCACCCAGGTCCTACAGCAACGGGCTGAACTTCGAGCCAAGCGGGCCGAGCGACGGAAGAAAGCAGCCGAAGAAGCTGCCGCGCAGCAACAGGCGCTTCCTCCCGAACCGGATGAAAAGAAATAACGCGGCCCTTCAACAAAGTTCTGCGCGGGCCAAGTTTTCCTTCAAGCCATGTAGAGTCAGTAGGGCCCGAGCAACAGTTTCTCACCCCCCTGTATTTCCCAATCATATTCCTACGTGCGGTTTTCTCCCTGAGGGGAGAAACCGCATTGCTGTCTTTATTAAGGTTGATATAACTGTTTCATTGGGGCTGAATTGTGAGATAATGCGCACTCTCCCTAGGTTCAGAGGAGTATGGCCCCATGAAAGTGCGTACCCTGCTTGTTACTCTGGCTATCGTTGTTGCCATCGTCGTTGTTTTTCGACTTGCGAGGCATCCCGAGAAGACCCAGCAGCGTTTCCTCAATCTCCCTTCCAGCAAGATGCTGTTGCTGCCAGGCCCCGGGCACCCGCAACCGACGAACTCTTTTCCGACTGCTGATGCCCTGAGTCCCGACGGCAACTACCTGGCGATCCTGAACAACGGCTACGGAACCGAAGGATCGGATTTCCAGCAATCGATTGCGATTCTCAACCTTGCGACGCACAAGGTCGCTGATTTCCCCGACTCCCGACTGGGGCAGCGTGCCGGGCAAACCTACTACCTGGGCCTGGCCTTCAGTAAGGACGGGAGCAAGCTCTACGCCTCGATTGCATCGCTGACGGACCCCACCGGTAAGAATCCCAACGATACCGGCAACGGCATAGCGGTGTACTCCTTTCAGGACGGGCGGCTGGCTCCGGAGCGTCTCATTAAAGTTCCTCTTGCTCCTCTCGTAAGCGGCAAGAAATCGATTGCCGGACCGAAGACTCTGCCGAAAGGCATGGCGGTTCCTTACCCCGCGGGGCTTGCTGTTCTTCCCGGCGCAGACGGAGAAGAACTGCTGGTGGCGGAAAACCTGGCTGACGATGCGGTTGTGCTGGACGCGAAAAGTGGCAAGGTCCTGCAGCGATTTCCTTTGAGCACGGCGTCTGTGGTACCGGCTGCATTTCCGTACGGAGTAGTCGCAACGCGCGACGGGAAGACGGGTTTTTGCTCGCTGTGGAACGCCTCTGCCGTTGCTGAATTGAACCTTGAAACCGGAAAGGTAGCTCGGACCATCCCGCTGCTCGAACCGAAGTCTCCTGTTGCGCCTGGCTCCCATCCTACATCGATGTTGCTCAGCCCGGACCAGAAATACCTCTACGTGGTTCTTACCAACAGTGATCGTGTGGCCGTGGTTGATGTCGAAAAAGGCGAGATGGCCGGGTTGCTTTCCACCGAACTTCCCGAGCAGCAGTACGGCGGCAGCACGCCAGATGCGCTTGCGCAGAGCGCCGATGGCAGACAGTTGTTCGTGGCTGACGCTTCTGCCGATGCCGTTGCAGTGTTCGATATGAGCAATCTGAACTCCCCATCGCTCAGTATTTCTGAGCCGCAAAAGGCCGTGGGATTTATTCCGACGGAGTGGTATCCGACAGCCCTTGCGACCACTGCAGACGATCTGATGATTGTTACTGGAAAAGGACAAGGGACGGGCCCCAACGCGGGGCCACTTGTAAAGGCGCGCCCGCGAGGGAAGAGGAAGTATCCTTACATTGCCACGTTGCTGCACGGCTCGGTTGCCGTGGTGGGCATCGGTGATGTTCAATCCCGCCTGACTGAGCTGACTCATGAGGTCGAGATCAGTAACCTTATGCAGGCAAGCCCGAAGGGAAAGACTCTCTTCAACGGCAGCAAGAGCCCCATTCGCCACGTGATTTACATCATCAAAGAGAACCGGACATACGACCAGATTTTCGGCGACCTGAAACCCGGCAACGGTGATCCTCCTCTGTGCATGTATGGCGCGGACATTACCCCAAACGAGCACGCGCTGGCAAAGCAGTTCGGCGTGATCGACAATTTCTATTGCAGCGGTGAAGTTTCCGGTGACGGGCACGTCTGGTCCACGGCCGCAATTACAAGCGACTACAACGAGAAGACGTGGGAGATTGGCTACCGGAGCAGTCAACGGACCTATGACTTTGAGGGAGAAGTCCTGGACCACAATCCGCTGGCTGAGAATATTCCGGACGTTGACGATCCGGGCACCGGATACATCTGGGCCGACGCAGCCAGTCACGGTCTGACCCACCGCAACTACGGGGAGTTCATCGCCACGCACTGGTGTGACGAAGGTCCGAGCACGGCATCGCCCAAAGCCGGAACCCCGCTTGCTTCGCAGGGCTCGTGCCGCCAGAAAGATGTTCGCAATGGCCAGCCTTTGCCCGCGAACGTCGGCGACCCTCGAGGGTCCGCCAGCCCCTGGCCGTGGCCGGTTCCGATGATTGCTTTTGACGAGGCGACCAAACCGGAGTTGCAAGGGCACTTTGATCCGAAATTCGCTGACTTCCGGCTTGACTATCCTGACCAGTTGCGCGCGGACGAGTTCATCAATGAATTTGACGAATTTGTAAAGGCTCGAGAGACCGGCCGCGGAGAACAACTCCCGCAACTGATCATCCTGCGATTGCCGGACGATCACACCGCAGGCACCTCGCCCGGGATGCCCACCCCTTCGGCCTCCATTGCGGACAACGACCTGGCGGTTGGGCGTGTGGTTGATGCTGTTTCGCACAGCGCCTATTGGGATGACACTGCAATCTTCATCCTGGAGGATGATGCCCAGGATGGGCCTGATCACGTCGATGCCCATCGCAGCACGATGCTGGTGATCAGCAAATACTCCCAGGGATCGCTGGAACATCCTTTCGTAGATCACGATTTTTACACGACGGTCAGCACTGTTCATACAATGGAAGAACTGCTGGGACTTCCGCCCATGAACAACAACGACGCGCAAGCTCCAGTGATGGCTGCGGACTTTTCCGGCCCCGGAAATCAGCCGGGCTTCACCGCTGATTACAGGAACCAGAAGAACGGGCTGATTTATCAGATGAACTCTCTCAAGGCGCCCGGAGCACGCGCATCCGCACGAATGGACTTTGTTCACGCCGACCAGGCAAATGCATCGGAACTCAACCGTATCCTGTGGGAGGACCGGAAAGGCAATATTCCCATGCCCAAACCACGGCACGTCGTTTTCCGGTAGCTGGCCGCGGAGACTTTCACGTGTTCGATGAACCAGCAGGTTTGAAGCAAGATTACACGAGGGGAGGAGATGGCAATGAGTGAACGAAATAGGCAAGTCACACGTCGTAGTTTTATCCAATCTTCCATCGCAGCGGCCGCGGCAGCTGGAGTGGGATTGGGCGCCTCGCCGCAGTCTCCGCGCTGGACGGGCCGACCCATGAGGGTAGGTCTGATCGGCTGCGGCATCCGGGGTATCGAGCAGATGCAGAACTTGCTTGATGTCGGTGCAATAGTCCCGATCGTTTGCGATTTGTACGACGGCCATCTGCGCCGCGCTCAGGAGGTCCAACCCGGCACGGCCGTCAC
>JAJYLL010000137.1 GCA_021787735.1 Acidobacteriota bacterium | reverse complement strand
AGCCGCTCGGAAGCAATCAGCACATTGCCTTCCGGCCAGTGGACCTGCAGGCTTCCCGGTTTGATGCGGTCAATTTTGACCCGCCCGCGGAAGCTGCCGTGCTCATTCCGCAGAACCACCGTATCGCCCCCCCGCAATGCAAGCCGGTGGGCGTCCTCGGCGGCCATCAGAACGTCTTCGCGCCGCGCGCCGTTCAGCGGGTCCGTCTCGTCGTGCACAACGCTGTTGAATTGCTTGCCCCGGCGGGTGCTCAGCAGAAACTTCCCTTTCGGGACCTGCTCCCGGGGCAATTCGATGGCGGAAAAATGGCCTTTGCCGCTTGGGGTGCCGAAGCTTTCGGCCAGAAGGCGCGGCCCGCCGTACTGGAAGCTGTCGCCTTTCTTGCGTAGTCTTCCGATGCCGCGATAGGTGGGGCAGATGCGGTCAATTTCAGCACGAATGTCGCCGGTATCCTTCCAGGGAAACGCTTTTGCGGAGCCTTCCGGGTCCATGTGCCGCGCCATCATGACCGGAATTTCCCATTCATCGCGAGCCTCGCCCGGCCGCGGGCCGGGTATTTCCGGGCTGTAGATCACGCGTCGCTCTGTACTGGTTTCAGTTCCACCGCCGCGCTGTTCGTAGCGGGTACGCGACGGCAGCAGGACAACCGTTTCTCCTGGGTCGACCAGCATGGTAGGGTTCACCACAATGTCCTGATGGACGCGCAGGCGCAGGCCGGCCAGCGCCTCCTGAACACGCCCAGGCTCAGGCAGCGTGTCCATAAAATTGCCGCCGCTCTGCCACAGCATGTCGATTTCTCCGCGTTCGGCCCCCAGAATCATTTCCGCCGCGCCCATGCCCTTCCAGGCAGGCGGCCGGAAGCCCCAGACGTCGGGCGAAGCAAACTTGTCGGCGTTTTCATCGTTCACTGGATACCCCATCACATAAGCGCCCGGCATGGCTCCCATTTCGGCGCCGCCCTGCACCCCACTGTGCCCCCGGATGGGCATCAGGCCGGTGAGTGGACGCCCAACGTTGCCCCGCGCCAGTTGCAGATTGACGATGGCTCGCACGTTGTCGCTGCCGTAGCGGTGATGAGTAATGCCCATGCTCCAGACGATGACGGCGCTGCGGGCCTTGCCGAACGCTTCGGCAAAGCGCAGCATGTCCGCCCGCGTAAGGCCGGAGCCGTGCTCTAGGTCGTCCCATCGCAGGCTGCGGGTTTTCTTTTCAAGCGCGCGCCAACCCGAAGTGCGGTCATCAATAAAGTCGCGGTCCACCCAATTGTTTTCGACCAGGTATTTCATCACGCCGTAGAAGAAAGCGATGTCGCCGCCCGGCAACACCTGGAAGAAATCGTCGGCGATGCGCGTGCCAAACAGGGCGCTCTCCGTGACCGACGGCACCCAGTAGCGCTCCATGCCGGGCTCGATGTAGGGGTTAACAAGGAAAACCTTCGTGCCTGCCTTCTTGGCGTAGTAGAGATACTTGGTGGCCACCGGCTGATTGTTGGCGACGTTGGTTCCCACAAAAACCACCAGGTCGCTGCCAATCCAGTCGCGGTAGCTGCAGGTAGTGGCGGCGCAGCCGACGGTTTCCATCAGCGCCTTCGTGCTGGGAGCGTGGCAGATGCGGGCGCTGGTGTCGATGTGGTTGGTGCCGATAAAGCGCGCCACTTTCTGGTGGGCGTAATAGGCCTCATTCGTAAGGCCGCGGGAAGTCAGGTACCAGGCGAGCCCGCGGGGATCGGTCTGGCGAAGCTTCCGGGCGATTACGGCGAACGCTTCATCCCACGTGACGCGCCGGAAACCTTTTTCCCCGCGCTGCCGCACCATGGGAACGGCCAGCCGCCCGAGGCGGCGCAAATCCTGCTCGCTCTTGTCCTGCAACGGCTCGACGTTTTCCAGCAGGCGCCAGTCCATTGCCGGCATGGTGTTCAGCCGCAGCAGCCGCAGCCGCACCGCGCACAGATGGATGTCCTCCATCGTCCAGTCGCGCATGCCCTGGGTGCCGAGCGCGCAGCCGTCGCAGCAGCCGTCTTTGAGGATCCGCCACGCGTAGCGCAGGTTGTCGCGGTTTTCCCAGATGGTTTCCAGGATGTCCTTGTAGCCGTTGGGGCGCTGCTGGTTGAGCCCGTAAGGTATCAGACTCACCCATTCCTTTGGATTCCAACCACCTGAACGTTTCTTTCCCATTAAAATAACCGAACCAATCGTTTATTAAATCATAAATTGAAGGGACGTGCGTCGTCCAAGGCGTGAGCGGCGGCTGGATGAGCCTGAACTGCCCCAGGCGCCAGTTGGTTGGCCAGCCCGGGGTTCCTGATCATGGCAATTTTTGGCTATTATTCACTTTCAACAACATGGCCCGGTTCGTTTTTGGGTTCGTTTTGGGTTCGCTTTTTTCCACATCTACGTGTTTTCAACAACTTCCCGGCTTCGCTTTTGGGTTCGTTCGGGTTCGTTTTTAGTGGCCGATGCTTTGTTATCAATGACTTCCCGGGTTCGTTTTTCAAAAAACGTGTTTTTTTGTCCCACAATTTTAATTCCAAAAGCATTACACAACGTTTTCAACAACTTACAGCGGAATTGAGAGTCTTGTCAGACTGCTTAATTCAGCCGCCGCAAAGCTCCCAACCCGCACTGCAAAGACCACTCACCATTCCGCCCCCCAGTGCCTAACCGTTCGAATTGTAACCTTGCGGATTCTGCCCGGCCACTCTGCCAAACCCGTCCCGGCCAGCCCCAACAACGGTTCAAGGCTACCATACTAGCCCACGAAAGTCAAGCAAATTCGCGCAGCCGATTGCTTCAGGGGCTGAAGAGTCTCTGTGCGAACCTCCGGTTGACAGAGGGCTGGCGCAGACGCTTGTTTTGTAGTGTCTGCGTAGTCCCGAAGGGACTGGTCTTGATGGATCTCAAGGTATATAGTACGGAGCCATGCCATCCCGCAGGCTTCCATACATTCCGGGCGAGTTGCAATTCATCACCTCAAGCACTTATCGCCGCACGCCGCTGTTTCGGTCTGAGCGTTGCTGCCGCTGCTTTGTGGACGCGCTGGCAGATGTCCGGAAATCCAGTGGCTTTTTGCTTATCGGATGGGTGATCATGCCGGAGCACTTCCATCTGCTGCTCAAGCCGGAGTCGGCTGAAGCTACCAGCCGAATTATGCAGTGTCTCAAAAGCCGCACCGCTACCGGCATCCTGAAGCATTTGCGCGAAAACCAGGATCGCTCCTGGTGTCGGAAGATGCTGGCGCGCTTGGCGCTGCCGCCGACGGTCCATGATGAATCGCACCATCGCGTCTGGCAGCGGCGGTTCTATCCCTATGGCATCTACAGCCAGAAGAAACAGTTGGAAAAACTCGATTACATACACAATAATCCGGTGACGCGAGGGCTGGTCGGCTCGCCGGCTGAATGGCCGTGGTCAAGCTGGCGGTTCTATTTCCTGGAAGACGCCTCGTTGATCGCAATGGACCGGCTCGAATGAAAACAAGCAAGAGCCTCTCGCTTCGCGAGATCGCAGACGCTACAAGGCGAGCATCTGCGCCAGCCCCGTCATGATAACGGTCGCATTCTTGACCGACAAATCCTCCATTGGTGGTACTCCTAGAAGGGGTGAGCCGCGGCCCAGCGCGTTGCTGTGTTAAAACAGTTCCTCCTGCTGGTGGCGGGTTTTGCGTTCGGCTTTGGCGAAGGTTTCCTCGCGGGCGATGGGGCCGCTCGGGTATTCGATCTTCTTGCCCTCCAGCAGTTCAGCTACCGTGAGGATTTGCAGGCGGGGGTAGCGCTTTGCACTTCCCGGCTGCATCTTAATCACTTTTTCGGACGGGTCCTCCGTTTCATAGAACCCGGCGGAGGTGGCCTCAACCAGCATGGGCTTGGTGGGTTCGCGCAAAGTTATCAGAGCGCCGATGGCGGCTTTCTCGCGCGCCAGAACGCCTTTAAGGTCACGCACGTGGTTCACGCCGATATATCCGCTCTTGACTTGGACAATAACCTTCTTTGCTCGCCCGCTGGTGTCGTCAAAAAAGTTGATGTAGCCATCGATGCCGCTGTCCGAGCCTTTCTTGTGGTCTTTGGCCGGGCGGGCGTTTACCAGATCAACGGCCCACCACTCGAACTGGTGGGGGCTGATTTCCTTCAGCCTTTCGGCGCTTGCCAGGTCAGCCGGAGCGCCGACAATCTCGTACGGGCTGAGGTCGTCGGGATGGTGGTCGCGCAATCGCCGCTGCACAAGGTTGACGGCAAGATAGGTGATGTCGATGCCGATCCATCTCCTCCGCAGCCTCTCAGCTACGGCAATGGCGGTGCCACACCCGCAAAACGGGTCGAGGACGATATCCCCTTGGTCGCTACTCGTCTTAATGACCCGCTCCAAGAGTGCCTCTGGCTTCTGGGTTGGGTATCCAAGCCGCTCCCCTTTCGTGTGAATGCCCCTGAGCATGGCTATGTCATCCCACCAATCTTGATCCGGGACCCCTTTGCTCTCATCCAAGTAACGCTTTTCATATGGCATTCCTGACTTTGAGTACACCAGCCGGCCCTGATCATGAAGCTCCTGCATCCTTTCCTTGCTGTACCTCCAGTAGCGGGTTACGCCATTCCACTCATAGATCGGATTGCCTTTTGCCGCCCCGCCCGGGCCCGTGACGTCGGCTTTGTTGTACCGCCTGCCCGTTTCTGGCTCGACATTCCGGTACCACTTGTCCATGGTGCTTTGCGGTAGCGGTCTGTATTGCGCATGGAAAGTCGGTTCACCGGATCGTGAATAAAAGAGCAGAACATCGTGAATGCGGCCATAGTGTTTTGCGCCCTGCTTTGCATCGCTGTGCGCGTCCGATCTCTTCCAAACGACCTCATTCCTAAAGTTCACCGGACCAAATATCGCGTCCATGACCATCTTCAAGTAGTGGCTCGCGGTCGGATCGCAGTGCAGGTAAATGCTACCTGTTTCCTTCAACACGCGGTGAAGCTCCACGAGCCGAATCGCCATCATGACGAGGTAGGCCATCATGTCGTTCTGGCCGAGGAAGGACCGCAATGCTTGTATCAGGTCCGCAAGCTTGCGCGGGCCGGTCTCGACAATTTCCTTGTAAACTGCTTCCGACTCCAGGCTCCATTGCCAGGTATCCTCAAAGGCGGTGATCTGCGCGGCGGATTCTTCGCCGCTCTTTTCCTTGAAGAGCACATTGTAGGTGGCGCTGGAATTGAAGGGCGGATCGAGGTAGATGAGGTCCACGCTTTCCGTCGCTACGTGCTCCCTGAGGATTCCGAGGTTGTCGCCAAAGTAGAGCTTGTTTTTCCAATCCATTTGCGCAAAAGGATATCACAAAGTGGCAGGGCAGATACCGCGACTGAAAAGCCCTCACCCGGTCCTGCCAAGCGGGACCACCCTCTCCCGAAGGGCGAGGGTTTTAGATTAGTTTTCTCCCGGGGCTGTGCGCGACGGGCGGAATGACGGGAACGGGCCTCATCATAGAAGACAAAGGACCACGGGCGGGACGCCCGTGCCACAATGGCCCTCACGCTTTCGGGTGGGTGCGGTCGTAGACTTCTATCAACTTGTTGATGGAGACCTGGGTGTAACGCTGCGTGGTGGCGAGGCTTTTGTGGCCCAGCATTTCCTGGATGGCGCGCAGGTCGGCGCCTTCGGCCAGCAGGTGCGAAGCGAAGGCGTGGCGCAGCGAGTGCGGGCTGACTTTCACATTCACACCGGGGCCGTAGATCTGCACGTAGCGCTTGAGAATGCGGTCAACGGAACGCGTGGTGAGCCGCTGGCCGTAAACGTTGAGGAACAGCGCCTGGCTGCCGGTGCGGGTTTCGCGCAGCAGGCGCTCGCGGGCGGGCAGGTAAGCCTCAAGCGCGCCTTTGGCTTTTGAGCCGAAGGGAACAATTCTTTCCTTGTCGCCCTTGCCGCGCACCAGCACGAAAGCGTCGCCGAAATTGACGCTGCGCAGGTCGAGCCCCGCCAGTTCGCTGACGCGCAGGCCGGAAGCGTAGAGCATTTCCAGGATGGCGCGGTCGCGCAGGATGGCGGGTTCGCCGTTCTTTGCCGCCTCCGCCACGCGGTCGAGGAAAGTGTTCATCTCTTCCTCGGTCATGATGCGGGGAAGCTTTTTTTCGAGCTTGGGTGTTGAAACGCTGGCCGCGGGGTTCTCAGCGATCAGGCGTTCCCGAGCGAGAAATTTGTAGAATGCCCGGATGGCGGCAAGCTTGCGAGCGATGGACGACTTCATCTCCTGCAACTGATACAGGTGCGAAAGGAAGGCTCGAATCCGGAGCGCGTTCACCGCGTTCACGTCTACCGCAGCTTCTTTGTCATTCCCGGCCAGAAAATCGCGGAATTGGACGAGATCGCTGTGATAGTTGCGTACCGTGTGCGGTGAAGCGTTCCGCTCGTACTTGAGATACTCGATGTATCGCTCGATCAGGTCGTCCATAAGACCGATTTTACGCCTTTAGATTCCTTCGAGGGCGCAATTCGGGGTTTCGACACCAATTACAAGAATACAGGGATTCTTCGCGGAGTTTACCCTGAGCCCCGGCACTTTGTTCAGGGCCATTCCCATGGGGAGGGCGAACGGGCTCAGAATGACAGGCGATGGGCTCAGAATGACACGTTTGCCCTTGTCAGTGTCCGGTCTGCGGAAGCCGGCGCTACCGCTTCCAGCCACGGCTGCAAATCCTGGAGCGCCCGCTCGCACTGCTTTTCGCGGCGGGCCCGGCGGTCGCGCGCTATCTCCCGTGGCAGATTATCCATGGGCGGAAGGAGATCGAAAGCGATGTTTGCCGGCTGATAATTTTGCGGGCTGGCGTGCGTGATGTAGTGGACCAGCGAGCCGAGCGCCGTGGTTCGCGGCGGCGGAGCAAACGCTTGCTGCCGCGCCCGATGGGCCAGGGCCGTGCCTGCCAGCAGCCCCGTCGCAATGCACTCCACGTAACCTTCCACGCCCGAGAGCTGCCCGGCGATAAAGACCTGCGGGCTGGCGCGAAAACTCAGGTCGGGACTGAGCAGTCGTGGCGCGTTGATGTAAGTGTTGCGGTGGATCTGCCCGTAGCGCAGGAATTCCGCGTTCTCAAGGCCCGGAATCATGCGCAGGATGCGCTTCTGCTCGGGAAATTTCAGGTGGTTCTGAAAACCCACCAGGTTGTAGCTGGCGTAGCGCAGGTTCTCCGCGCGGAGTTGCACCAGGGCGTATGGCCGGTGGCCCGTGCGGGGATCGATGAAACCCACGGGCCGCATGGGTCCGAAACGCAACGTGTCAACGCCACGGCGCGCCAGCTCTTCAATGGGAAGGCAGGCCTCGAAATATTTCACTTCTTCGAACTCGTGAGCCTGCACCGTCTCCGCGTTCATCAAGGCATCGTAAAAAGCGAAATATTCGTCCTTTGTCATCGCGCAGTTCAGGTAATCGTCGCCGCCCTTGCCGTAACGCGACGCGCGGAAGATGCGATCCATGTTCAGAGTCTCGGCATCGACGATGGGGCTGATGGAATCGTAAAACGCCAGGCTTTCGGTCCCGGTCAGGCGCTGAAGGCTTTGCGCAAGCGCGTCGGAACTGAGCGGGCCAGTGGCCATGAGCGTGAGGCGGTCGCTGGGGATGTCGGTGATTTCTTCGCGCCGCAATGTGATGAGCGGGTGCTGCTCGATCGCCTGCGTGACCGCCGCCGAAAAGCGTTCGCGATCGACGGCCAGCGCGCTGCCGCCGGGCACCGCGCATTCATCGGCCAGGCGCAGCAGCAGCGAGCCCGCGCGGCGCATTTCTTCCTTCAGCAGCCAGGAGGCCGCGCCGGGAGCGTTGGATTTGAGGGAATTGCTGCAGACAAGTTCGGCAAGCTGTTCTGTTTTGTGGGCAGGCGTCGGGCGCTGCGGGCGCATTTCGCAAAGCGTTACGCGCACGCCGCGACGGGCAAGCTGCCAGGCCGCTTCGCTGCCCGCAAGACCGCCTCCGGCAATGAGAACTTGTTCTTCCATCGGTCGCTTGAATGATTATAGCAACCATTCCGCGAGCGTTTGTGGGGGGAGGTTTTTTCTGCCGTCCGAGAGGTGCCCTTGCGTACGCTGTGTCGCGGAGAGATTTAACACAGTGCGGCGGGCCACAACCAAACGTGGCACGGCCGTCCCGGCCGTGTACATGGGCGAGACGCCCATGCCACGCTGAACAAACAGTTGTGCATGGCGCAAGCATTTTGGCGGTTAGTAGTACAGAGGACACAGACTGACTTGCTTTACTGTGCGTCGAAGCTCAAATGCACAGAGAGCACAGAGAGAAACGGAAATAACAATTGGCGAACAATGCGCTATTGTGCCAGGAACGCATTCACTGCCGGATCGAGTTCCTTGGACTGACAGTCGACGGCCAAGTGGCCGCAATCGGAAGCGAGCTTGAATACGCGGGCGTGAATCAATTTAGCGAAGTTCAGTGCTGGCGTCGGATTGACCATGTGGTCCTGCAGACTTGGGACCACCAGCACGCGAGCGCGGACCACCGCGGCGGCCTTTTCCATGGAGCCGCCGAAGGGTTTGGAAACGTCATCGGCGATCATGGCCTGCAATTGGCGAACCCAGTTGTTGGCGTCGAATGATTTCAGCATGTCCGCCTGCGTCTCGGCCAGAAACTTGCCAAAGTCGGCGTGAGTGGTGTGGTCAACGCGATAAGCAGGCGTGGTGAGATTCAGGGTGTGGATGTCCGCCACGGTATCCATGGCGCCGGTTGGCGGGGAGGCGTAGTTGCCGTGGTCCCAGTCATCGGAATTTTCAATCGCGTGCAGCTCGGCGGTCCAGAGGAGCAGATCATACGACGTCATTTGCGGCGAGCCGACAATGGGAATCGCTTCATCCATAAAGTTGGGATAAGAAACCATCCACTGGAAAGTCTGCATGCCGCCCATGGAGATTCCCATCACCGCATGGACGTGCCGGATGCCGAGGACGCGCGTGAGCAGTTCGTGCTGCGACTTCACCATGTCGCGAATGTTGAATTTGGGGAACTGCATGCGCGGCTGAGCTTTGCTGTTCGAGGGCGAGGACGTTACTCCGTCGCCGAGCGCGTCCACCAGGATTACATAGTATTTAGAGCTGTCCACCAGCTTGCCTGGACCAACCAGATTGACCAACTGCGCTGTGGTTCCCGTGAACCAGGTGGGGAAAACAACCACGTTGGACTTTTGCGGATTCAACGTTCCAATGGTGCGGTAACCGATTTTCAGGTCACGAATGGTTTGCCCGTTTTCCACTTTGAAGTTGCCTAGCGAGGCGAATTTGAGTTGCTGCGCCGCCAGCGGAACCGCGGCCAGCATGGACAGAACAGCTATGGTGAGCAGGCGTCCGCCCGCCCTCAAAATCTTGATGGTCATGAGTCGAGATGTCCTTCCTGCGTTTTCGCTACGGCCGCACGCCCTCGATGCTCAGGTTAATGCTATAGACGCTGGTGCTGGCGGTGACGTAAAGCGTCTTGAAGTCCGGGCCGCCCCAGGCGCAATTGGCCACTCTTTCGGGAATCCTGATGGTGCCGATATGTTTGCCTTCCGGTGAAATGATCCAGACGCCTCCGGGGCCGGCGCCGTAAAGATTTCCATTTACGTCCACCTTGATGCCATCCGGCCCGCCCGGGCCTTCGCTGGAATCGGCCTTGCAGAAAACCTCTCCGTTATCCACCATGCCGTTGGGCTTGACACCGTAGCGCATCCAGACCGGGTTCTGCGGGTCGGAGACGCCGATGTAGAGATACTTTTCGTCGGGTGAAAAGGCGATGCCGTTGGGCCGGGTGAGGTCTTTGATCACAAGCTGAAGATGGCTGTTGTCGGGCGGCGCCCCCGGTTTGTGCGAGGTTGCGTTGGGCAGCCGGTAAACGCCGTTGAACGGCAATTCCTTGAGGGGATCCTTATCACCCTGAGTCGGCAAGCCGTAGGGCGGATCAGTGAAGTAGAGCGAGCCATCGGATTTGTAGACCAGGTCATTGGGGCTGTTCAGGCGCTTGCCCTGGTAGCGGTCGCAGAGCACGGTCAGCTTTGCGCCGGGCTCGAGCGATTCCAGACGAAAGATTTCTCGCCGCGCGTGGCCCGCAACGGTCAGCCGGCCCTCTTTGTCGAGCGTCATGCCGTTCGAGCCGGGCTCCGGCCCAGGATACTTTTTGGCTCCCTGGTAGCCGCTCGGGTGCAGAAAAACCGAAACTCCCTTGCCGGGAACCCATTCAATGATGCTGTTGTGATGGATGGCGGCAAAGTAGAGGTCGCCGCTGTGCGACCAGACGGGGCCTTCCGTCCATTCGTATCCCGTGGCAATCTTCTCGACTTTGGCTCCCTGAGGAATGATGGCGTCAATCGCCGGATCGAGACGCACGATCGAGTCGATGGTTGATGAGGCCGGCTG
>JAJYLL010000136.1 GCA_021787735.1 Acidobacteriota bacterium | reverse complement strand
TCAACGTCCCAGGAATAGCTCGTTGTCCCGGTCGAATCCGTCTTGCTGGTGAGGTTACCGTTGGCGTCGTAGCGGTAGGTAACGCCGGGCTGTGAATTCAGCTCGTTCGAGTTGTCGTAACTGTACGGCGAAACACCCAGCGAACTCAGCCGGTTGCCCACGTCGTCGTAGCTGTAGGTTTCCGTGGTTTGGGCGGACTGAGTAACCTGCAAAAGCTGATAGATGGCATCGTAAGTGAAATTGGACATTGTGCCCGTCTGGTAATCCTGCCGCGAGAGCCTGTTCCCTGCAGGATCGTAGGTATAAGCCGCGCCATCGAGCGTCCCTTTCCGTGACTGGTCCAGCACGCTCAGCAGGCGGGACAGGCTGTCGTAGGTGTAGTTCGCATTGACTCCGTTGGGCCGCGTGAGCGAGGTCCGGCGGCTCAGGCCATCGTAACCGAACGAGAAGCTGCCCGATGTGGCGCTTGCCACGCTGGTCAGGCGGTTGTCGGAATCGTAGCCGTAGCTGCTGGCTCCTCCCTCGGGATCGGTAAAGCCTGTGCGGTTTGACGCCGCGTCGTAGCTGTAACTGGCGGTCAGCGTCCGCCCCGTTTCCTGATCATAGCGATGGCATCCAGCCACTTGGCCATCGGAACGTGTGTATGATCGAGGGCTGTTTTTGTCGTCACCGTGAACTGGCGCCGACATGCACGGCAGTAATACAGGTATCGTCCTTCAGGCTTTCTCCTGGGTTTTTGCAGCCTGGTGACCTTGGATGAAGGGCAATAAGGGCATTTGAGACCTCCGGGCCAGCGCATGAGCTCAAGGAATTTCGGAATCTGATCGTCCTGGTCAAAGGTTCCCCGCAACGGCTTGAGTATCTTATCCAAACGGCTAGTGAGCATCGGTTTCGAGTATCACTCCAGGCAACCGGATTATTCAGCAGCGCTTAGTTGGCCCATGCAATTTGAAAGACCCGTCTCCTGCTGGAGGCCTTGCTTTAACGGTTCCCCCTGATCGTCCCTCGGTGTTCTACCTCTCCAGCCTGACTCGCCCTGTCCGCAGCTTTGGCTGTTCCGGCTCTTTGTGGTTTCGATAGCTGGCGTGGCATGTCTGCAGTCGGCTTCACCTTTAGAAGCAGACGAAGCGCGTCATCTTCCGGAAGCTGAATGTGGAGTTTGCCTTGATGCTTCTTTACTGATGTTTTACCAACTCTCCTCGAATCAGGATAAAACACCGGAAGCATTGTCGCTCCTACCCAGGCATCACTATCCTTAAAAGTCCGGTTCGGTTATTTCTTTGCCGGAGCTTAATATGTTTCAGACCTCTGCGGCCAGGGCCGATCGCAGCGATTCAGGGACATTGATCCCCTTCCGCCGCCACCCTATTTCTTGCCTGATGGGCTGCTGTTTCAGCGCCCACCGAATGCGGCGCACCATGAACAGCGCCGTATGATAACTTCCCAGCTCAAGTTCACGCTGCAAGCCGTACGCGCTGATGCCATTGCTGAACGATACCATCAAATGAATAGCCAGGAGCCACTTGTGCAACGGAATACGCGAGTCCTGGAAGATCGTGCCAACGGTTACCGTAAACTGCCTTCGACATCCATTGCACTGCCAGACGCCCCTGCGAACGGGGCGTTTGGATCCCGGACGTGGCTCGAGCCTGGTGGCCGACTTCTTGCCACCGCAGTGAGGACAGATTGGTCCGTCCGGCCACCGGGCCTTTTCGAAGTGCTTTCTGGCCGCATCTTCGTCCCGGTACTTCGCCGGCAAGTATTCTCGGCTTTTCATGGCCTTAGGGTAGGGCATTCTGTCTGCTTTGTAAAGTGCATATATATCCGGTGAATGATTGTTAAAGTATCATTATCGCATTGTATTACTTACCTATCATACTGTAAATAAAAGAAATATAAATTTCTATGTCTTCACATGAAATCGCCATCAACGCCTTTACTAATTAAGGAGTGAGCAGGGGAATATATCGATTCTGCTCGCCGGTAACTGCGTCGGCCGAGAGGCAACGACTTCCGGGCTAAATGCCCCCACACAGCGACCGGTAAACCACCATTGCAGCCCTAGGGCCGCGGAAAAGGTTTACCGAAATGCCCGAAGTCGAAAGCCCGTTTCTGACGGTTCAACAGCTCGCAGCAAAGTTGAATTGTTCCACGAGTTACATTTATAGACGGCTAAAGCCAAGGCATCCCCAATATATCCCTCACAGGAGGTTACCCTCCGGAGACATCCGGTTCGACCCAGCGATTGTTGACAATTACTTGCAGCGGGTCGGAGAAAACAATAATGTTACGGTGTTGGACTCGGCGGCTCGAGGAGGATTGAAAATGACTCGACGCCGGGATCGAAGTGGAAGTCTCCGCATCAAGGGCGGCAGTTGGTACGTGCAGTGGACGGAAGGTAAGCACCGGCCCTCCCATGTGCTGGGCCGCGTGAAAGACCTTACTAAAAGCGAAGCCCGGAAACGGATGCGGGAATTCATTAGGAAGAAGAACGTAACCAGGGAGGTGGCGGGAAATTCAGAAATACTGGCTGGTTTCTGGAAGCGCCACTTCTATGACGAAGAGAAAGACGAACTGAAGTCTGAGTTAAAGAGCAAGAGGTCCAGTACACAACGGGACATGAAATCGCACATGAAGAGAATCTGGTTACCGCTCTTCGGGGGACGTCTCATGAACACTCTTGGAACCGCGGAACTGCAGTTGCACCTCGACAGTATCACCAGCGTCCATAACACGGCGGCCAATTACCGAACCACTCTGTCCAGTGTCCTGACTTCGGCTATTCGACTGGGAGCCGGCTTGACGCACAATCCCGCCCGTCTGATCAAGCTGCCTCTCAGAGGGCCCGAACAAGATTACCTTATGCCCACACCGCAGGAAGCAATGGCCCTCCTGGACGGACTTAATAAACCGGTTCATAAGACGGCTTGGCAGGCTGCATTGTGGCTGGGGAATCGTTGTGGAGAAGTGCGCGGCCTGCGCTTGGCATCGATTGACTGGGAAGAGGGTGCGATTTTCATCCGGGAATCCATTTGGCAGGGGCAAAGTAATCCGCCCAAGACCAAGAAGGGGTACCGGAAAATTCTGTTGACAGATGAGCAGATGGAAATCCTGCGTGAGTGTAAGGAGGAGAACTTTCCGGACGCTCAGCCTCAGGACTGGTTGTTTCCCGGCAGGCGGGGCCGGCCGATGGCAATGGGCTGGTTCATGCGGCGGTACATCAGGCCGTTGGCCGAGAAGTTGGGCATGCCGTGGATTCGCTGGCACGCACTCCGGCATCTGAACAACAGCATCATGCTGGATGAAGGCGTGGATGTGAAGACGCGGATGGACCGTCTCGGGCACGTCGACGAACGTGTGAATATGATCTACACACACTACGGAGACGAGGCGCAGCGGGCAGCTTCTAGAGCGATCTGGCAGAGGTTCCAAAGGGCGGCTCAAAAGCAACCGGAGAACCCAGCAGTTTCGCTTAAAGTAGCCAGAAAGGTAGCCAAGACAGCCAGGAAGGGGGGCGCGAATGGGTTAAGTTATTGAAAATAATGGTAGGCCTGGAGGGATTCGAACCCCCGACCCACGGTTTAGGAAACCGTTGCTCTATCCTTCTGAGCTACAGGCCCGTTTATCCGACAACCTATTTCCCATCAGTCTAACATATGGACAACTTGCCGAGGCCGCGCAATTGGGAGCATATGGGGTCCTTGACCTGAACTTGAGTTGCCGTAGTGATTCCTCTTCTTTGAACTGTTGTCGGCGAGAATGTTGGCTTGGTTCCTCCTTTCAGGCACAGTTGGGTTGCTTCTATCTTTGCAAGCTGCCGGCAAATTAAAACTCGCAGTCAGGTCAGGCTTGGACTCAATTCTTAATCAGCCAGATACGATGCCACACACCAACCGTCACGAGCTTCATGGACGCTCTATCATGGCCTGCTTCATTCGAAGTCGGTGCACGCATATGTTTATCAGACTGCACCGCTCCGAGGCTGCTGATCTGGTAAGATTGAATTACCATGAAGCCTTTTACTGATTTTTCCGTCGCTCCTTTTCTTGTGATCTGGGAAACGACCCAAGCCTGTGACCTTGCCTGCATGCACTGTCGCGCGTCGGCCCAGCCTTTGCGCCATCCCGAAGAACTTTCGACCGAAGAAGGATTCAAGCTCCTGGCTGATGTTGCCCAGATGGGCACTCCGGTCTTCATCCTGAGCGGCGGTGATCCGGCCAAACGCCCCGACCTGCTGGACCTGGTCCGTGAAGGAAAGAGGCTTGGCCTCCGCATGGGCACGGTACCAGCCGCGACTCATACCCTTTCGTCGGAACTTGTCCGTGATCTGAAGCAGGCCGGACTCGACCAGATGGCGTTGAGCCTTGACTATCCGCAAGCTGACCTCCATGACGGGTTCCGCCTGGTAAAAGGGGCCTTTGACAAAACGCTGGCGGCAGCGGAATGGGCGCGGCAATGCGGTCTTCCCTTGCAGATCAACACCACTCTCTGGGCCGGTTCGGCGCCCTATCTCTCTGAAATGGCTGAACTGGTTGAGCGCCTTGGAGCGGTTTTCTGGGAAGTGTTTTTCCTGGTTCCTGTGGGCCGTGGAGAAGAGCTTGACGGAATCGAAGCGCGGCGGTGCGAAGAATTGTTTGCCATCCTTTATGAAGTCCAGAAGAGATCGCATTTTATTCTGAAGGTCACTGAGGCGCCACACTATCGCCGGTACGTGGCACAGCACGAACCACAAGGACAGGAAACTCATCCCAAGCAGGGACATCCGGGTCCCCGCGGCATGGTGTCGATGCCTGAGATGCTTCGACGGTCTGAAGGTCCGGGGCACACCATCGGGTTTGCTCCCCATGGAGTGAATGCCGGCAAGGGTTTTGTCTTTGTATCTCATCTGGGCGAAGTTTATCCGAGCGGATTCCTGCCGGTTTCGGCAGGCAACGTGCGAGAGCAAAGCATCATTGAAATCTACAGGAACTCTCCGCTGATGCGAGAACTGCGGGACCCCGACGCTCTGCACGGCCGCTGCCGCCAGTGCGAATTTCGCTCCATTTGCGGCGGCTCGCGGTCGCGGGCCTACGCCCTGACCGGCGACTATCTGGCCACCGATCCGTGGTGCGGTTATCAGGTGCCCCGCGCTGCATCGTCTCCTGAAGCTTAAGCTGTTTTGTGACCGGGCTTCAGTGCCTGCTACTGATTTAGTATCAATGCCGGTGGCCTGGCATCGCAATCGAACCGGCAAGGTGCTTCCAAGGTCTTCCGGTTGACCGCCAGGGAAAAATCTCGTGCTAAAAGCACACCCGCGGCCTACTCTGCAATTACCCAGTTGGGACAAGCAACAATGGCTATTCTTGACCGATTCAAACTGGACGGAAAGACGGCGCTGGTGACCGGATGCCGGCGCGGCATCGGCAAAGCGATTGCTCTTGGCCTTGCCGAAGCTGGAGCGGACATCGTTGGCGTCAGCCGCTCCATGGAATCTTCCGGAAGCGAGATTGAAAAGGAAGTCCTCGCCCGTGGGAGAATGTTCAAAGGTTACGCCTGCGACTTTGCAGACCGGAAGTCTCTTTACCGGCTGAGCGAACAACTGGCCAACGATTTTCCTGTCATCGACGTTCTCGTCAATAATGCCGGGACGATCCTTCGCAAACCTGCTACCGAATATCCCGATGATTATTGGGACACGCTGATGGAAGTGAACCTGAACTCGCAGTTTATTCTGACTCGCGGGATTGGCAAGGGAATGGTTGCGAGAGGGGAAGGCAAGATCATCTTCACGGCTTCGCTGCTGACCTTTCAGGGAGGCATTCTGGTCCCCGGCTACGCGGCAAGCAAAGGGGGAATCGGCCAGTTGACCAAGGCCCTGGCTAATGAATGGGCCGGCAAGGGAGTTCAGGTGAACGCGATTGCTCCTGGCTACATCAGCACGGACAACACGGTCGCGCTTAGGAACGATCCCGTCCGCAACAAGGCCATCCTCGAACGCATCCCCGCCGGAAGATGGGGTGATCCCGAAGACCTTCAAGGCATGGCGGTATTCCTTGCATCCCCTGCTTCCGATTACGTGAGCGGTTCTATCTTCACCGTGGACGGTGGCTGGATGGCACGATAGCTTACAGACGGGCTTCCTTGACGACTCATTCAAATTCACTCCTGCACCAGTCGAAGCGCAATGTCTTCCGAATACGCAGGCGAGGCGAGAGTGAGCACGCCGCCGGCGTGGCTGACATCTTCTGCTTTATCGACTGCGCCCGTGAGCGTATTGATCCATTCAGCGTGATAACGCCCCGCCGGAACATTGCACAGGAGAGTCGTTCGCGGGCCACCGCCGTCAACATACACTGCGTAAGCCTTGCCGGGCTGGGCCAGCGTGTAAATTTTGGCTGCGTTCCCTACGGCCTTGATATCTGAGTTGTCCGGATGCATGTGGACGAAATCGAATGTCTCGATGAATTTCTTCAGAATCGATAGCTGGGTCTGCAATGCGTGGCCGCCGCCACCCGGTTGCGTTGACGGAAATCTGAATGTCCCGTCCTCATGTCCTACCGTGAAAGAATAGTCGAGATTGTCGTACACGGCGCCGCCCGCAAGAATAAAGTCCCAGCCTTCCCGCCGGTAGGCGCTGTCCCCTGTGCCGCGAAAACCTGTTTCGTCGTCTGAGATTGCGCGATTCAGTCCGAAGTTCATGGCCACGCTCTCCGGCGGCCGCGAATAGTGGAAATTGAAAATGGAAACGGATTGATTGGGATCTTCAATCTTTTTGGAGCCGTTTGAAATGTTCTGCGCGATCAGGTGTTGCGCAGGGAACGCTGCCTCCGTGCTCTTTATGGTTTCGGCAATGTGGTTTTGCCAGGCGATGGTCACGCCGCCGAAGTAAGGCTCGTTGCAGATTTCGTAGTAGACGTTGTCAAAGTCACGAAGTTCCGTAACGATCTTGCGGACCATGGCGTCTTGAATTGCGAGCAGCGGGCCGTTGTCGAGCGTCAGCACTTTTGTTCGTGGTATGTCGCCGATGCCCTGGATGTTGTTGCTTGCCTTGACCGGGCTGAGGTCCCACTGGGAATCACCGTAATAGGGGCAAAACAGCACCACCTCCACAACAATGCCGCGCTTGCCGGCCTGCGCCACAAAATCTCTCAAGCGGTGGAAGTACGCCGGGTCCCAGGTGTGGAGATCGAACTTATTGCCGCCCCCTGCGTAACCTGGTTGGGTGCTTCTTGCCCAGGGACAGATAAACCGCAGCGGGGCCGGCGCCAGCGTGTTTCTGGCAATATTGAATGCGGCGAAATCTTCAACATAGATGCCGGAAAAAAGTCGAGTAAGATTGAATCCATGTGCCTGGAGTTTGTTCAGGTAAAGCGGGTAATAGAAATCCATATTCATCACTGCGCCATAGTGCTCTGTTGAAGTAATCAGCACCGCGGGCCGGCCCCGAAAAAGAAAATAGTGCGGATTTTCAGGATTCAAAGAAATTGGTTTTGCGGGCTCGGACGGCGTTGCAGGTAACGATCGACTTTGAAGGGTTCCCGCGACAAGGAAGAACAGCACAGCGAGGAACAATAGCTCGCGTTTGGCGTGCGATCTGTTCCGGAAAGATTTTGATTGGATGGCTTGGGTATTCATTTCAGTTTGTGTCCCCCGAAAATACTTACCGGCTTTGAAGAACGTCCGAATACTACTGCAATCGTGCTGCCCAGTGCATCGGTCAGCGGGAAGGTGGTTCCCGCCGAATCCGTCCGAGCGAAAAATTCATCAACGCCTCTCGTCAGCCGATTGACCGCCAGCGTTGTGGGCTTCAGTTATCTCCTTGTGCTCTTCCGAGCCTTCCCCCGAAAAACCGGACAGCCCCCACCGGGACCCCTTCTTAAACCATCCCAGGCAAGCGCCAACTAGAACGAACAGTAGGGCGCCGACACCACAAATGTCGGTCAATTTTTCAAAGAAATCAGCCCATTCGAGCTCACGCTTATTGACGTAAACAACGTATCCATGGTTGACCACCATTCGATAGATCCTGCCAGTTGAGGGTTGCGGCGATCCCGGCATCACAGCGGAATAATGGACATCAATGTACACGCCCCCACCCACCGTGAAGAAGCAGATGGAGGCTGCTAAGACGATTAGGACCTTTTTCATTGACCTACGCTTCGCAACGGAACGGATCATTGACAAGATGACTTCCTCCCTATGACCGCAGCGAGCATTATCAACACGGCAGTATCAGACTCCCGGTTGCATGTAGACACAGACTTCGCGGTTATGGTTTTCATGACAGCTTCCTTCTCCCCAAAATAGTGGTCGATTCTGCAGAACGTCCGAATACTACTGCAATCATGGCGTTAGGTCTACCGGATGCATTGTCTGCACAAGGTTTCCTTTGCAGCAGGCACAATTTTTGCAATCCAGGCGATTTCCTCCGGTATAGTCTTAGGGCATGTTTCCGGATCAACCGACAGCTTTGGTGACAGGCGGTTCGCGCGGCATTGGACGGGGAATTTGTCTCAGCCTGGCGCGCGCGGGTTTTGGCGTGGCGATCAATTACACGGCGAATTCCGAAGCCGCGGAAGAATGCAAGCGACTGTGTATGGAAGCAGCTCCGGACGCGACAAAAGCCAGGTTCGAAACCGTCCAGGCCGATATTTCTTCCCCGCAGGGCCGCGCCCGCCTGATGGATTTCATCGAGCGCGGTCCGGGTTGGATTGATGTGCTGGTCAACAACGCGGGCGTTGCTCCAGAAGTGCGCGCCGACCTGCTGGAAGCCACGGAAGAGAGCTTTGACCGCCTGATCGCCATCAACCTGAAGGGACCATATTTTCTGACCCAGGCCGTTGCGAACCAATGGATCTCGAAGCTTCCAAGTCTGTCCGCCGGCCGCGCAAAACCCAAGGTCATTAACATCTCTTCGCTTTCGGCCTATGCGGCGAGTGTCAATCGCGGGGACTACTGTGTGAGCAAAGCCGGATTGTCGATGGCTACGCAACTGTTTGCTGTGCGCCTGGCGGAATACGGCATCAATGTTTATGAAGTGCGGCCAGGCATCGTCGCAACTGACATGACAACTGTCGTGAAAGAGAAATACGACCGCATGATTGCGGAGGGACTGACGCCGATTGCCCGCTGGGGAACCCCGGAAGACGTGGGTCGCGCAGCTGCGGCCATCGCTCAGGGCGCTTATCCTTTCTCGACCGGCGAAGTGATCAACGTGGACGGAGGTTTCCACCTTCGCCGATTGTAAACGATGTGATTTACAATGATCCAAATCGATTTCGAACTTTCTTCTGCTAAACTTCGCCCAAAACTGGAGCGGCTGTTTGAATTGTCGGCGGCGAAGATTCGCGCCATTGAGAAATCGTGGGACCCGGCCAGCGGGCCGCCCGTCGTAACAGTCAAGGGGCGCTACCAGCCGCGCGATTGGACCGACTGGACGCGAGGTTTCCAATACGGATCGGCGCTGCTGCAGTTTGACGCCACGGGCGAGGCGTGGTTCCTCGAATGCGGGCGCGAGGGAACGCGGAAGTGGATGGAAGGTTACACGACGCACACCGGCGTTCACGATCACGGATTCAACGTGGTCAGCACCTTTGGTAATCTGGCCCGGCTTGCCTGCGAGGGCAAAATCCTCGCGACTCAGCCGGAGCGCGATTACTACAGGCTGGCGCTGAAAGTCAGCGGGGCGGTGCAGGCGGCCCGCTGGTCGCGCACCTCGGACGGCGGCGGGTACATTTACTCGTTCAACGGCGCGCACTCTCTGTTTATAGATACGATTCGCTCGCTGCGGTCGCTGGCCGTTGCCCACCAACTTGGCTTTGCGCTGCATGAGGAATCCGACCGCAAAGTCTCTTTGCTTGAACGCCTGGTCCGGCACGCCGAGGCCACCGCCCGGTATTCGGTTTACTACGGCGAGGGCCGCGACGGCTACGACGTGCGCGGACGTGTGGCCCATGAGTCGTTGTTCAATGCAAAAGATGGTAGCTATCGCTGCCCCAACGTTCAGCAGGGCTATTCGCCGTTCACCACCTGGACACGCGGCCTGGCGTGGGCCATTCTGGGCTTTGCGGAGCAACTGGAGTTCATCCGCACGTTGGCCGCGGAAGAATTTGGCGGCCTTGGTGGACTCGAAAACATTGAGGCCATGATGCTCCGCGCCGCGGAAGCAACTGCGGACTTTTATCTTGAGCAGACGCCGACTGACGGCATTCCCTACTGGGACACGGGCGCGCCGGGACTCGCGAAACTCGGCGATTATCTTTCGCGGTCGAGCGATCCCTTTAACGATTTCGAACCGGTGGACAGTTCTGCGGCTTCGATTGCCGCGCAGGGACTCTGGCGGCTGGGCCATTACCTCGAGCGTGTGCGGCAGCGCGAGGAGCGGGGCAATCGCTACCGGCAGGCGGCCTTGACCGTAGCTAAG
>JAJYLL010000027.1 GCA_021787735.1 Acidobacteriota bacterium | reverse complement strand
AAGGACCGCAGGAAATAAAGCAGCAACCTGCCCGATCGCACAAAATCGCTGCTCCAGCAATCGATTTTTTCGAAGTAGGCCCATTTTTCATCAGCCTGCTAAAGATATTGAGGCATTGACGAAGCCGGAATAACCCGTGGATACATCAAGGGCGGGGGACGCACCCAACAGGGAGGTGGTCTGTTGCGTAGCCGGCAGCCGCTATGCGTGTCGCGAGGGCCCCCGCCCTATTTGGCGACTGGGAGCGCACCAGACGAGAACACTTCGGCGGACGTACGGGTCGTTTTTCTATTTGTGCAGAGCCCGTCTGAGGGCTGGTACCCTGCCGCCAGGGCGTCAGTTTGAGTCATCAGTTGCCCAGGCTTGTTGCCGAACAGGACGTTGTTTTGACAATAGTAAAAGGCAAATTCTTTTTTCACCCAAACGCTTACACGCAGGTCCGCCTTCGCCACTTCAGGCGGCTTCGTGGAACCCATTGCAAGAGGCTGTCCTGCAAGTATGGCTGCATTGTTGCTGGCCGGCGGCGGCTGGGCGTTGATGGACTGACTGCCGGCAGAAGACTGGTCTGGATTGGACATAAGTGTATGTCCCGACAGAGGGTATATAAGCTGCCGACACGGCCTCGGATTGCATCACCAACTTTCCCGGCCTGCTCCCGAACAGGATATCGCCGCGACAGAAATAAAGACCCGCATCCTGAATTGCCCAAACGCTCACGCTGCCACTACCCGGAGCGGATGATCCCCCTGCAGTCGGGCAACCATCTGTAGCGCCGGGCGGTTGGGAGGCGGTGGGTGGTTTATCGGCCGAGGCTACAAGCCGCTGGGCGTTCTGGCAGCAGGTGCCGTCGGCAGGCCGATAACCTGTCATCAGCGCTTCGCCCTGCGTCATCATTTCTCCCGGCTTGTCGCCGAATAGCGTACCACCCTCACAGTAATAAAACCCGGATTGCTGCTTGGTCCACACGCGCACGGCATCGCCCGCCTTTGGCTTGGTTTGCAGCTCTTAGATTTCCATAATCGCGGGAATTGGTTACCGGAACCGCGCAACATGCAACGAGTGCTGATCGGGGATGGGCAATTACCTAGGGAAGCCCACTGTCTGGGCCAGCGTGATTCTCTGGTCCGGGCGGAGTTTCATTATTTTTGCCAGAGCCGGTCTGTTGATACTGCCGCGTACCACCACTCCCAATCCTTCCGAAGCGCAAAAGAGATATACGTTCTGCGCGATCAGGCCGGTGTCAGCGCTGGTGTAAAAAGCCATTTCCTCAGAGCCGGCATGCCTGACTTTGGCCAGGTCGGCAACGTAGACCAGATTCACCGGAGCTTCACCCACGTAAGGCTGCGTCCCGGTGGCTGCCCGCACATCTTCGGCAAGCACCGGGTTCAACCTATTGGCCTTCGCGTCATACACATAGAGCCCGTCCGCGGTTGCGACGTAGATATCAGTTTCCTGCCAGTTCATTGCTGACGGAGCCGTGCGCTTGCCGGAATCGGAACGGTTCACCCCAAAAGCCGCCCACAGCAGGTTGGAGAGCACTTGCAGCGGCAATTTTCTGGAGCTGAATTCGCGCGTCGAATGGCGCGCCTTGAGAGCTTGCATCAGCGGCATACCGCCGGTGGTTTGGGGTACTGGCAGATCAACCGGCTTAAGCTGCTGGGCAAGCGCCAGTGCTGGAAACAGGAGCATGGCAAGGCAGAACCAGCGAAAAGGGGGAAGGAGCAAGGGTTTCATTGTCAACCTCCTGTAGGGCAGGGCAATTGTGGCAAATCGGACCCCGGCGAGGGCAGGCCGCACGGCGGCAGCCGAACCCAGCGCAACCTGAAATGGACGCAAGATGCCCTGGGGTCTTACATCGCGCCATCCAGCCTGGCACCGGCGGCTTTTGATAAGTCCACTATACACCTTTGTTGTGGGGGCCGGTTAGTATGACATCGCGACGAAACGAGTATACCGGCAGGGGCCAGTATAGGCGGGGAATGGCGTTCGCTTTGAGGCAACGCCGCTCCGAATATTCTACTCTTATAGCGGGAAGATGAATATTGATCTCGTACTGGCTGGCGTGGTGCTGGTGATTCACCTGCTTTTCATCCTTTGGGTGATGGGAGGGGTTCTGGTGGTGCGCCGTTACCCACGGCTGAAGTGGTTCCACATCGGGTCGCTGGCCTATAGCATTTATATTGAAGTTGTTACTTGGCCGCCCTGTCCGTTGACCGTGCTGGAACAAATGCTGGAAGAGCGGGCTGGCGTCACGGCCTACCACGGGTCTTTCCTTGTCCACTACCTGGATGCACTGGTTTATCCGAATGTGTCGCTGACGCTACTGGTTACCGTAGCAGTGACGTTTTGTGCAGGCAATCTCGTCTACTATGTTGTCGCTTGGCGAAGGCATCTTTCGATGCGGTAACGCTGTGCAGGATGGATAACTCCCGAATCACGAAGACAGGCTTCCCCCGGTGTGCAGCCTTTTGCGGCATGCGCGGCCCGTGAGAGTAGTGTATTGTTGCTTCCATCGCGTAGCTCAGGGAGAGATTCAAACTTCAAGGGGGAGGGGCCCCCTAAGATCTTGCAAAGGCAGAGGAGAAGTCACTATGCAAAAGCGATTTCTGTGGGGAGTCTGTGTGCTGGTGCTGGGAGTGCTGGCAGCCTGCGTGCACTTGAAGGCGCAAGGCGAAAGCAAGGCGCCGGTGTATGTTTACGTTTCAGACTGGGCCGTTCCACGGGTGCAATGGGCGGACATGGCGAAGCTCGATACTCAGGATACATCGCTTGAAAACAAACTGCTGAACGACGGGACCATCTCCGCCTACGGAACGCTCGTAAGTTTGATTCACACCGAGAGGCAGCCCACGCACGCAGATTCCTTTTGGGCAAACTCCGAGGGCAACATTTTGAAGGCCCTGGCGGCATTCTACGCGGTAGCGGATGAGACTGCCCCGCGGTGCTGGCTGCTTCCAAACACTGGGACCACTTGCTGGTGAGCAGAGTCCACAACTTTCGCTCCGGAAAGTTCGACGGCGCGTATCTGTCCGGGTCGATGTGGCGGGTGAAGCCGGGCCAGGGTCAGGCATTTGTGGACATCGTCAAGGCCAAAGTTATTCCTGCGCTTGAGAAAGAATTAGCAGCGGGATCGGTGATCTTCTACAGCGTCGATTCAGCGGACTATCATACCGCGGCTCCGGGACTCGTGGACGTGGTGTACGCTGGTCCCGATGCGGCTGCATTCGACAAGGTGGACGCGGCCTTTGAAGCCGCATTCGGCAAGGACAAGGAAATCGGGCCTGCCCTCCCTGCTCTGACCGAGAGTGACAGCCACCGCGATTTTCTCGACCGCGTGACAACTCCGGTGATCAAGTGAGTTCTATCACAGAGTGAACGAAATCGGCTGGCGGCCGCCTCGATTGCTCAGGGGGCCGTTGGCCGTGCCGGCACGCCGGCTAGTCAATTTCCAGAGTTTCATAGACGGGGTCTTTGAGACCCTGAATGGAGCGCCCGCCGTTTGTTTCAAGCTCGAGTACTATTATGTGATTTACGCCGTTGGTGAGCCATGGCGCCGGACAGAAAAGAGTCTGCTGGGGTCCGATTTTCCAGAAGCGGCCCAGGTGATGACCGTTGACCCAGACGTGTCCTTTGCCCCAGCCGCGCATGTCGAGGAAGGTGTCACCGACGTTGCCAATCTCGAAGCTGCCTCGATAAAACCGCGGGCCGCGCTTTGGCTTTGACGAGAATTGCAGCCCGTCGAACTTATTGAGCGGCAGTGGAAAGATCTGCCAGTCCCTTAATTCCTTGCGGTTCAGTGTCACACCCCCTGTAATGCCCTTGCGGTCGTCCACCATGCGCGGACCGTAGTTAATCCGGCCCATATTCTCGATCAGGATATCCAGCGGTTGGCCCGGCGCCAGGTCCACGTCGGCGGCATTTTGCTTGAAGCGCCGGTCGAGTTCCGCGAGCTTGTTGTCACCCTGATAAATCAAGGCGTAGTCGCTCATCTGCCCGATGGTTAGGCGGCCCTTGGTGGGTCGATCGACAAACCAGCGGTAAAGAATAAAGCCGTAAGATTGTCCGACGAATTCCATCGGCCGTGGCAAGTCTGAGCGGACGGGCTCACCAAGCAGGTCAGCCAATCGCGCGGATTCAGGAAGCTCGAAGCGGGGAATCTGAATCATCGGCAGTGCGGGTGGCAAGGCGGGGATGACCGTCGCAGGCAAACGTTTCCTGATCAGTTTTTGCAGATCAAAATACTTCTGCCGTGGGCGACCGGCCTCGTCGAGCGGAGCATCGTAATCATAGCTGGTGACGTCAGGCTGATAGTCTTTGGCGAAATTTGCGCCATTCATGTAACCGAAGGACGTTCCTCCGTGGAACATGTAGAGATTGAACGACACGCCGTTGGCCAGCATCCACTCGACGCCTTCCATCAGGTTCTGATTGTTTCCGTGGTGATGGATTTCGCCCCAGTGGTCGAACCAGCCGGGATAGAACTCCGCACACATGCGCGGGACGTTGGAACGAAAACGCGCAAAGGCTTCAAACTGCCGGGCGGGGTCCGAACCGAAATTGATGAACGAGAGAACGTCGGGCAGCGTGCCTCCGGAAAGCATGCGCGGTGTAGGGCCGTCAGCAGTGAAGAGCGGCAAGTCAAAGCCAGCAGTGAGCAGCATGTCGCGGATGGCGGCCATGTAGGCGTGGTCGCTGCCGAATGAGCCGTACTCGTTCTCAACCTGCGCCATCAGGATGGGGCCCCCGTGCGTTACCTGGAGGGGTGCGAGCTCCGCGCCCACGTGCAGCATGTAACGGCGCGCAGCACTGAGAAAACGAGGATCGCTGCTGCGGACCCGCATTCCAGGCGTCGCAAGCAGCCATGCCGGAAAGCCGCCAAACTCCCATTCGGCGCAACTATATGGCCCGGGGCGCAGAATTACCCACAAACCTTCTTCCTGCGCTGTGCGGATGAACGCCGCAGCGTTGTGCCGTCCGCTGAAATTAAAGCTTCCCGGCTGCGGCTCATGAAAGTTCCAGAACATGTAAGTTGAAACCGTGTTCAACCCCATCGACTTCAGTTTTCTCAGACGGTCATGCCAGTACTCGCGCGGTATGCGGGCGTAGTGCATCTCGCCGGACAGGATTTGAAAAGGCATGCCGTCCAGCAGAAAGTTTTCACCTTGCGCACCGAAAGTATGCTTTGCGCCTGGCACGGACGGGCTGGGAGCGTGCTTGCCTGCGCCAAGCAACAGCGGGCTGAGCGCTTCCATCCCGGCCGCTGCTGCCGCCGCCCCCAGAAATCTTCTTCTCCCCATCTTTCCTCTTGCAGTTTCACTGTTCACGTTCTGGTCCTCCGCATCCACTTGAGAAGGCGGCACCGGGCGGCGCCCGTATTCAATGCACTCTCCTACATTGTTTGTTGCTGTATCATGATAACCTCGAAACTCTCAGTAACCAACTGTCTTGCACGGTGCGACCGGGAAGGGAAGCCACACATGAAGAAAACCGCAAGAAGAGATTACAGCACACTCCGCAGCAGTGCCTGGTTTAGTGGGGATGACAGATGGGGCGTGGGTCACCGCGCGTGGCTGCGCGCTGAAGGCTTTAGCGAGCGGGTATTTCAGCAAAAGCCCGTGATCGGAATTTGTAACTCATGGAGTGAATTGAATAACTGCAACGCCCACCTGCGCCAGGTGGCAGAGGCCGTGAAGCGCGGCGTCTGGGCGGCGGGTGGGTTCCCGCTGGAGTTCCCAACCATTTCTCTGGGCGAGATGTTGATGAAACCCACCACCATGCTTTATCGCAACCTGATGGCTATGGATGTTGAAGAGTGCATCACTTCCTATCCGTTGGATGGCGTTGTGTTGCTGGCAGGCTGCGACAAGACGACGCCCGCACAACTGATGGGTGCGGCCAGCGCTGACATCCCGGCCATCATGGTAACGGGCGGGCCGATGCTGCGCGGCATGTGGCGCGGACAGGAACTGGGTTCCGGGACAGACGTTCGCAGGCTTTGGGAAGAGGTTCGCGCCGGACGGCTGAGCGAAGAGGCCTGGTGTGAAGTGGAATCGTGCGTCTCGCGCAGCGCGGGCCACTGCACTGTGATGGGGACTGCGTCCACCATGGCATGCGTCGCTGAAGCCCTGGGCATGATGCTGCCCGGTTCAGCCGACATCCCGGCGTCTGATTCCCGCCGACTCATGATTGCCGAGAAGAGCGGCGCGCGCATTGTGGAAATGGTTTATGAGGACCTGCGGCCTTCGCGGATTATGACACGGCAGGCTCTCGAGAACGCCATTCGCGTGGACATGGCCATCGGCGGCTCAACCAATGCCATTGTGCACCTGGTGGCGATTGCGGGGCGCCTGGGTCTTGACCTGCCATTGGGAAAATTCGATGAGCTTTCGCGCAGCACGCCGGTGGTCGCAAACGTCCGGCCATCCGGGCGTTACCTGATGGAAGATTTCAGCTATGCGGGCGGAATCGCGGCCCTGATGAAGGAGATCCTGCCGCTGTTGCACAGCAAGGCCGTGACCGTAACCGGAAAGTCTGTTGCGGAAAATCTGGCGCAGGCGGCCACCTTTAACCGGGAAGTGATTAAAGGACTCGACGAGCCTCTGCGGCCCGAGGGCGGCACGGTCATCTTGGCCGGGAACCTCGCGCCAAACGGCGCCGTGATCAAGCAATCGGCCATCTCTCCCCACTTTGCCAAACACAAGGGGCGGGCAGTCGTGTTTGAAAACAACTTCGACCTGATCAAACGCATTGACGATGACAAACTCGATGTGGACGAATCAAGCATTCTGGTGCTGAAGGGCGCAGGGCCAAAAGGCGCTCCGGGAATGCCCGAGTGGGGACACCTGCCGATTCCGCGGAAACTGCTGAAGGCCGGTGTTCGCGATGTTGTGAGGTTGAGCGACGCACGCATCAGCGGAACCAGTTACGGCACGATGGTGGTCCACATTGCTCCCGAGTCCGCAGTCGGTGGGCCCCTTGCAATAGTGAAGGACGGAGACTGGATCGAGCTCGATGTCCCGGGCAGAAGGCTGGAATTGAAGATCTCGCAGGCCGAAACGAAAAAACGACTCAAAGCCTGGAAACCCGCCGAGCCGCATTACGTGCGGGGCTACGGACGCCTGTTCCTGGACCACATCCTACAGGCGGATGAAGGTTGCGACTTCGATTTCCTGAAGGCGGCCAATGGCCCGGAACGGGTGGCCCCGCCAGTCAAGTTCAAGAACCCTGGGATTTAGGCAGCGTCGCGGGCGCTGATGGCGTTTTAGCTGAAGCTGTGTACAATGTAATGGATGAAAGGGAAGACATTTAGCATTGTTTTATGCGTTCTTGCCCTCTGCGGCATTGGCGCTCTGCTTTTGTTGCGCAACTCGTTGCCCCGCAAGAGGGGCTTGACTCGCCGCCCGCTGGCGGCACACCATCTAACCGCGGCCCGGCTGAACCGGACGGCTTACGACGCGAAAATGCGCCAACTGGCGAACATTCCGCCGCCAACTGATTGTCTGCCGGCCGGTGCTGGCGCGAAATTCATTAAGCAGCCCCGCGGGAAATCCCCTCAAACTGTTCCCAGAACACGACCCGTCGCATTTGTAACAAGGGAGGCTGTGCTTAAACCGTGCCCGGCCCCACCATGGCCAACGCATGCCTCTTATCCCATGGCAGGCGCCATATTACCCTTTAAGCGCGTCGTTGCGTATTACGGCAATTTTTATTCAACGCGTATGGGAATTTTGGGTGAGTATCCGCCTGACGAGGTGCTTGCCCGGCTGGAGTCGACGGTAAAAGCGTGGGAAGCATCTGATCCGTCGACACCGGTGGTGCCGGCGGTGGATTACATTGTTGTCTCAGCACAGGGAACTCCAGGGCGGGACGGAATGTATCGGATGCGCATGCCACAAGGGCAGATTGAACGCGCCTTGCAGATGGCGGACCGAGTCAAAGGGCTGGTGTTCCTGGACGTTCAACCCGGCTGGAGCACCGTAGAAGTGGAAGTGCCGCGCCTTGCCTCCTACCTGAAACGGCCGAACGTGGAATTGGCGCTCGATCCGGAATTTACCCTGACCACTGGCAAACAGCCTGGAGCCTGGGTCGGAACCATGAGCGCAGCTCAAATCAACTTTGCCGCGCGCTTTCTGGCAAAGATTGTTCGCGAAAACCATTTGCCTCCGAAAATCCTTGTCGTCCACCGCTTCACCGAACGCATGGTCACCGACTATTGCGACATCAAGCCGCTGCCTGAGGTGCAAATTGTAATGGATATGGACGGGTTTGGGTCGCCTGTTCTCAAGACGTCCACTTATAAAGCTTACATCGCTCGCCAGCCGGTGCAGTTTACGGGCTTCAAGCTCTTTTACAAGAATGATGTGAAGATTGGCGGGCAACTTATGACGCCGGCACAGGTCCTGGGCCTTTCTCCCCGGCCGAGCTTTATCCTTTACCAGTAAAGGTGCACATTCGCCTGATTTGGGCGGACCTTGCAGCTGTGCTGCTCAAGAATGGGTGCGGATTGCCCGGCTTCGAGAAGCGCGACCTCTTCCGACTCGTCCCAACTGCGCCCACTAAGCTGTTGCGACGAGCTCGGCTTGTTCGCGGGCTGTGCGCAGGATTTTGATGGGATCACCTAGCGGCATGAACTCCATGGCCACGTAGCGGTCATATTTCAGTTCCGCCATTTTTCTGTAAATATTGTTGTAATTGATTTCTCCGGTGCCGGGCTGGTGGCGGTGAGGCACATCGGCAATGTGGAAAAGTCCTACCAGGTCGACATTCTTTTCCATCTTCTCGATCAGGTTACCTTCCGCGATTTGCTCGTGGTAGAAATCGTAGAGAAACTTCACCTGCGGGTGATTGACGGCCCGCATGATTTCAAATCCTTCGGCCACGGAGGTCAGGAAATATCTGGGGTTTTCTTCCGGGTCGATGTTCTCCACCAGAATGGTGATATTCTTTCCCTCTACCATCTCTGCAGCGCGCTTCAAGCCATCGATACAGCTCTGGTGCTGCTCATCACGCGTCATTCCCGGCACCACATTGCCCGACATGACAATCAGACGCGGGCATTCTAGCTTGTCGCAGACCGTAAGCATTCCGTGAAGGTCCTTGAGCATGGCATCGCGCTCTTTCGGGTTGCCCACCCCGTGACTCATTCCGGCCGTAGTGTCGAAAGTGACCCCGAGCCGGCGCTTGATGCGGTTAACGCGCCTGTAGTGAGCATCCGTCCAATCTTTGAACTCGTGCACAAGTTCCACGGCGTGGTAGCCGGCATCGGAAACTTTTTCCAGGCGCTGCTCAAAGGGCAGGTCGCGAAAAACGGTCCACAGCATGATGGAAATCTTGTAAGGGGCGGGTAGGGCTGCTGTGCCCTGTCTTCCTGGGGCAGCGGCAGGCAGCAGGGATGGTGCGGCAAGAGCGCCCATTCCCGCTCCGGCAAGCATCCGATTGAAGGCACGACGGTCCATTTGAACTCCCTTGTCAGTTGGAATGCGTTTTACGGGATCGCATGCCGCGGCGGGTGTGCAATAATTCAAACCGCTTCATAAGCCACGCTTGTTCAGTGCCTAGCAACGCCCTGCCTGATCATACAGAAGCAGTGGTGCTGTCGCAAAGGGAATTTCGGCCTGCTCGCGGGACCGGGTGGGCGTGGACGTTCCAGCAAACGCCTTTCACTTTCCACTTGAAGATTGGGCGGGAACGTGACATCTTGCTTTCTTCCATCAGGGATTCGGCTGGCCCCGTCTGCGGGTCCCGAAGTAGAGCAAAAGGCCGGCAGCCCCGAATTTGCTGACGGTATCACTGCGGAGGCTGAAGTTGCGGCCTCGCCGTTCACAGAACTTCAAGTCAAGGGTGAGCAATGATTCTTTCTGGCGTATTACTTTACAGTCTGGTAGTGGCCCCGGCGGCCGTGACGGGAAAAATGATCAGCCTGCAGCCGGTGGACCTGGCCATTATCATCATTTATTTTGCTGCGGTCCTCGGCATTGGCTTCTACCTGAAAGGTTATGCAAAACGGGGAGAGGACTTTTTCGTTGCCGGCCGTGAGATGACGGCATGGGTGGCAGGGCTGGCCTTTATTTCCGCCAACCTGGGATCGCTGGAACTGCTGGGCTGGGCCGGGAACGCCTACCAGTACGGCATCCTGGCGGCGCACTGGTATTGGGTGGGCGCGATTCCTGCCATGCTGTTTCTAGCTCTCATCATGATGCCCTTTTATTACATCTGCAAAACGCATTCCGTGCCGGGATATCTTGAATTGCGATATGGCCACGCTACAAGCGGACTCAGTGCCATCACTTTTGCCGTGATGACCATCCTGATGTCCGGCGTCAACATGTATGCGATGGCGGTCGTAATGCAGGTCATCCTGGGCTGGAACATTCATTTCAGCATCTGGGCCTCCTCGCTGACGGTTGGCATCTACGTCGCGATGGGCGGCCTTTTCTCCGCGATCTTCAATGAGGTGATCCAGTTCTTCCTGATCTGGCTGGGGGCGCTGCTGATCCCAATCCTGGGCCTTATTCAGGCGGGTGGCTGGTCGGGGATGGTGGCAAAAATCCATCAAAGATTTGCTGGGCAGGATTTCACACATATGTGGGGGCCAATGGTTAACCCCGCACAGAACCCCATGGGCGTGCAGTGGATCGCTATCGTTTTCGGACTCGGCGCTGTGCTCTCGATGGGCTACTGGACCACAGATTTTCTTGTGGTGCAACGTGTCATAGCGGCCAAAGATATTCGCGCAGCAAAGACAGCGCCCATTATCGGCGCTTTCTTCAAAATGGCCGTTCCATTCATCGTGATTCTGCCTGGTTTGCTTGGCCGCGCGGTGCTGCCGTACCATCTCTATCCCGCCAACATGGCAACAGCCGGGCAGCACACGTATGACCAGGTGCTGCCACTGATGATGGCTCGCTATCTGGGCCCGGGCCTGCTGGGCCTGGGCATAACGGCCCTGATCGCGGGCTTCATGTCCGGCATGGCGGGCAACATCAGCGCGTTTGCCACGGTGTGGACTTACGATCTCTACCGCCCCTTCATCAAGAAAGATGCCACCGACCGACATTATGTCGCCATGGGGCGCTGGTGCACGATGATTGGGCTGCTGGTCAGCATTGCGGCCGCATATATCGTGACCCACTTTGGAAGCCTGATGGATTACGTCCAGGCATTGTTCAGCTTTTTCATCGCGCCGCTGTTCGGCACCGTTATCATTGGCATGCTCTGGAAGCGCGCTACAAAGAAGGCGGGGTTCTTCGGGTTGCTGGCGGGCATTACCACAGCGATTTCCATTTTTGTGTTGATGCATGGCCATCCGGAGCGTGTGGCCTGGTTCTGCTTCTACGCCGGAGCAAAGTCTCTGGCGCAACAGATGTGGCAAGCGCTTTGGGCCTTCGTTGCTGTCATCGTTGTGTCCGTGCTGGTGACGATGGTGACAATGCCAAGACCTGAAAACGAACTGAAGGGCCTTGTCATGGGCCTGACCGATGTTCCCAGCGAAGGCCACCTGCCGCTCGTCAAACGGCCGGTTTTTTGGGCGGGCGTCTGTTTTGTCGTGTTTCTGATTTTACAGTGGATTTTCAGATAGTCTCCTGTCGGAGGCGTCGTTGAAGGCTGAATCATACTGAAATTGTGCAATGGGGAGTAACAGAATGAGTGAGGAACGTCATATGATCCCCGTCTGGTTCTTTGTCGGGATCTTGCTTTTCATATTCGGCATCCTAATTTTTGTCACCGGACTTGCGGAATGGTCCCATCCCCCGGCCACTGAACTGGCAAATCTCCACCCGCCGGTCTGGTGGGGCGCACTCATGATTGTCATGGGGGGCCTGTTTATCCAGTTCACCCGGCCAGGGAAGAAGACGAAATAGTCATAGCCAGCAGTTCCGCGGGGCGCGCGCAATTACGAGCCGGCAGCCGACCGAAGGGCCCACTCAGGGGCCCTTCGATGTCGGATGAGTGTGATAGCTTTTAGGTTAGAAACGTAATGTTCGCCGGTGTCCCGACGGGCGTGTACTGGCCTGTGAAAGTGAGGGCGCCAGTTTGCTTGTTGATGCGGTAGGTGGTGACGCAATCGGCTCGCTGGTTGCAGGAATACAGATAGTCACCTGCCGGATCGAGTGTTATGCTGCGCGGATAATCGCCGCGCGTCCATTCCTCCCCGGCAGCAGTCAGAGTGCCGTCCTGGCCAACGGAGAACCAGGCGATGGAGTCATGTAATCGGTTGGCTCCGTAGATGAATTTTGCATCCGGCGAGATCCTGATTTCAGAAGCAAAGCTGGTGCCGACGCAGCCCTTCGGGAGCGTCGAGATGACTTGTTTCTGCGTCATCTTGCCGGCCGAGTCGTCGTAGTCGAAGGCGACAATGGCCGAGCCCTCCTCTTGAATGCAGTAGAACCACTGCCGGTTCGGATGGAAAACAAAATGCCGTGGGCCGTCGCCGGGCGGTACGGAAACCTCATGAGGATCGTTGGGAGTCAGCTTGCCTTTTTCCTGGTCAAAATTCCACACCAGGATCTTGTCCATGCCCAGGTCCGTTGAAATGACGCGCTTACCCGTGGGGTCGGAGTGAATCATGTGCGCGTGCGGCGCGTCATGCCCGCTGATGGCGAAGCTTCCCGGCGGTGCGCTGGTGGCGTGCAGCGGCCCAAGAGGTCCCGTGTCCTTGTGAACATCGGTGGCTTTCCCCAGTGAGCCATTGTCGAGGATGGGAATCACAGCCACCGTTCCACCGGCGTAATTTGCCGCAAAAACATACTTGCCGGAAGGATGGACGCTGATATAGGCGGGGCCATCGCCTTCAGAACTGACCGTATTGAGCAACGTCAGGCGTCCAGTTGCGCTGTCGATGGAGTAGGAACTGACTGCGCCTGACGCTTTGCCTTGAAACTTGTGGATTTCATCACCGGAATACAGGTGCGTTTTGGCAGGATTGAGGGCCAGCCACGAGGGATTTCTGGGATTGGCAAATAGATCGCGCTGGGTGAGCGCACCGGTTGCAGGGTCCGTCTCAAAAAGGTAAATGCCTTGGCCGTGCCCGGGACTCCCTTCGGGCCCCTCAGGTGAACTGTACGTTCCGACGTAGAGGAGGCGGGGCTTGCCCGAGGGTTTTGGTTGCTGGGTTTGTTGAACACCGCTTTGAGGCGCGCAGGCGAGTGCGGGCCCAGTCATGGCCAGAGCCGCTGCGCTTTTCAGAAAGGTGCGGCGTGATGGTTTTGGCAACAGATTACGGTTTGATTGCAGTTCTTCCGATGACATCTTCTTCCTCCTTTGATTTTGGGCGGCAGATCAACCCGGAAAGGCCAGATTATGATGTTATCGGCGCAAGAACGCAAGCCCTGATCTCTTCAGGCAGTGTTTGGGTGGGAGCGGCAAGGTGTGGCGTGGCCTCAGTGGCGGCCAGGCACTGGAAATTCCACGCCGTGTTGTTCATTCACTTTGCGGCTGGCGGCAAGATTAAAATCAGCCAGCGGAAACTTGTGAGCGACCTGGCCATTAAAGACCCATAGCATATCGCCAAGGATCGCGTAGTCGCGCACAGCCATTTCCTGGCCGTCAAGGTAGATGAAAATGGTTTCGGGAAATTTCTGGTGTGCACCGGCATCTGCGTTCGCCACGCGGTGCTGTGGAGGTTCCGCCGGTGGGGGCGGGGCAGTCGTCTGCGCGTATTGGCGATAAGCCCTTTCTTGGCGAAGCGATTCCACCTCATCCGTCAAAGCCCGAACCTTGCTGGCAAGGTACTCTTCTTCCTGAGCATCGACCTCGGCTTCAACGTCCCCATTGGCGATCCGTGAAGCCTGCTGGTACTGCACGTCGAGCGGCGGCCAGAGGCTGGGATAGAAATAAGTAAACGGAAAGTTTGCCGGATACCCAAAGAAGGGTGGGAAGGCGACGGTACTCGAACCTCCGAAGGCGCGAAAACCGGACAGGCCATCGGGAAATGGCTCCGGTCGCATCCATGTGCCACGGTCAGAAGAACTGGCGGCTGTAAACAGAGATTGGCCCTTCAGGACAAGAGGATATGCTGCAACCACCAGAAACACCGTAGTGGCTAACAGGCGCTTCATGGTTGAAGTTTATCACAAATAAAGTCGGGTGGTGCAGTGAGTTAAGGGTGGATTGGTAGGGATTTTACAAGTGCCCACCAGGGCTGCTTGATATCGGTTATTCCCTGCCACGGGCGACTACGAGCGTGATGTCGTCAGCCTGATCCGGCCCGCTGAAGCGCTGTACTTCCTGAATAATGGAGTCGAGTAATGGCTGGACTGACATATTGCAATGCGCACAGACCGTTTCAAGCAACCGCGCGTCGCCGAATTCAACGTCACCTGGCCCCGTCGCCTCGGTAACACCGTCAGTGTAGAGGACCAGCGTATCGCCGGGGTCAATACGGGTTTCCGAAACGGCGCAATTCCAGTCCTGGAAAAGGCCGAGGACCGTTGAGGTGGCTTCCAACCGGTCGACTATCGGCGTTGAGGAAGCCCCGCCGCTTCGCAGAAGCAGTGGCGGCAGGTGGCCGCAGTTCACGTAGCGGAGTCGGCGGGTTGCATCATCGTAATCCCCGAAAAACAAGGTGGCGTAGCTGTTGTCAGTGGTATTTTCGTAGAACAACCGGTTCACTGAAGTGAGCAGTTGGGGAATGTCGTCAAGCGCCAGTGCGTACTGGCTGCGAAGGTTGGCTTGCAGATTGGCCATCAACAGGGCGCCGGATACTCCCTTACCGGCAATGTCTGCCAACACCAGTGCTAATCGGCCAGGCCGCAATTCCAGAAAGTCGTAAAAGTCGCCACCCACCTGACGGGCCTGGGCACACCCTCCAGCGTATTCCAGCGTCTGAAGCGCAGGAAATTTCTGGGGGAAGAGTCGCGACTGCACCTGGCGCGCGAATTCCATTTCCTGTGCGGCGCGGCGCTCGGCCTCAATGCGCTCGGCGATTTCTTCGCCTAGGTGAATACTTTCCAGAGCGATTCCCGCTTGCGTAGCGACCGACGAAAGTAGTTGCTTATCCTCTCTGGAGTAAGGCTCCTCCGAAAGGCGTGAACCAAGAACCAGTAGACCCTCCAGCCGGCCGTCGCGCGCGACCATGGGAACTAGGCAGTCCGGTAGTAAGGGGGCCAGCAGGAAGGGGTGCGGCAGCTTTTCCTCGTCTTCGTTCGAAAGATCCCACGGGCGTCCGCGACGAACCAGTTCTCGCAGCAGCGGGTCCTCTGCGGGCAACACGCCGAGAGAGGGTGTAACGTCGCCATGCATGGCAGCAATTCGGCCGGCAGCCGTTTCCAGGTAAATCACGAGCGAGCTTGGACGCAAAGCCTGCTCCAGATGCTGTTGCAACAGGTCCGCAAGCTTATCGCGGTTGGTTGCAGTACGCGAGATTTCGACCAGTTTCTCCAGAACCATGCGCGCGTCGTAGGAGCTACGGAAAAAGGCACGGTCAATCTTTTCTCCCACGCGCCTGTGAACTGCCATCCCGGCCCAAAGCATGACTGTTCCAAAGCCAGCGCCCAACGCGACCCCACCGGGGATACCGCCGAAGGCAAGAAGTTCCAGGTAGCGTGCCAGAATAAAAGCAAAAACTACCGTGACGGCGATGCTGGCAAGAGCCAGCAGAATAGTGAATCCGCGCAGAACCAGCAAATAACGCGCGCCACGCCGGAGAAGAACGGGTACCTCAAGGACGCGATGCTTAAGGACTGCATAGGCGAACGAGAGAGGGAAAAGAAAGAGCAGCAAAACCAGTGATAACCCCAGCGCAACCGGCGGGTGGACGCGGAAGAAATCACCGAAAGCAGTCAGAGCAGAAATCGGAACAACTCCCACAAGCGTTCCCCAGAAAATGACTCGGAGCTTGCGGTGATCCTCTGGGGTGGGCGCAGTAAACGCGTTCCCGATAAGAGCGACCAGACCCAGACCAGTGAAACCATAGTTGTAAAACAGGCGAATGATGTGGGACGCATGCCTCCCGATCAGGCCTTCCAGTATTCCGGGGGCATGAGATATTCCGATCCGCAAACCCGGCAAGGCGTACGTGATGCCAACGGCCAGTCCCAGCCACTTTAGCCACGGAAAGCGGCGGTCCAGGAATGACCGGGCAGGGAACAGCGCGAAAAAGCAGTAGAACACTGCACCTAGGAACGTACTGAAAATTGCGCGGTACGCGGTGGCGAATAATCGAAGCTCCCTGTTCAGGCCCGCGAACATGTTGGGGAAGGGCGGAGCTGCTGCGAAGCAGGCCAACATAAAGGCCAGCAGCCAAGCATTGCGGTCTTCCAAACGAAGAAATAGGACCGGCAGACCAACGATCAGGAAAACGAGGGGATAAGTGTGGAGGATTTCCAGCCCTAATTGTTCGGTGAGGCCTGCTTCCTTGGATGAAGACTGGCGAGCCCTGAAAGTGGCTCGAATATCCACCGGAAAAGAGTCTCCGGGATGAATTACAGTGAGTTCGACGGTGTCGCCGGGCTTCTGGCGCGACCACACATCATAAATCATGTGGGGGTCTTCAATGGGGTTCCCGTTGATGGCGGTAATGCGGTCGCCGGGCCTTAATCCCGCCTTATCCGCAGGGCCGCCTGGTTCAACACTACGGATAAGCTCTACGTGTTGTGTCCCGATGTAGTTAAAATCAAGCCCGAGTTCGACTCCGCTTTGCCACCGGATGGAGTGCATCCAGAGCGCGCTGTAAAGCACCGCGCTGGCGGCGAAAATTCCCACCAGCACGGCCAATACCGGCTTGGGAAGCGGAAGAAACCTTTTCATCCTCGTCTATGCCTAACATCATATACGGGATGCCGGGCAAAAGGGTTTCTGTGTGGAGGTGAGTTTCCCGCTCATTTGACAAGCCCTTGACAATGTTACGCCCTCACCAAGCGGGCAGCGCGGCTCGGCGATCTGAGCAACCTTTCAATTCGTCATAATGCAGCAGCCAACGCACGCCAGAGGTGCAGCGGCAACTTCACCATTGAGGCGGTCTCAATTGCCCGCGTGCTGGTCAGCCACATTGATCGGATTCCCTGTTAGCAGCGTGGGAGCGCCTGACGAGTACGCCGCTTTGTTGTACTCAGCCACCTGAGTTTTGAGGATCTCGTTGAAATCCGCGATATGCTGCTCCAGTTCACTTCGAAGCTCACTCATTCGCGACCTATAAAGAGACAAGGAGATTGCGCATGGGTAAGCGAAAGCAAGATTCGAAGCCAAGCCGGACAGTTGCGCATGGAAATCTTCAAGCTCATGGAGAGAGTCTTCCTCGGCATAGTGTTGGATGTCGGGCCTGTAAACACTAGCCTTCAGTGATCGCAATTTCGCTTGGAGCGCCGTGGCCCGTTGAAGGATCGGAGCGTATTTTGATTTTAAATTCTTATCGCTCTCAGCTGGCTGGCTGAAATCACAGAGTTGCTTTTGCATGACGTCAATCCGGTTGATCATTTCATTCAGGGCATTGAGTTCATTCCGTGCCTCGAGAGCTGCATCTGCGGAGGAACGGAATTGCTCCAAAGTAATGTGATGGGCCGGATCTGGCGCCACGGTCGTTTTTGCTGTCTGTGTGTGGCCCTCAACGGTTACAGCAATGCTGTACGAACCAGGTGAAACCTGGGGGCCATTCGCGGTGGTTTCTGGCGAAGTAGAGGACAGCTTTTCGTACTTAAGTATGGTGGGGCCGTCGAATCTCATCGGCCAGACAAATCGATTGATGCCGGCCTTCGAAGGCCCATACATCGTGGCTATTTCCTTTCCGTTGGCATCGGTAACAACGATTTTCACCGGAGTCTTGCTTTCCTCTTTTTCTTTCTTGGTCACCTTGATGGCAGATTTAAGCAAGTAGTCCACGACTACCCCCCTGGGGGCGTTGGGCGCGAGATATCCCGTCGGTTGGCCTTCGTCTGTGTTCCAATGATAGAGCAGAGCGCCCGGCCCCGGAGTGAATAGATGGAAGCTGTTCGAGAGAATGTCCGGAGTGAGTTCTTCCAACGGCCGAATATCATCCAGAACGAAAATGCCGCGACCGTGGGTAGCTACTACGAGGTCGTGGGGATTCTTGACGAATGTCAGATCAAACACAGGGACGGTTGGGAAATCCGCACCAAGTGGGTTCCAATGGGATCCATCATCGCGGGAATAATATAAACCTGTATCTGTGCCCAGCACGAGAAATCCACGCATGTTGGGGTCTTCGCGCACTACGTGAGCGGGAGAGCCTGCCGGCAGACCGTCCGTGATTTTCGTCCAGGACTGGCCGTAGTCGGTGGTCTTGTAAACATAAGGCTGCGGGTCGCCGAGCATGTGGGCGTCATAAGCCACATAGGCGGTTCCTGCATCGAACGGCGACACTCCGATTTGGGCGACGCGTGCCCACTCGGGCACTCCTGGGATGTGCGCAGTTACGTTAGTCCAGGTTTTGCCGTCGTCCCGTGTCACCTGGACCAGACCGTCGTCTGTTCCAACCCATACCACTTGCGGGTCAGTCGGGGCGATGGTGATGGACAGGATGGTGTCGTAATTTTCAGCGCCGCTGATGTCATGGCGGATGGGTCCGCCCGCAATCACTTGTTTGCTTTTGTCATTGCGAGTGAGGTCGGGACTTATCACGGTCCAATGGAGCCCGGCATCTGCGGACTTGAAGACGACGTCGCCTCCCAGATAGACCACTTTTGCGTCAACGGGTGAAACGGCGATGGGCGCTGTCCAGTTGAATCGGTATTTCAACTTTGAGGGTTGCTCATCGTTCGCGGTCTTGAGGTAGGGTCGGATGGAGCGCCGGAAGTGCGTTCTCAGGTTCAAGTGATTGATGTAGCCGTTCTGGGCATCGGAATAAACAATGTTGGGATCGGTCGGCGCGGGAACGGAGTATTCGCCGTCACCTCCTACCACCGTGTGCCATTCCCATCCGTTAACACCGGAGCGCCCCATGTCGCTGGAGGGGCCGCACCACGCGCCATTGTCTTGCAACCCACCGCATATATTGAAAGGAACACTGCGATCGACGGCAACCTGATAGAACTGTTCGATCGGGAGGTTATTGAGGAATCGCCACGTTTTCCCACCGTCGATTGAAAGGAATACGCCACCGTCATTCCCCTGAACAATTCGATCCGGGTCCTTGGGGTCGATCCAGAGGGCATGATGGTCAACGTGGACCCCTTTATCCACGTAGTGAGCCGTCTTGCCTCCATCGTCGGATTCCATCAGTTTCATTGAAAGAAAGAACACTTTGTTCTCATCATTGGGAGAAACCACCATCTTTGAGAAATAGAACGGGCGAACGTCCAGGTCATGGCTGTCGTTGATTGACTTCCAGTGCTTGCCCATGTCCTCCGACGCCCACAGCATTCCTTCCTTCGCGTCAATCAGGGCATAAATATGGTTGGGATTGCTTGGTGCGATGGCCAGTGCGCATCTGCCCCATGGCTCTGGCGGCAGGTCGCGGGTGAGCTTCTTCCATGAACCGCCGTCGTCTGTCGAACGGTATATCCCGCTGCTGTCGCCGCCGTTTACCAGTGTCCATGGATAGCGGCGAACGTGCCACATTGCCGCGAACAATACCTTTGGATTGCCGGGCTGCATCACCAGATCAGCCGCCGCGGTTGTGTCGTCAACATAGAGGATCTGTTTCCAGGTTTTCCCTCCGTCGGTGGTTCGAAATACGCCGCGTTCCTCATTTGGCTTCCAGGCATTTCCGATCGCAGCTACGAATACGATGTCGGGATTCTGCGGGTCCACGATCACGCTTGAAATTTGCCCGGCGTCCGCCAGTCCCATGAACTCCCAGGTGCTTCCTGCATCGGGCGAAAAATAAACGCCGTGGCCATCGATCACATCATTGCGTATGTTTGCCTCTCCGGTCCCAACCCAGATCCAGTTGGGATTTGAGGGGGCAATGGCTATGGCGCCAATGGATGCCGTGCTCTCATGTGTGAAGATAGCTTTCCAGGCAACTCCGCCATCTTCAGTCTTGAATATGCCGCCGGCAGCGGCGCCCACGTAATAAACGTTGGGATTTCCCGGGATGCCTGCGATCGCGCTGACGCGTCCGCCAGCCACGGTAGGCCCAAGGTTTCGGAATTTAAGATTCGCGAAAACTTCCTGATTTTGCTTTTTGGTGCTGCCCAATTTGGAGTTGCTCTGGCGTCGTGCAAAGGCCACGACAGCCATATTCAGCGACAAAAGAATAGATATGTAGATGAAGGCCTTCAGACGCATCATTTTACCCCCTCCTTAAAGCGTTCAAAATCTGCAGACAAAGTCCAGAATACTTTGAGCGCATGCCCCCTTCATGGGAGGCTTGCAGGCACAAATTGTTCAAGTTCACGGAAGTGTGCCCGTTGGATATCTAATGGGCCGAACATCCGGGATTAAAATGTCGAAAGCTTACTTTAGACCTCTGGGATACCAAGGTCTTTCGAACCCAGCGGCGACATCTTCGCCTCCGGGGCGTGCTGCTCAAGCAGGTCGAGGGCGATGCGCGCGCGGCGGACGCGCTCGCGTCCCATCCTGCACGCCAGGTCTTCAATGTGAATGCCGGAAGGATAGATGTCCGGAGCATTGCGTAATCCGAACTTGAAATAGTTTGGAGCTGCCACCTGGATGATTTTAGGCATCTCGTAGTAGCGGATGAAGCCGCCGAAGTTGTCCGGCACCTCGATGTAGAGGTCAATCGGAATGCTGACCGCCTGGCGAATGGCGCCAATCTGCGCGGGCGAAAGGTCCGTGGGAATGTTCAACGTAGAAACACCGGCTTGTTCGAACAACCGTGCTGTGGCGGGGTTTGCAGCCGGCAACGTAACCGAGCTCTTGATGACCAGATTTTTCGGTAACTCTCCTTTCTTCTTCATCTCGTTGACAACCCAGATCAGGCCGAGGTCTGCAGGCAGAATGCTGCGGATGCCCAGGTCACAGGCGCGCTTGACGTCCTCAATAGCGTAAACCAGTTGGTCTGCGCCGCGGTGCTGAAGCCCGATCACCTTGCCGGCGGTTGACACGGTCTGGGCCCCGGTTTCAAAAGTAGCGCGCGGGCCGACGAACAGGCAGACCTCAATGCGCTGGTCGTGGCCGATATGGGCCATTTCAGAAATTTCGGCTTTGGTCAGCAGCATGATCCCGCTGCCCTGGCTGACGCGATGGATCGGGACGTTCAGGTCTTGGGCCGCGTCCAGCACTTCGCGGAAAACGCGCGGGCCTTCCACGCTTGGGATTTCAAAACGGTACTGGCCACCGTCCCTGAACGTCAGAGATGTAGCTTTCAGCGCATGATTGTCTTCCACCGGCAACTTGAGCTTGGCAAGGAATTGCTGTGTCTTTTTCATGTCAATATCCTCATCGTTTCTGATATCGCCGTTTATTATGCGTATTTCATATAGACGGTGCGCGATTCGGTGTAGAAGTCGAGCGCCAAGGGACCCTGCTCGCGCATGCCAAAGCTGGATTCCTTGGTGCCGCCGAACGGGAGTTGATATTCCACGCCCGCCGTCGGCAGGTTGATAGTGATCAGGCCCGCCTCAATACTGTTGATGAACTGGTGGACGCGGGTGAGGTCTCGCGACACGATTGAAGCCGAAAGGCCGAACTGCACACCGTTCGCCAGCCGCATAGCGTCTTCAAAGTCATTCGCGGCCATTAACGAGAGGACCGGCCCAAACACTTCTTCCTGGGCGATACGCATGTCAGGCTTGACCTCATCAAAGATCGTCGGCTCAACAAAGAAGCCCTTTTCATAGATGCCGCCGGTCAGCCGGTTGCCGCCGCACAGCAGCTTTGCGCCTTCGCTTTTGGCAATCTCAATGTACTTGAGATCCGTCTCAAGCTGATTCTCGTCAACGGCGGGACCGATGTGAATTCCGGGCTCTAGGCCGCTGCCAACTTTCAAGGCTTGTGTCTTTGCCACCAGCTTCTCGACCAATGGTTTGTAAATGTCTTTCTCAATGATGGCACGGCTGCAGGCGGTACATTTCTGCCCGGTGGAGAAGAACGCGCCATTCACCAGGATATCGACCGCGTAATCAAGGTCAGCATCCTTCAGTACAATCGTCGGGTTCTTGCCGCCCATTTCAAGCTGGACACGAACCTTGCGTCCAGACAGTTTCTTGTGAAGACTGTTGCCGACTCCGCACGATCCCGTGAATGAAACGGCGCGAATGGCAGGATGCTCTACAAGCGCGTTGCCTGCCGCGCCGCCGCTTCCTGTAACGTAATTGACCACGCCGGCGGGTATGCCAACCTCAACAAGCGCTTCTATCAGACGGTAAGGGCTGAGCGGGGCCAGCGATGCAGGCTTCATTACCACCGTATTGCCCGCCACCAGCGCCGGAGCCATCTTCCAGGCTGGAATAGCGCTCGGGAAATTCCACGGCGTGATCAGGCCGACCACTCCGAGTGGCTTGCGCATCATATAGCAAAAAACGTTGGGCCGCTCAGATGGAATCTGATAACTGAATGACCGAGCGCCTTCTCCGCCGAAATAACGGAAAATATTGATGGCGCGCTTCACTTCTCCCTTAGCTTCGGGAAAGGTCTTGCCTTCTTCGCGGGTCATATCCGCCGCAATACTGTCCAGGCGGGATTCCAGTTTTTCAGCGGCTTTAAAAAGATATTCACCGCGAGCAGGTGCGGGTAAGGCGGCCCACGCAGGCTGCGCCTTCGCTGCTTCGTCGCAGGCCATTTGTACTTCCTCAGCGCCGGAAGCCTGGAAGTGTCCAAGGACTTCGTCGGTGTTGGCAGGATTGATGTTGGGGAATGTCTTCTTCGAATTGCATTCAACCCATTGCCCGGCAATCAGGTTTCGGTAAACGTCTGACATGGGACCTCCCTCGGTGATCGTGGCTGGAAACCCACAAAATGGAACGCGTGAAAAGAAACGCGCCACCGCCGGCCGCTTCAGCGCTGGTCGAGCCAGGATTGCCGGATTTCACGGGCCTCGGATTCTACAGCCAGGCTGCCAGGCCCGGCAAGACCGAAGTTCAAAAATGTACTTGCTGAAATCCGGTCAGCGGTTACGCCTCTTGTCCCCGGCGGGCAAAGAGCAGAGACGCCGCACTTGTTCTCACTACCATTGGCCAGCCTTATATCGTACTATAAAGTACTTTAGAGCAGAGTTTCTGAAACAAGGCGTGAGCAAACAGTGAAAATCGAGACGATTGTTACGGCAATTATCTTTTTCAGCGTGGGATTCCTGGCGGGATTCGTGTACAAATCGCAGCGTCAGGCGAGTGTCCCGGCGGCTGCCGTGGCCACGGCGGGTAGCTCGGCTTCGGATGCAGGTGCCGGTGCTGGTGCTGTGGGCGCTGGGGCGGGTGGAAGTATTGATCCGGCAACGGGTCTCCCCAACGGGCATCCGCCCGTTGAAGTTGCCCAGGTAATCGAGAATCTGACGCAACGCGCGGACCAAAACCCGAAAGACCCACAGGTTCCGTTGGAACTGGCCAACTACCTTTATGACAAGCGTTACTTCAACGTTGCAATTGGCTGGTACCAGCGGGCGCTGACGCTTGATCGCCGGAACGTCAACGCGCGTACGGACTTGGGAACCTGTTATTTCTATACCGGGCAACCTCAGCAGGCCATGGCCGAGTACAATAAGGCCCTGAAACAAAACCCCAATAACCAACCGACACTGTTCAACATGATTGTTGTGAACATCGAGGGGACACATGACCTGCACGCCGCGAGCAAATATTGGAATGAGCTCAGCCGCATGAACCCCAATTATCCGGGCTTGGCGGATATCAAGTCGAAATTGGACGCGGCGACGGGCAGCGCTGGCTCCGGCGTGAGGCCGTAGATGAAATCAGGGAAACTGCACATTAAGGCGCGGTCAAATTACCGTGGCAAGTTTATTTGAAGCTATCCTGGACTTGTTTTTCATGCTGGGCGTCGTGTGGACCATCTCCAGGACGATTCGCGGCCTGATGGGTGGGCCGCGGCAGCGTCCAGCCCGCGGGCCGAGCGGTCCCTCGCAACGGGCTGCAAATGTTCCACAAGGGCGGACGGTCCGCGACCCAGTGTGCGGCATGTTCGTTTCCACCGAAGTTTCGCACCGCCTGGTGCAAGGCAATAAGGTTCTGCACTTCTGCTCCCAGGAGTGTCTGGATGCCTATGAGCGAAAGACGGCGAAGGTCTGAGCGGCATCGGGTGGCCTAACGGATCGGCATGTTTCAGAGGTGGCTGGGTGTGATGTGCGCGCAACACGCGATGTACTATTGAGCCAGGCTTGGTGCTAGGCCGAGTGATATTTCTTTAAGGGTGGTGACCTGAATACTTTGCTAACCGAACTTCCTTCAGTTGTGTTGTCTATTGCGGAGCTTGATCCTTCCGGGCAATCTGGGACTATTTCGGACGTTAAAACCTTTGCGGCGCATAATTGCTACGGCGTGGCTGCTGTCACAACGCAGGTTCTCGCCCAATCAGGGGCGAAACCCAGGCTCCATCCGACAGCTTCTCAGTGGCTTAAAGAAACACTCTTTTCTCTTTTCAAAGAACGTGAGATCCGCGCTGTCAAAATCGGAATGGTTAGCGGGCGGGCCCACGTTGAAGCCATTTGTGAAGTGCTGGACGCCTATCGCTCGATCCCTTTGGTTGTCGACCCCGACTTGCGCGGAATGGATGCTCCTGCGGGGAAGGAGACGGCGGGTGCAGATGTCCTGCGAAGTCTGCTCATTGGTCGGGCAACGGTTGTGACTCCAAACGCAATGGAGGCCGCTGCGCTGACGGGGCTCCCAGTCCAGTCGCCAGCTGAAATGAGAACGGCTGCGGCGAAACTGGTTGAGTTGGGAGCGCGTTCGGCCGTGGTTGCCGGGGGTGTGTTCGAAAAGCCCTTCGACGTTTATTTTGACCGCGAGATCAGCGAGACCCTTGCAGGCGAGCGCTTCAAGGTGGAAGCCCCGTATGGACCGGGTTCCACGTTTTCATCTGCCATTGCCGCCAACCTGGCGCTTGGAAGGCAGCCGCACGACGCTGTTGTAATGGCCAAGGCTTATGTCACAGAGGCCCTGCGCAAGGGCTACATCACCCTTGCCGGCACGGTTCTTCTGAATCATTTTTACAGGACCCAGCAGATGCCGCGAATTGTGGAAACTGAACCAGCAGCCTCCGAGCGCAGTTCCTGACCTGGCACACTGGTCCGCGCTTTTTCCTTTTGGTGGCTTGTTTTGGCACCGAGAGAGTTGCTTTCCTTATTTCTTTCCGCTCCGGGCAACTTAAGAATTGAGTATCGGCGAGACTCTGGTATAATCCTGCCCGCCTATGCCCATACCAGAGAGACGCTGGCAGCATATCATTCCGGTCGCATTCATCATGTACACGATCGCATTCGTCGACCGGACGAACATTTCTCTTGCCCTGCCTTCCATCAGTCACGACCTTCACATGAATCCGGCTCAGGCCGGAAGCGCGGCGGGCATCTTTTTCTGGGGTTATCTGCTGCTGCAGATTCCGGGCGGCTATCTGGCCGAACATTGGAGCGCCAAACGCTTTATCAGTATCCTGCTGGTCTGCTGGGGTGCGGCCGCCGCCATTTGCGGGCTGGTTCAGAATTGGGAAGAATTCTGGTTAATGAGGTTTGTTCTCGGCATTGCCGAGGGCGGCGTGTGGCCGGCTACGCTGGTTCTACTTGCGCATTGGTTCCCACGGGCAGAGCGGGCCCGCGCCAACGCCTACTGGATGCTATGCCTTCCTACGGCGGTGGTGATTTCGTCGCCTGTTTCCGGATGGATCCTTGGCCGTTGGGGCTGGCGTGCAATGTTGATCTCCGAAGGCGCGCTTCCTTTCGTATGGCTGATTATCTGGCTTATGTTTATTGAGGACCGTCCACACCAGGCCAATTGGATTTCAGACGAGGAACGCCAATTTCTCCAAACCACTCTACGAACTGAAGATGCCGATCTGGACCAGAGTAAACCGGAGCCGTTTCTCAAACTGATGCTGAGGCCACAGGTTTTGCTGATGGTTTTGATCTACTTCACGATCAACAGCGGCAACTACGGATACCTGTTCTGGCTGCCCAGCGCCCTTCATAGTGAAAAACGCCTCAGCGATCTTGTGGTGGGGATTCTCTTTTCGATCCCGTTCATCGTGACGGGTATAGGAATGGTACTGATCTCGCGGCATTCCGACAAGACGCGAGAGAGAAGGAATCACGTTGCCGGAGCGCTGCTCTGGGGCGGTATCTTTCTGCTGGCCAGTGTCTTTCTTGGCCCACATTCGTTCGTTCTCTCTTTTATCGCGATCACGATTGTCGGGGCGGGGTCTTATGGTGCGCTGGGACCGTTCTGGGCGATACCGTCTGAAACGCTGCCGCGCTCCGTCAGCGGTTCGGCCATGGGTGTGATCAACGCATTTGGCAACCTGGGAGGTTTTTTCGGGCCGCTGATCGTGGGTTATCTTAATAAGCGCACTGGGAATTTCGTTTACGGTTTTGCGGCTCTGGGTGTTGGCTTTCTTGTGGGAGCCCTGCTGACATTAGCCGTCCGCGCTCCCAAAAGCCATACACCAGGCTAACCCCGTAGAAAATTTAGGCATCCGGGTGGCGGGACCACCGCATTCCATCATGCATGTGTCGGGACAGTTCAGAACGGGAGGATTCTGAATGGACGACGAGAAGAGCGAACCCGTCGATTTCAACGTGGACGAAGTCTGCCGACGGTTTTCGTCGATTTATACCGGAGCCATTTCCGATGTGCTTGATGAAATGGGCTACTACAACCAGGTGCTGCCTTCCTCCATTCAGGCGCTGACAATGGATCATCGGCTTGCCGGGGTTGCCATGCCCGTCGAAGGCGAACCCACGGAAAACACGGACCCTGAAGAAGTCTATGTGCCAATCCTTAAGATGCTGGGCGACCTTCGCAACGGCGATGTAATTGTTTCCCAGCCGCATGACAACACCAGCGCCCACATCGGGGAACTTTCCTGTGAGACGGCCAAATTTCGGGGAGCGCGTGGAGCAGTGGTCGATGGTGGTGCGCGCGACATCGATTACATCCTCAAGCGCGGATTTCCTGTTTTCTGCCGCTATCGCACGCCAGCCGATGTGCTGGGTCGCTGGAAACTGATTTCTTACGGCAAAGAAGTCAGGATAGGGCAAGTAGCAATCCGGCGCGGTGATTTTATTGTTGGAGACAAGGACGGAGTTCTGGTAATCCCGCGCGAAATTATAATTCCGGTCCTCGAAAAGTCAGAAGAAGTCGTGAGCACCGAAAACCTTGTCCGCAAGGCGGTCTTGCAAGGAGCGCACCCCGTAGATGCCTACCGGAAGTATGGCCGGTTCTGAGCCCGGGCTTTCCGGATACGGGTTTGCGCGGCCTCGCCCAACATGCGACCACCAGAACATGCGCTTGACTTGCACCTATGATAGTTGTACCAAAGGGGGGCGGGATCGGTGCAGCGCTTGACATGCCCGGCGGAGAAGACCAGACATCGTGAAGGCGCTTCTGCGCGATCGTCTTTGCTCGATCGGCGGTCTCGGGTTGCCACTCAAGGCTGAAAGTGACCCTCACTCTGCGCTGAAGGTAATTTTTATTTCATTCTCAGTAGAACATCAACAGGAGGCACAATGTCAGACCGGCGAACTTTTATGCAGCAAGTTCTGGGAGGTGGCACCGCGATGGCGGTTTCGGGCTTAGTTCCTTCGGGGCGAATCCTGGGCGCGAACGATCGCGTGCGGTTTGGGCTGATTGGCGCCGGCGACCGCGGCAAGGCCATCTTCAAGGCAGCGATCAAGGCTCCGAACACGGAGGCCGTAGCGGTGGCCGACGTTTATACGAGGCGGCTTGATGAGGTAAAGGCGATTGTGCCCGGCGTGAAGACGTATTCCGACTTCCGGCGAATGCTGGATGATAAGAGCATCGACGCGGTGCTGATTGCGACCCCGCAACACCAGCATGCGCTGAATTTTGTGCCGGCCATCCAGGCAGGCAAGGACGTGTACCAGGAAAAGACCATGGCGTTCAATCCCGACCACGCGCGGCGAATGCGCCACGCATTTCTCGCATCAGGCCGCGTGGTGCAAGTGGGAATCCAGTCCACCAGCAGTGCGGAGCAGGTGCGTGCGCGGGAACTTGTCCATGACAATCCCATGGGCCGGATCTCTGCCATCCACGCCCACATGTATCGCAATTCGCCCTACGGCGGCTGGAAGCGCCCGATTCCCGCCGATTGCAATGCGCAGCACATCGAGTGGAAGGCGTTTGAAGGCGAGGCGGCCTTGCATCCTTTTGATCCCAACCGTTACATGAACTGGAGATTTTACTGGGATTATTCCGGTGGCAATGTTTTTGAAAACATGGTTCACCAGGTGGGATTCTGGGTCAAGGCGATGGATTTGAAGATCCCGGAGCGCGTGAGCATGAGCGGCGCCAACTATTTTTCGCCCGAAATGCAGGTGCCTGACACCATGGATGTTTCCATGGCCTTGCCGGAGAAAATACTCTTCACTTGGAATTCCGGCTTCGGCAGCAGCTATTACGGCGCGGATGAGGTCGTGCTGGGAACCGACGGGGCCGTGGTCCGGGATCAACGGCGTGGGTCCGTCAGCTATGTTTCCAAGCCCACCCGACATTACGGCGCCGCAGTATCCGCGGCGGATGTCGTCGGCGGCGGCGGGGATGAGACGGAAATGCACATGCAGAATTTCTTCGATTGCGTGCGCAGCCGTAAGACTCCCAACTGCCCGTTTGAGATTGGCTTCCGGTCGGCTGTCGCCTGCGAGATGGCGGTGGCTTCATACCGCCAGGGACGGGAAGTCCGTTGGGATGCCGAGTCGGAACAGATTGTTTAACCAGGTGTATGAAAACGAAAGCGTCGGAAAATATCTGCATTCCTTCAAAGAATCGCTTGTTTGATGCGGCATATAAGGGATATAAGTTCCGGGGAAGGAGGCAACAGTGATTGACAAATTAGCACGGAGAAGGTTTCTAAAGACGGGCGGGCTGGCGGTTGCCGGAGCGCTTTCAGTTGGGTGTGGACCCCAAACAGAAAAAAAGCCGGTAGAGAGCAGTGCGGCGCAGATGGTTTCCACCGAATTCGCTTCGCACGAGCCAAGGCTTCTGCCCGGCTGCTGCGCGTATTCTTTTAATACTTACCTGTCCAAGAAAAAGATGACCTACCCCAAGTTCTTCGACAGGTTAGTCGAGATGGGTTCGCTGGGTGCTGACATGACGGTGTATTGGTTCCAGTCAACCGACCCCGCATACCTGGATGAGCTTCGACATCTGGCTTTCAGGAAGGGTATCCCATTTTCGGGGGCGGCCTGTGGCGCAAGCATGGTGCAGGCCAGCGCCGCCAAGCGGCGCGAGGTGCTGGCGGAGATCAAGAAATGGGTGGACGTAACGGATCAGTTGGGGGCCTCGCATTTGCGGATCTTTGGCGGACCTTTACCAAAAGGAGCAACCGTGAAAGAGGGAACCGATTGGGTGGTTGAAACCATGAAGCCCGCCTGCGATTACGCGGGCAAGAAAGGCATCACCCTCGGTATTGAAGACCACGAAGGCGTGACGCAGAGCGCGGACGTTTGTCTTGAAATCATGCATCGCGTGGATTCTCCCTACGCGGGTATCAACCTGGACATCACCAACTTTGTGCCGACACCGAATGCGGACGCCTACGCTCAGATCAAAGCCTGTCTTCCGTTTGCGACGCACAGTCACATTCGAGACCCCTTTGAGGACGGTACGCCGGTGGACATGGAACGCGTCTGGAGGCTGTTTGCCGAAGCCGGCTACAAGGGTTACATGTCGGCTGAGTATGAGGGCAAGGAAGACGCCCTGACCGGCGTCCCCAAGCTGATGGACAAGATCAAAACGCTGTGCCGGAAGTACTCGACGGTCTAAGCCGGCCCAGGCAGTTTGGGTTTTGCGCCCTTCGATCCATATGGCAGGAAAGAGCAGAAAGAAAATCAAACGGAGAGATTTCTTCAGACAGAGTGCTGCAACCGGCGTAGGCATTGCTGCCGCCAAGTCTGTCCCATCAGCTGTGGCTGCGGAAGGGCCCGCATCAGCGCAGCCAGATGAGCGAAAAATCCTGACTATGTCCGACATGGAGGGCGTTAACGGGATATTCAATTGGGCCGAACAGTGCAACCAGCGCAAAAGCCCGCGGTGGAAGGAATCGCAAGAACTGCTCACCGGTGAAGTCAACGCCGCTGTTGAAGGATTGATCGCGGGTGGCGCTACCGAAGTTGTTGTTTGGGACGGTCACGACGGAGGCGAAACTCTTTCGGCTACCGACATCCATCCGAAGGCGCGGCTGCTGATCGGCTCGCCCATTCCACCCATTCGCGAATTCGATTCAACCTTCTGCGGCATCGTCTTTGTGGGCCAGCACGCCAGGGCAGGCCCAGAAGACAGAGTGCTTCCTCATTCTTTCTTCTTCAACATCCAGAACCTGTGGGTGAATGGCAAACTCGTGGGCGAGATCGGCATTCGAGTGATAGTTGCGGGTGAAATGGGAGTTCCAGCGATCATGCTTGCGGGAGAAACGACCGCGTGCAAAGAAATCCGGGAATTAATTCCGCAGGTGGAGTGCGCGGAAGTCAAATCCGGCGTCAGCGCAACGGCAGGTTTTACTCTTCCTTACTCAGCCGCCTGTGAATTGATCCGCAGCAAAGCAGAGGCCGCGATGAGGCGCGTGGGTGAATTCAAGCCTTACCGGATTGATGGACCGGTGGAAGTGCAATCGGAGTTCGCAGCGTCCGTCGCTCCGGGCCCGGACCTGCGGCGCGTTGATGAACGGACCGTGGTCTACACTGGCAGGAACATTATTGATGCGTGGTTCAAGTTCAGCAGACTTGAAGCCAGACATCAGGACTCAAACAGCCTTTTAGCTTCGCACAACCTTTCACCACCAGTGACTGAGGCATGCCGGTCATGCCTGAACGATTTTATTTTTGTACTGCGTCAAGCTTCCCGTCGCATTGCGGGTATCCACCAGCAGCTGCGCGTTGCGTGCAATGAATTCGTAATCGTATGAGGAATGGTCGGTGGCGATCACCACGGCGTCGTAGCTCGAAAGCGATTCCGCGGTGAGCGCGACCGATTCCAGACCCAGATCGTATTGGCGCATCTTGTGCAGACGCTCAAAATACGGATCGTTGTAGTTCACCGTTGCTCCGCGTTCCTGGATTAGCTGGATGATCTTGAGCGACGGCGACTCACGCAGGTCGTCAACATCCTTCTTGTACGAAATACCAAGCACAAGAATTCGCGCCCCTTGCAAGCATTTGCTTCGCCAGTTCAATGCCTCAGCGAGCCGGTCCACAACGTGGTGAGGCATGGACGTGTTGATTTCGCCGGCAAGTTCGATGAATCGCGTCGGGAACTCATATTCGCGCGCTTTCCAGGTAAGGTAGAAGGGGTCAATAGGGATGCAATGGCCTCCCAGACCGGGGCCGGGATAAAATGCCGAAAAGCCGAACGGCTTGCTTTTTGCGGCGTTAATGATTTCCCAGATGTCCAACCCCATTCGCTGGCAGAGCAGCTTCAATTCGTTCACCATGGCGATGTTGACGCTGCGGTAGATGTTCTCAAGCAGCTTGGTCATTTCCGCAGCACGGGATGAACTGACCGGCACGATCCGGTCGAATGCTGCTTCATACAGGTTCTTTGTGGCCAGCGCGCTGGCAGCGTTCACACCGCCGACCACCTTGGGGACCTGGTGGGTTTTAAATTTCGGGTTGCCGGGGTCCTCTCTTTCCGGCGAAAAAGCGAGCATGAAATCCGCGCCTCCGGAATCGGCGCCGGCTGGCTCGCCGTTTTCCACGGTGTAGGGAACGACAGGACAACGCAATCCCGCGCGCTCCAGGATGGGCAGCACAACTTCTTCGGTTGTGCCGGGATAGGTGGTGCTTTCAAGGACCACAAGCTGGCCGGGCCGCAAGTGGCGCGCAATGGATTCAGCCGTATTCTGAATATAAGTGAGATCAGGTTCGCGATGGTCGTCTAGCGGAGTCGGGACGCAGATAATAATGGCGTCCATCGATCGCAGTTCAGCAAAGTCAGTGGTGGCCTGGAATCGCCCGCTGCGAAGCGCACCTGAAATTTCGGCATCTGGAATGTGCTTGATGTACGTACGCCCTTGGCGGAGGAGATTTACCTTGTTCTCGTCGATATCAAACCCCGTGGCGCATATGCCCTTGCTGGAAAAAAGCAGCGCAATGGGCAGTCCTACGTATCCAAGTCCAACAACTCCGACCCGAACGGTCTTCTGTTGAACGCTTTTGTTGAATGCTGCCAGGAGTCCAGTCTGTAACGGCGTGCTGTTGTCTGATGTCATGTCGATGTGTCCTGCCTTCCTTGTCCGAAAACGTGATTATAAGCCTCAGGCAATTTTATCTGCAATCGCACCATGTCGAGTGCCCCGGCCGAATTAATATGTTAGCGATATTGTGCATGCGCCGCGAGGCAGCAGGGACCGGAGTGCTTCTGCTGCTGAATTGCCGCAGTCAGAACCAGGCGCGGGGAACGGTCGCTCAGGGAAAGTTAGAAAATACGAACTATTTGCGTGCATTTTTTCTACTTTTCCAAAAATCGCGTGAGTGTTAAGAGTTAGTTGGATGCTGGACAGGCGTTCGTTGCGGCAGAAGGCCCTTGGCTTTCGCACATGTTCCTGCCTCAGCACGGGAGGCAGCAATGGTCAATCCGATCAGAACTGTGGAATGGAAATCGAAGTGCCACGGCTCATCGGTAATCAGGACCCTTCTTGTGGACGAAGATCCGAGTGATATCCGTTACTACTATGGTATGCTTCGGGCCGTTGGCCATAAAGTTGCAATTGCCGGGTCCTATTCGGAGGGGATGTCACGGCTGGAGAAGGAAGGGTTTGACCTGGTGATTGTGGGGCAGGGAAGTCCCGCGTTTGAAGGACGCCAAGTACTGGCTCATGCGCTCGAAATCAATCCGGATACCCCTGTGCTCGTGGTGGCGCGAACGTTGGATATCGATTGCTATCTGGAAGCGCTGGAGATGGGGGCCGTAGACTATCTGGAGCGGTGCGCAGCGCCGCGTGATTTCATGCGCGCCGTTGATGCTCACCTGCAAATGAAAACAGTTGCGTAACTGCCGCAGTTAATGTTGTGCCCCTGTGTCAAGGTCCCGCACTCTAATACTGCTGGATTGGAATGAAGCGCGGTCAAGAAATCAGAAGGATTGAAAGATAGAAAACTCAGCCCGACAGGGACACCTCTTCATTTCCCACCTGAGGGTCCTCTTCAGGAACGATTTCGAAGGTATTTTCGATCCTGGCCGTCTTCCCGATCATCACGCCCACCGAACAATACTTGGTCTCTGAAAGGTGGATGGCTTTCTTGAGAGCTTCGGGCTGGACGGAGCCCCTGAGCTTGTGCCTGATTGCAACGTGCGTGAAAACGTGGGGCGGCTCGGTTCGCTGTTCGGCGTGGAGCTCGACGTCATAGCCGGTAACGCGCTGCCGCATTTTCCGGAGAATTCCAATGACATCAAATGCTGTGCATCCACCGAGCGCGAGGAGCGCCAGTTCGACGGGCTTGGCACCCGTACTGCCGTGGGCATCGTCCATGACGACGATATGGCCTGAGCCTGACTCTCCCACAAACTGGCGTCCTTCACGGACGGTCGTCAAATGCAGTTTTGCCTGAACCATAGGTTGCTTCTGAGAAAGATCGCCTTTCTCTTTGACCGATGGCTTATCTGATGCCAGGGCTATTTCTTCGCACTCTGCGCCGCTGGCGAGCCGGCGGCGGTGGCAGCCTTAATGATCCAGTCCGTACTTACGGACTTGGGACGGGTAATCGGCGTGCCGAGCAATCGGTTGAGGACCAGTTGCGAGCACATTCCGAGAGCGCGCGAAACGCCGAATAGGACTGTGTAGTAATCAAACTCGGTCAATCCAAACAGGTAAAGCAGGGACCCGGAACCGGCGTCAACATTGGGCCATGGGTCCTTCACCTTGCCCTGCTCCTTGAGCACCTGCGGAGTGATGTGGAACAGGCGGTCCACAATCTTGAACACCGTGTCGTTGGGGCAAACGCGAGTGCCGAATTCGTGAAAGGCCGTAAAACGCGGATCGGTGACGCGGAGCACGGCATGGCCGTAACCCGGCACGACGCGTCCGCTGTTAAGCGTTTCCCAGACGTACTCACGAAGCTGTTCATCGGAGGGCACGCCGTTGTACTTATTGCGGACTTCCAGAACAAAGTGCAGGCACTCCTGGTTGGCCAGCCCGTGAAGCGGTCCGGCAAGGCCGTTCATTCCTGCCGATACCGCATAGAACGGATCGGATAGCGCGGAACCAACCGTGTGGCAGGTAAACGCGCTGACGTTTCCGCCTTCGTGGTCGCAGTGAAGCGTCATATAGAGCCTGATCAGGTTGCGGAACTCTCCGGTAGTATCCGGCAATCCCAACATGGCGGCGTAATCTGCACCCCAATCGAGATTGGGATTGTGAGGCAGCGGGTCGCCTTTGCCCGTATGAATGCGGTAGATGCCCGCCGCAATACCGGGGAGCACCGCGAGAAGGCGAAGCGCGTCTTCCAGTGTCGCCTCCCAGTAATCCGTCTTGTGCATCCCTTCCGAATACCTCTTCCGGAACACGGACTCGCGCTCCATGGAGAGGATGGCGGTGCTGAACATGGCCATCGGATGGGTGTCGGCCGGTAAAGCTTTCAGGATGTCCCATACGTATCCGGGAACCTCTGCTCGCTTGCTGAATTCCTGATGAAGGCTGGCCACAGCCTCCGGGTCGGGTAATTCGCCGGTACAGAGCAGGTAAAAGATCTCTTCCGGAAGCCGTTCCTTCAGTTCGCCAATGGGGAATCCGCGAATCACGAGACCTTTGTCCGGCTCCACAACAGAAGTGTCGCAGACCAGGCCTTTCACACCTCTCATGCCGCCGAAGACCTGACTAACGTTTACCTCTGACACAACAGCGGCGCCGTGCTCGGCAACTATTTTGTGAATTCGATCACGAAGGACTGGTGCCTGTTCTGCCAGGCGTTCATGTAATTTTCCCATTTTAAACTCCCATTAAAACCCGTTATTCTACAATAACTTCTATGCTGCAATCGAGTTGTGGGCAGTGAGTGCTGTCACAGGCGTTTGTGATTCCGCGCACACCCATGTTCGCCTTGCGTTGATTCTAAAGGCCTGATGAAACGTTCAGCCATCTGCGAAACACGTCGACCTTGATGTGCACATCACTGCGGTAGCGCAAATGCCACGTAAGTACCGCCGGAAGGTGCGCCCCACTTTCCGCCCCCGGCCCCAATCACCACATACTGCCGGCCATCGACTTCGTAGGTGGCGGGGGTAGCGTTTCCGGCAAAAGGCAACTCGGCTTCCCAGAGAAGCTTGCCTGTAGCCTTGTCGAAAGCGTGGAACTTATTGTCCCGGTCTGTAGCTGCAATAAAAATGAGACCCCCGGCCGTCACCAGTGGGCCTCCATAATTTTCGCTGCCTGTGTTGTGAATTCCTTTTTTCGCTAATTCCGGAAACTCTCCAAAGGGAATCTGCCACGCAAGCTTGCCTGTGTCCAGGTTCATGGCATTGAGCGTCCCCCACGGCCGCTTCACGGCCGGATATCCGTCAGGATCGAGAAACTTGTTGTAGCCGTCGCTCATGTATTTCAGCCAAGGTCCCATTTCGGCTTTGTTCCATGCGGCCCTCGCCATGGTTTCCTTGCCCGTTGCCAAATAAACTGCGATGGCGTGGATAGGCGCGTTTCCGAGTTGTGCAAATGCCGGCATACGCCCGCCGCCTTTATTGATGATGTCCGCAAGCTGTGATTCGTTGTACTTTTTACCAATGTTTTTGAGTGAAGGAAATTCCGGCGGACTGCCGCGCAAATCCGAACGGTGGCAACTGGAGCAGTTGCTCAGATAGAGTTGCCGGCCGTTCACAAGTCCTTGGGTTTTCGGCCTTGGAACAAGCCGCAAAATCCAAGCCATGACGTTGGCGTTCACGTATAGCAAACCAGTGGACGGATCGTACGCCGGGCCACCCCATTCGCCGCCGCCATCAAACCCCGGAAAAATAACGGTGCCCTGGAGGCTGGGAGGAATAAATTGCCCTCCGTAGCGGAGGTTTCGCATCCGCGCAAGGATAGCCTGGCGCGCAGCCGGCGTGCGGTCAGTCACAATCGCAGGAGAGAATTCCTGCCGGGCAAACGGCGGCGGCAACAGCGGAAATGGCTGAGTCGCTGCGGTCTTTTCGCCGTCCACGTCCGACGCGGGAACTTTGCGGTCCTCAATCGGGAACAGCGGCTTGCCCGATTCACGATTAAAAAGGAAGACGTAGCCGGACTTGGTGATCTGGGCCACGGCGTCGACCTTCTTGCCGTTATGCTCCACCGTCACCAGCGCCGGTGCAGAGGGGAAGTCGCGGTCCCACAGGTCGTGCTTTACTGCCTGGAAATACCAGACCAGGTGGCCCGTGTTCGCGTCAAGCGCCAGGAGGCAATTGGCGTACAGATCGTCGCCAATGCGGTCCGCGCCGTAAAAGTCAAACGCGGCGGACCCCGTGGGGACAAACACCAGGCCGCGCTTCACATCCACGCTCATGCCTGCCCAGTTGTTGGCTCCGCCGGTATATTTCCAAGCGTCTTTTGGCCAAGTCTCGTAGCCGGGTTCGCCGGGGTGCGGGATGGTGTGGAAAATCCAGCGCATCCTGCCCGTGCGAACGTCGAATGCACGAATGTCGCCGGGCGGGCAAGGAAGATCTTCCGGCAGGGCGCTGCCCATGATAATCATGTCCTTGTAGATTACGCCAGGGCTGGTGTCGGTAACGGTCAGATCTTCGGGCGGGCGGCCCAAACCGTCGCGCAGGTCAATGTGGCCCGACTGACCGAAAGATTGAATGGGCTTGCCGTTTTTTGCGTCAAGCGCGTAGAGGTTGTGGCCGGCAACAAAAAAGATTCGCTGGTCGTCGCCTTCGCTCCAATAGGTCACGCCGCGGTTACGCATTTTCCGCAACGGCTGATCCCCGGGTGGGCTGAAGCTCCAGATCAGCTTGCCCGTACCAGCGTTGAGCGCGATGACGCGAAGTTTTGGCGTAGTTGCATAAAGAACGCCGTGAACCACAATCGGATTGCATTCCATTTCCGATTCTTTAAACGCATCACCGGTGTTGTATTCCCATGCCACTTGCAGTCGCGAGACATTGCTGCGGTTAATCTGCTTCAGCACGGAATAGTGGATGTTGTCAGGCCCACCGCCTGTCACCCGCCAAGTCGTGTACGCTTCCGGGGCTTTGCCCGGGCCTTGCCGTGAGCATTGGGTGAGAGAGATTGCGACAAATAGAAGGATCGCAATTTGAAATAGTTCCCCGCACCTCGTATCATGGGGACTTTGACTTGGCGCAGTTCTGAAACGGCTTATCAGCCATGACATCGAAACAATCCTTTGCAGTAACGCGCTCCCGAAGAGCGGAAGTTGCATCGGGGAGCTTGCCCGAAATGATGATCGGTCAATTTACCAAAGTTTGCAATGGAATCGGTAGGACTTTCTTGACTGGGGCGAGTCGCCTAGGGGCCGTAAGGCCGTCACACTGAGGTCCTGCGACGCCACCCGTGGAGACGGCATGCACATTTTATGCATCCAACGAGAGAAGGAGTTTTTCGCGACGTTTTTGTTAGCCAGCGAAACTTCCAGAATCAGAAACTAATATTTGAGTGAGGGACTAATCGTAATGAACGGAATTCGGCGCGGTAGTTTGCAAATCAGAAGAAAATTTCAGCATTTCGGGCGACGTTCGCCCCTTTCGGCGCTTTTGGCCGCCATTGTCCTTCCCTTGATGTTGCTCGCGGTCGGTTCTGCTCCTGCAAAGGCGGCGGAGAATTCAGGCGTGCTGCGAGCAACATTGTCGAACGGCCTGCGGGTCGTGATCGTTCGCAACACGCTTGCCCCGGTAGTGACGACAGTAATGAATTACAAGGTCGGCTCCGACCAGGCGCCCCAGGGCTTTCCGGGCATGGCGCACGCACAGGAGCACATGATGTTCCGCGGCAGCCCTGGGCTTTCTGCCAACCAACTGGCCAACATCTCGGCCGCGATGGGCGGCGAATTTGACGCCGACACGCAGCAGACGGTGACGCAGTATTTCTTCACCGTGCCCGTTTCCGATCTGAACGTGGCGCTGCACGTCGAATCCATCCGGATGCGCGGGGTCCTTGATACCGACAAGCTCTGGGATCAGGAACGCGGCGCCATCGAGCAGGAAGTCGCCCAGGACCTTTCGAACCCTGAATACGTTTTCTACACCAAGCTTCTGGCCGCGATGTTTAAGGGAACGCCGTACGAGCATGACGCGCTCGGCTCGCGCCCCTCGTTCAACAAAACCACGGGCACTATGCTGCACAAGTTCTATGACACCTGGTATGCACCGAACAACGCTATCATGGTGATCGTGGGCGACGTCAATCCGCAGTCCACGCTTGCGGAGGTGAAGAATCTGTTTGGCTCGATCCCTTCAAAAGAGCTCCCTTCAAGGCCCGCGTTTTCGTTCCAGCCGGTAAGCGCCCAAACACTGAACCTGAAAACGGACCTGCCTTACGGGCTTTCGCTGATTTCCTACCGATTGCCCGGGTCGAGCAGCCCTGATTTTGCCGCCGCCGAAGTGCTGTCCGACGTGCTCAGCAGCCAGCGCGGAAGCCTCTACGCCCTCGTGCCGGCGGGCAAAGCGCTCTATGCAGGTTTTTCTCTGGATCCCTTGCCCAACGCCAGCCTGGGCTATGCCATCGGGGCTTTCACCAGAGACACCACCGGTGAAAAGCTGGCCGATGAGATGCGACAGATTCTGGAGCAGGACATCAAAAATGGCGTTCCTGCCGATCTTGTTGCCGCCTCCAAACGGCACGAACTGGCGAGCGCGGAATTCCAGAAGAATTCGGTTTCGGGGCTTGCCATGGCCTGGTCAGGAGCCTTGGCCGTGGAAGGCCGCAATTCCCCCGAAGACGACGTTGAAGCCATCCAGAAGGTCACAGTGGCCGACGTCAACCGCGTTGCGCGCGAGTACCTGGTGCAGTCAAAAGCCATCACGGCTGTCCTGACGCCGGAGTCATCGGGCAAGCCCATTTCCTCAAAATCCTTTGGTGGCCGGGAATCTTTTGCGCCGCAGCACACCAAGAGTGTCAAGCTGCCGGCTTGGGCGGAGGCAGCGCTGAATAAGGTTTCCATTCCAGAGATGACGACTCATCCTGTGGTTAGCACCTTGCCGAACGGAATCAAGCTGATCGTTCAGCCGGAGTCCATCAGCGACACCGTCAGCATTTACGGCCAGATCAAGAACAACGCTGACCTCGAAACTCCCAAGGGGCAGGAAGGCGTCGCAGACGAGCTGGGGCAATTGTTCTCATACGGCACGACCACCCTGGATCGCATCGCTTTCCAGAAGGCGCTTGATGCCATTGGCGCGGACGAATCCGCCGGAACGGCTTTTTCACTGAACGTGCTATCAAGCCACCTGGGTCGTGGCGTCCAATTGCTGGCGCAGAATGAACTCGACCCGGCGCTTCCGGAAAAGGCATTCAAAATCACGCAAAAACAACTGGCTGACACGGTGGCGCAGCAACTGGAAAGCCCGGACTACCTGACCGGCAGAGCTCTCCACATTGCGCTGTTCCCGAAGGCCGACCCAACGCTTCGAGAGGCGACCCCGAAGACGGTCGCCGCGCTTACGCTCGATGAAGTCAAGGCCTACTACCAGCACGTGTTCAGGCCGGATATGACCACCATCGTGGTGATCGGCAAGGTAACGCCGCCAGAGGCAAAATCCATCATCGAAGAATACTTTGGAGATTGGAAGGCGACAGGGCCCAAACCGCAAACCGATCTTCCACCCGTTCCAAACAACTCTCCCGCGACCACGGCTGTTCCAGACAAGAGCCGCGTGCAGGACAACGTGACTCTGGCGGAAACGCTGAAGCTTACGCGATTCAGCCCTGATTTCTACGCGCTGGAAGTCGGCAACCACGTTCTCGGCGGAGGTTTCTACGCCACGCGTCTCTACCAGGACCTGCGTGAAAACGCCGGACTGGTCTATTACGTCGGCTCTTCTTTCGACTTTGGGAAGACGCGCACGGTTTACGAGGTCAGCTACGCCTGCGACCCTCCAAACGTATCGAAGGCGCGCGCCATCATTGTGCGCGACCTTAAGGAGATGCAGACCCAAGCCGTCAGGCCAGACGAACTACACCAGGCCAAGACCATGCTGCTGCGCGAAATTCCGCTTTCAGAATCGAGCGTCAGCCGGATCGCCGGTGGGCTGATTTACCGCTCCACCATGGGGCTGCCGTTTGATGATCCCGTCATTGCAGCCCGCCACTACGTTGAGATAACCGCGCCGGAGGTCCAGAAGGGTTTTGCCAAATGGATCCGCCCGGGTGACCTGGTTCAGGTAACCGAAGGCCCTGCGCCAAAGTAGTGGGGGGGGGTTCAAATTCGGGTTCCCGGCGTCTGGCCCCCGCGCCGGGTTCGCCCGGAAAACGGACTTGACATACGTGGCCTAGTATGGTAGCCTGTTCGCTGGAGCCATGCGTCGCGGGCGCCACGGACGTGAACTTCAGCAGCACAGTCCCAGTCCTCGGGCTTGGGGGCATCACATGGGTTCATGGCAAAATCTGCAGTACTTAAACGCGAGGGCTGCGCTACAAAGCCCGGTGCGGGAGTGCGGGTAAGCAGGCTAGCGTTCTGGCTTTCTGAGACAAATGAAACAAAAAAAGATGTTATTTTGAAAAACGAACCGGAGAGGTTATTGATAACAAAGGATCGCCCGTTAAAAGCGAACCGGAACGAACCTAAAAAGAAGCTGAAAAGTTGTTGAAAACGCCTACCTGTGGAAAAACGAAGCTGAAAACGAAGCGGTCCATTTTATTGAAAACAAAGAAGCGTGAAAATTAGCCGAGGGCTAGGGAATTCAACTCATTTTTTGTACGATCGGCTAGGCAAGCCCATGCGAACACTCGCCAAACTGGCGGGTTTGGCCAGCTTGATGCGCCCCCAGTCACAGGGCAGCAACGATGAAAAACTTATGGACCCTCTTTCTCGCAGAGTTTGCCGGCACTGCGCTGCTGGTCGCCGTGGGTGTTTCCATTGTCATCTTCGATTTCGGCCATGGCAGCCCGGCCGGTGCGCTTCTGCCTGACCCGGGTCTGCGCCGTCTGCTCACAGGCTTCCTCTTTGGTGCAACGGGCGCTTCGATCGCAGTTTCTCCTCTGGGCAAAACCAGCGGCGCGCACATCAATCCGGTTGTGACGCTGGCGTTCTGGATCAAAGGCAAGATGAGCGCGCCTCATGCTGTGGGTTACGTGATTGCGCAACTTGCCGGCGGGCTTGCAGGTGCGCTGCCGCTGCTGGCGTGGGGACGCATGGGCGCCAGTATCGATTTTGGCGGAACATTTCCCGGCCATGGGTACACGGTCCTTCAGGCCACGCTGGGTGAGGTCGTCACCACCGTTGGACTGATTGCGGGGCTTTTCATTTTCCTCGGGCACTCGCAGCTTCGTCGATACACGCCGCTGCTTTTCCCTTTCCTTTACGCAGTGATGGTTTACCTGGAGGCGCCGGTTTCAGGCACCAGCACCAACCCGGCCCGCAGCCTCGGCCCGTCGGTTGTGGCAGGAGATTGGCGGGGATGGTGGGTCTACTGGGTGGGCCCCGTGCTGGGAACCTTTCTGGCGCTGGCCATCGGGCAATTCTCCTGGCTGCGAAGGTTTGAGGTTGAGGTGGCGAAAATCTACCACTTTGAGCATGACCCCCATGGAGTCTTCCGGCCCCTCCATGCGCCGCGTCAAGCTTAGCCTGCATTGCGCAGGCGCATTCCGCGTTACACTAATTCGCGTTTGCTATACTGATCTTGAGATTTGACCGGCTAATGAGTTCGACGATGGCTTGGTGTCATGATTCAGAAGCAAACAATCACGACAGCCACGATTGCAATTGCGGCCGTGCTCCTGAGCGCCGTGATTGGGTATCGGCTTGGCAGGCATCACGGCACCGTTGGCACGAACGACGGCCGAAGCACTGTTCAATTTCCGCAGAGAGGATGCGTTGACTTTCACGACGCAGGCAGCCACACCGGCGAGAACGGGTGCGTAGAGGGGCGCATTTTACGCGTTTTCACAGCGCGTTCAGGCAGCACCTTTCTTGATTTTTGCCAGGACTATCGGAATTGCCCGTTTGGAAGCGTTATCTTTGCGTCGGACCGTACGCGGTTTGGGAATCTGGGATCACTGGAGGGCAGAAGGGTCCAGATTGCGGGGGAGATTACCACATATAATGGCCGTGCTGAAATCATTATTCGCGACCCAAAGCAGATTCGTTTACCGCAATAGGCGTTTGACTCTTGTTAAGGTAAGAGGACGCCCTGTGGCGCTCTATCTTCGAGTGTTTGCAGGGCTGGTGTTGTTGTGTGGGCTGATGCCTGGCACTGGTTTCGCGCAGGCGCAACAAGAGGCCAAGCCTGCCGCAACTGCTCAGGCGGCCGCAAATCCGGCGCCATCTCAGCAGGCCATTGCTCTGGTGAATGAGGGCGATGGATTGCTCAACCGCAAGGATTATGCGGGAGCGGAGGCGGCTTACCAAAAGGCTCTTCAGACTGATCCCTCGTTTGCCGCCGCACACCGGGGCCTTGGGATTACGTTGTGGCGCGAAGGAGTGCTTGCCCGGGCGTGGCAGGAACTGAACACGGTGGCAAGGCTGGAACCCAACCGCGCGCGGGCGCGCTACGAACTCGGCATGCTTGCCTGGAACATCTACAGTGGGCCTGCGGCAAGGATTGCGGCCGTGACAGGTCTTTCGGCGGAAGACTTCCGTTCGCTTGCGCTGAGCGAAATTCAAAAGGCCACGGCGCTTGAGCCGCACGACTTCAACATGCGCCTACAACTTGCCAACATTGAACTGGAAGCAAACAAGATAAAAGAAGGACAAGCAGATGCGCTCGGGGCACTTTCACTGGCATCTTCCGCGCAGGAGCGCGCGCGAGCGGAGGTCGCCCTCGCACAAGCCTATTCAGCTACAGGCGACCAATTGCGGGCACAGGCCGAATACCACAAGGCGATTGCCGCAGACCCATCGAGCGGAGCCGCGTATCTGGGTCTGGGGCAGATTTCACTCTCACAACAGGACGCTGCGAAAGCGCAGAAGTTCTTTAATCAAGCCATTCAGGTATCGCCCAAACTTGGTGCAGCCTATGCCGCGCTGGGCAGGATGTATGTTCAGTCGAACCAGCGTGGGGAAGCCCTGGCCATGCTTCAAAAGGCGGTAACGTTTGACCCCAGCGACTGGCACAGTGAGTTCGAGCTTGGGAAACTGCTCATGGAATCGGGTGAGGCGGCCCGTGCGCAAGATATTTTCACAAAGATTGTTGCGGCGCAGCCGGATTTCCTCCCGGCAGGCGAGCAACTCGCGCTCATAAAGCTTCGCGAAGGCGACGTGCAGGGCGCCATTGCAGCGGCACAGTCCCTTGCCATGCACGATCCCCAGGCTGCGGAAGGGCATCGTGTGCTGGCGCTGGCCTACTGGCGGGAGCGACAAGCGGACGCGTCGCTTGCGGAATGCGCGCAAGCGCTGGCCGCCGATCCGCACTCGATTTCGATGCAAGCCTTGCAGGCTTTTGTGCTGTGGCAGAGCAAGCGGCATGGAGAGGCTCGACGGGTGCTGCGTGAGGCGGCGCGCCAGGACCCGGGCATCCTTTCGCCGGTCAGGTTCTGCCGCCAGATTGTCTGCGGCAGCGGCGATGTTTTTCTTGTCGGCACCTTTCTGCGGGACAACCGCTGGATTCTTGCCACTCCGGCCGATCAGTAGCAGTGTGGACTAAGCACGATTAATCACCAGGAGGAGCAAGAAAAAGGTTTCCGATTCATACAGCAACTCCGTTAAGGAACTTCCGCGGTGACAGGTTTTCTTTTGCAATTGAGCATCCCAGAGGGGATTTGCGGAGAATCTACCACCGTTTCAAAGCTGATGGACATGCAGCGCGATGGGCGTGCTTTGCGAGGGGCAGACAATGCCGAGGGGCCGTTTGACAAACGGGTGGGGCGCTGTTACATTCAAGCCAATGCGACGAAGGGAACATCTTTCCGACCGGCATCCCGACCAGAAAGCACGAACTTCTGCATACCGCGTCTGTCAAGGCCCTTCTGTCGGCCAGTGAGGTGTTTATGCAGGGAACCATCAAGCGTGTTGTCCGTGATCGTGGGTTCGGGTTTATCCGTCCCACCGAAGGGCGTGAGATTTTTTTCCATCGCAGCAGCCTTCAGGGCATCGATTTTGATACGTTGAAAGAAGGCGATACGGTGGAGTTTGAAGTCGAGGATGGCCCCAAAGGCCCGCGGGCTGTCGCTGTCCGTCCGGCAGCCAGGTAGACGGGCGGCCCGGCGTGCGAATTTCCGGAGCGAGGCAACCAAGACCCATCTCGACAACAAACATGCATTTTGAGGCGTTGTGGAGGCAACGGTTTCATCAGTGGTTCCCTCCGCACCGCGCTTTACCTGGCGACTTTGGATTAAGGCTTTGAAATCTGCACGTGTTGCTCGCCAGAGTGGAGTTGCAGCTTTTGTCCACCCCAAACCAGCCAGCCTGTCAGGCCGTGGGGCAAGGTGATATCCGCAGCCAGGTGAGTGTTATTCTCTCGATCATACTTGACACTGATCTCGCCCTGAGGGGCAGGAACTGCCGCGGCAAGATGTTTCACCGTTCCCAGATAAGGCTTGATTAGAACCTTACCGAAGCCAGGGGCAGCCGGTTCGATGCCAGCCACCGTATCAAGGAAGTCGAAATTGGGGTGGGCGCTCCAGGCATGACAATCGGAACGCGCAGGTTCGGGAGCCTCAGCCCAGGTCGTGAGCCCCAGTTCGAGCATATGCTTCCACGGTCCAAGCTGGCTAAGGTAGTCGTCACCAAGGCCAGCCTTCTTCATGGCGCGGAAAAGGTAAAAGCGGAAGTAGTAAGAACACTGTGTCAACTCGGGGTCTGTCAGGACCTTCTGCATCACGGCTTTTTGATCCTGAACGGGAATGGCATCGGTCAGAACACCGAGGATACTTGCATGTTGGCTGAAGTCTTTCCGGGCGGGCGTATCGGCAAGCAGCCCGCGCGACGGGTCCCAGCATTTTGCGTAGACATTGCGGTCAATCTTCGTTGCCAACGCGCGGTCCTGCGCGGCAAAGGCTTTATTGCCAAAACTGGATTCGAGATCAGCGGCCTCCTGCAAGGCCGCGACGAACTGCAGAGTAAGAATCGAGGATTGGCCATTCGCTTCCTGCGGTGGCACTCCGTCCTTAAATTGAGGGGCCCAGTCAACGAAGTTCCACCAGTCAAGTCGCCCCAGCAACCCCGAAGGAGTGATGCCGCGATCAAACCAGCCAAGCACGTCGCGCATCCCCGGTAGGAACTGGCGCAGGAAGTCCGTATCACCGCGATACCACCACAAGTCATGCATCATGCCGATCCAGAAAAGCGAAAACGGCGGAATGAATTGCGGCAGGTGCGACGGGTACCGGCTCTGTGTAATGCCCTCAGGGATGCGCGAGTCATTCAGCAGTTCGATCGCATTCTTTGCCAGCCGGTCGTCACCCGTCATGTAGAGCGAAATCAGAATCTGAATGCGCGTGTCGCCCGCGTATTGCAGACGCTCGTAATAAGGACAATCCATGTAAGTTGTGTGAGCACAGAGGCGTGCGGTACGCCAGCCAACCTGCCACATTTTCTGGAGCGTCGGATCGCCGCTGTCAAAACTTGCGCGAACTTTGAAAGGATATGCCGTGAAGACCCCGCGAAGGTCATCAAGCGTCAGAGGCTCGTCTCCGGTTTGAACGGCAATTTGCAGGTAACGGTAGGTGCGCCAGCAGAGCGGCCGGAACATCCTGTGCGGTGCACCATCCGGAAGGAATTCGTCCTCCATGCCCAGCATCTTCTTGCCACGGATATTGTTCCGGTTGCCTTTTTCGCGGTCCTTCCAAAGAGCCTCGGCATAGGTGAGCGTTATCGTTGAGCCTTTGCCGCCGCTGACCACCAGTTCCGGGTAGGCGGTCGTTTCAAAAGTCTGGTCAAAAAGCACTTTGGCTCTGGTATGCGCAGGAATTGTCACCGGTGCGTGTCCCTGCAAAAAGCTGTCTGTTACTTTTGTGTCTTCAGCCAGCCTGACGCTGATCAGCCGCTGCGGTTTCTCCTCCATCATGGGGATGTTTCCTGGGACCAGCATCCACGGCGAATGACTGTCCTGAATACCGCGCGGGCCGCCTTCAACAAGCGTCTCCGCCGGTCTCCAGGCGGAGTCATCGAAGCCGTCGTCTTGCCAGCCCCACGGAACCTTGGAGGCATCCACGCGTATGCCGGGGCCGACTACCATGTAAAAGGGAATAGTCTTCCGATTGATCGGAATCATCTGCACAGCCTGGCTTTGCTCTACCTTCCAGCTTGCGTTTGTGTCAACCACCGATTCGGCGCTGGAGTCTCCCTGGACAAGCAAGCCGGTCGAGTTGCTCATCTGCGCCATAGGCGCGAGATCGGCAAAATTCCAGACAATGGCGGCAATGACGTTCTTTCCTGCGTGAAGTTCCTTGGCAATGTCAAGAGTCGCGTAACGCCAATGGAAGAGGTCTCCACGGGCGGGGCCTTCAAAAACGCCGACGCCATTCACGAACAGCCGGAATTGGTTGTCGGCAGTGGCATGAATAACAAAATGCTGCGGCTTGCTGGCGAGCGAAAAGTCCTTACGGAAATAGTAGACTCCAAACTCGTGAAGCGGAGCTCCCGGGCAGGCGACCCATTCCGATGGCCAGCCCTGGTGTAGTAGCACAGAGTTAATCTCCTGTGAGCTTGTATTCCCGGAAGGGAAGCCACACAAAAGGAATGCAAGAAGAAGCAGTCGCGCACATTTTACAGACATGAGGTGAAAGTCCTTGCGAACGGGGTCATCGTGGGCAACAGTTCTGCCCAAGGAAACTTCGATAATATTCCAAGGCGGCGATTATGTCGGTTTCCTGCGCAGAAGTCAAAGAAGAATGCGTGAGGGGGGACGGGAGATAGAGATTATAGACAGATTAAGAAACAGGTCTGCAATGAGAGGGTAAGTGCCAAACCTCGTAGGTCGGCGGGAGGACCGGCCTATGCATTATCTTTGCTGCAGATGATGGCTGGAGGTTTCTTCGTTCAGCGCGGTTGGAACGGCCAATGTCCCGGATACCTGGTCCTTCCCAATCTGCGAAACGATCAGGCGAAGAGGGTACTGGCTGCGCGACGTATAAAACTGAATGACCTCATTCAGGGCGCGGTCTTTTAATTCAACTGTCTTGTCGTCCACCATCATGCGAATATTGTAATGCTGGCCCTTAACGCTGGTTGAAGCGAGATCCATTGAAATGGGACCGACGCGCTGTGGTCCTGATCCTTTGTTGAGTGTGAAAGAAATGTCCGAGTTCTGGACCCTTTGCAAGAGGTAATTAACGCCGTTT
>JAJYLL010000026.1 GCA_021787735.1 Acidobacteriota bacterium | reverse complement strand
GGACCTCTGGTTGAAGTACCGGTCATGATCAGCTTAGTGAATGTGTCGTTCTACTTCCAGCGACGCTACTACGGCGGCGCGGTGCCGGTTATGCCAGCGAACGGAGAGAACTTGAGGAAACTGGAGGCAGGCCAACCGGCAAGAGTTAGAGGTCTCTCGGGCAGGACCAACCCCGCTCCCGAGGAGTAGAGGTGGTAAAAGTTTCATCCGGAGTATTTAGCCCCCGTCCCGAGTAAAAAGGTGGGGTGACTTTTCAGTTTGCCGTCTGGGTTAGTGATTTGCCTCGTCGCCAATCCTTCACTATATTCTGGGAAGCTTGTTCAATATGGACAGCAAAAGACTCTATGGCCTGTATCGCAGCCTTCTGCTGGACGGGGTGGTTCCTTTCTGGCTAAGGCATGGAATTGACTGGGAAGAAGGCGGCGTACTGAGCTGCATGAACGAGGATGGCTCGCCCGTCAGCGGCGACAAATTCACGTGGTCGCAGGCACGGTCTGTCTGGACCTTTGCGGCGCTGTACAACCGGGTGGAGAAGCGTCCGGAGTTCTTGAAGGTAGTCGAGAATTCCGTCCGCTTTCTGCTTGCACACGGACGGGACGACCAGGGGAGGTGGGTCTATCACACGGACCGGGCAGGAAAGGTGATTGAAGGTGCGACAAGTATTTACACTGACTGTTTCGTGGTCTATGGCTTGAGCGAATACTACCGCGCGGTAAAAGATGCTGAAATCCTTTCAATTGCGAAAACGACGTTTGATCGCGTGCGGCGAAGGATCGAAGAGCCGGACTTTACTGAGACTGCACCTTACCCGCTGCCTGCCGGGTGGAAGAACCATGGCGTGCCGATGATCATGACAGAAACAACGGGTGAACTGGCGCAGACGACGGGTGACAGCAACCTCGACGCGCTGGCCGATGGCTATGCCGGACGGGTGATGGACCATTTTGTGCGGCCGGAACGGAAGGTTCTGCTGGAATTCCTGACTGACAAGTATGAAGAGTTGCCACCCAACGCCGGGACATTTGTAATGCCCGGACACGCCATCGAGTCCATGTGGTTTGTCCTGCACCGGGCGAAGCGCAGAGGCGACCAGGCGCTGGCCCACCGCGCTTCAGAAGTCATCCGATGGCACCTTGAAAAGGGATGGGATCCTGAATTCGGGGGCATCTTCCTAGGAATCGACATCGAGGGACATGAGCCTTACCTGCCGCATGGCGACAAGAAGCTCTGGTGGCCGCATACCGAGGCTCTTTACGCCCTGTTGCTTGCGCAGCATCTGACGGGTGAAGCGTGGTGCAAGGAATGGTATGAGAAGGTCCATGTGTGGGCGTTTTCACACTTCCCCATGCCGGAAGTCGGAGAGTGGCGGCAGCGTCTGACACGGGAAGGGAAGCCAACCACGGAGGTGATTGCGCTGCCGGTGAAAGACCCCTTCCACCTTCCTCGCGCGGCCATCCTGATCATGCAATTGCTGGAACAGTGAGCTGAAGCAGCACGCCAAGAGCAGGAGAGGATCTCCAGGGGCGCTGGCACCGCAGGGCATGAGAGCTAAAATTCCAAAACTGCGCTGGTTTCTTGCCGGCCTTCTGTTGGCGGCAACGGTAATCAACTACACCGATCGCCTGACGCTGTCAGTCGTCATCCCGGACGTGCGCCATCATCTCTCGCTGACTGATGAAGACTACGCGCAGATTGTCAGTATTTTCCTCTTCGCTTACGCCATCATGTATGCCGTTTCCGGCTATGTGGTTGACCGTCTGGGGACGCGAAAAGGCTTCGCCGTCTTCATTTCCACATGGTCGGTGGCGGAGATCCTTCACGGCTTTGCAAAGGGTAAATGGTCGCTGGCCTTCTACCGATTTCTGCTGGGGCTGGCCGAACCCGGCAACTTCCCGGCGGCCACCAAGGCCATTGCCGAATGGTTTCCGGCGGACCAGCGGGGCATCGGCGTGGGCATCTTCAATGCCGGGTCGTCGCTGGGGGCGGCGATCGCTCCCCCGCTCGCCGCGTTTCTGACACTGCACTACGGATGGCGCTCGGCTTTCATTTTCACCGGCGGCCTGGGCTTGATCTGGCTTGTGCTGTGGCTGGTCCTTTACGAACCTCCGCACAAGAACCGCTGGCTTCGTGAGGAAGAATATCTTGAGATCAAAGACAAGGTGCGTCCGCCGGAAGAAACGCAGCCTGCCCGCGGTGACCGGCTGAACTGGCGAAGGGTTCTTAAGTCACGCCAGTGCTATGCGCTGATGATCGCCCGGTTCTTTACTGATCCGGTTATCTATTTCATCATCTTCTGGCTACCTTCGTATCTTCATCAGGAGCGGGGTTTCAACCTGGCCCAGATCGGGGAATTTGCCTGGGTGCCTTTCCTTTTCGGGGATGTGGGATACATCTTTGGCGGATGGCTTTCGGGACGGCTCATGCGCAGCGGCTGGGAACTTTCCAGGTCACGCAAGTTTGCCATGGCGCTGGGCGCCTGCCTGTTGCCGTCAGCGATTCTGGCACCTCTTGCACCTTCTGCCGGACTGGCCATTGCTGCAACCTCTCTCATTATTTTCGGCCATGGAATATGGATTGCCAACCTACTGACACTGCCAACGGACCTGTTTCATGGCCCGGAGGTGGGGACCGCGACGGGATTTTCCGGAATGGCGGGTGCGGTAGGAGGCATTATCGCCACCTTGGGCACGGGCTACGTTGTGACCAAATTCTCTTATACACCGATTTTCATTATGGCCGGGTTGATGCACCCCCTTGCCCTGTTCCTGGTCTATCGCCTGCTGCCCAATCGATACTTTGAAATCTGATCCTGTGAGGGGATAAAGGCAAAGGCATTCCTGGGTATGCAGTGTGGACAAAAAGCACATGGCGGTTAAAAATAAGCGACTCTTTGCAATCATTGGCGGGTTACTCGATCGCCAGAAGACAGCTGATCGATGACAACACGGAAGTCAACTATTGCGGGTAGGAGCCACCTCGGCAGAGCCGGGCCGTTTAGCGTTAGTGGCGGGTTTAGCACATTTGCCTTATCGCAGAATCAATGTCTTACGACCTGTGGACCGCTGCTAATGGTTCAATTTCCTCCCTCCGAACTACGACCAGGGCAATTCCCTCCATTAGTGTGCAATGCGACTTTTCCTAAGTCCCGCCAGTGCGCACACCATCAACTCAAGAAACGATCCCTCGAACTCACGGTCGCCAGACATTTACATTCAATTTTTCAGGCAAGCTGTTTTGACGTGAGACGAAATGCATGGCATTACGATCCTTTAGGTCGGCGTAATCATCTGGGCTGACCGGCGGGCAGAGACCCCGTCCGCAGCAAAGTTGTTGAGTTTGCCTGTTCCCTCCAGTATGTTTTTTTAACACAGCCCTTGCCAGGAGAGGCTCTTGCCTCTGGCACCATGGACGGCTGTCTTGCCACGCACAGACTCTTGGTGGATATACAAGGGTGCACTGGAGCGTGGTTCCGGATTTTGTCTTGCGGTGAAGTCAATGGCCCGGTGAATGCGGTGCAGGTTTACTTATTTGCGGGCATGCCCATTCGAGAGGGAGGTTGGTATGCGGAAATTCAGGTCATGCATTCTGATCGTGCTTGTCATGCTGATGGCTGTGGGCCTGTTCGCGCAGGATACAAAGTATCCGCCCGAGGGCGAGCAGATTCCGGGGCCGGCAAACCCGACCGCGATGGGCGACCATTGCTGCGCGGTTGGGGGCGAACGTCCGATTTCTGAGGCGGCCTGGAAGTCGTGGCTTGAAGACGTGTGCCACTGGCGGATGGAGCATCTGATCCGCATCGGTTTCGATGACGCTGAGTATCGCCGCCCGGAATTCCAGTGGGTGCAGCGCTCCTTCATTCAGCCGCAGATGATGGCCCACGACCGGTTTTTCTACGATCCCGTTACCGGCAAATACACGGTGGGGCGTTACCTGGAAGACCTCAAGAAGCGCTATGGCGGCATCGACTCCGTGCTGATCTGGCCCACCTATCCGAACATCGGGATTGATAACCGGAACCAGTTTGACTTGATCCGTGACATGCCGGGTGGCATCGCGGGCCTCAAAGCCATGGTCGAGGACTTCCATCGCCATGGCGTGCGAGTGCTTTTTCCTTACAACCCATGGGACCAGGGAACTCGGGCCGAAGGCACACCGGACTGGCAGACGTTGGCAAAGTTGATGGCCGAGATCGGCGCAGACGGGATCAATGGCGACACGATGGGCGCGGCCCCTCTGGCCTTCCGCATCGCCTCGGACAAGACCGGCCACCCCATCGTCTTTGAGCCTGAGGGCGGCAACTCCGGCGACAACGACGTTGCCATTGCCTGGAACAATCTTGGTTGGGGTTATTGGAAATATCCGTTCCAGCCCATGATCAGCAAGAACAAGTGGCTTGAATCGCGCTACATGGTGAACGTCTGCGACCGTTGGGCCCGGAACAAAGTGGACAACCTTCAGTACGCTTTCTTCAACGGCGTGGGTTACGAAAGTTGGGAAAACATCTGGGGCATCTGGAACCAGATCGATGACCGCGACGCGCAAGCCCTGCGGCGAATTGCTACCATCGAACGGGCTTTCTGGCAGTTGCTGGCAAGCCCCGGCTGGACGCCTTTCGCACCCATGATGCACTACGGCTCCTTCGCCAGCCAGTGGCCGGGCAACGCCGAAACACTCTGGACCATCGTCAACCGTAATGAGTTCGATCTTTCAGGTCGCGAGATGGCAGTGGCGTACGAACCCGGAATGCACTACTACGACTTGTGGCACGGCGTCGAGCTACAGCCGGAAATCAAGGGCTCGATGGCGACATTGAGTTTTTCGATGGAAGCGCATAGCTATGGCGCCGTTCTGGCCACAAAAGCCCTGACGGCAAGTGAGCAGCAGTTGCTGAGCGCGATGCACCAGATGGCGGAGCGGCCGCTCTCGAGTTACTCGAATGAGTGGCATTTTCTGCCGCAGAACATCGTTCCCATACCGCCCACAACGCCCGCGCCCAGCGCGCCGCCGGGAATGGTTTACATTCCGGGAGGAAAGTTTGACTTTCGCGTTTCAGGAATCATGGTGGAAGGCGGCAACGACATCGGAGTGGACGTCCAATATCCGTGGGAGGATTCGCCGCGCCGCCAGCACAACCATGAGATGGAAGTGAAGCCGTTCTACATCGACAAGTATCCGGTGACCAACGCTGAGTTCAAGAAGTTTCTCGACGCAACCCATTATCATCCCGCTGACGACCTCAATTTCCTGAAGGACTGGAAGAACGGAACGTATCCGGAAGGCTGGGGAGACAAACCCGTCACCTGGGTCTCATTGGAAGACGCAAGAGCGTACGCCAAATGGGCCGGCAAACGCCTGCCGCACGAATGGGAATGGCAATACGCCGCGCAAGGCTCCGACGGCCGCCTTTATCCCTGGGGAAACGAGTGGAACGCCGCGGCAGTGCCCGCGCCCGATAAAGGCCGCACGCTTCGCGGTCCCGACAATGCAAGCGCCCACCCCGCCGGCGCGAGCCCGTTTGGAGTGATGGACCTGGTCGGCAACGTGTGGCAGTGGACCGATGAATTTGAGGACCCCCACACGCGGGCGGCAATCCTGCGGGGTGGCAGCTACTATCAGCCGCAGGGCAGCCGCTGGTATTTCCCGCAGGCGTACCGGCTGGATGAGCACGGCAAGTATCTGCTGATGGCTCCCAGCCTCGACCGCGCAGGCACCCTGGGATTCCGCTGTGTCAAGGACGCAAAGCAGACCGCCGGCAGATTAGTTTCGGCAGACGACAAATGAACTCAAAGCTTCGTGAACGGTTCGATTCCCACAGTCTCTACGAGCACTCGTTGACGCCCACACCCGGTAGAAACCTCATGGGCCCGGCCTTGTGATGGGTTTGCTGTTTGAGGCAACGTCCGTGCCGTTGGCTTTTGAGTCACTTGGAACCAGCATGAAGCCCGCAACGCCCCTTGGGCCGACTCTCGTTACAACCAGTTCATATGGTTCGTCATTAGCATCAGGGTAGAACACCAGCGGCGTCTCAACGGTCTGGGCGCGCACCCAAATCCGGCGTCTGCTCTCGGTGAGCCAGACCCACGCGGCGTAACGTTGATGAGAAACATCCGTGGCCGTCAGATGAAGCGATACGCCCGGCACGATCGCATTATCATGGTTCTTCTCCGCCTCGAAATCCACCTGATCGCTTGAAAGCGTCTTATTGATGGATGCAATCTGGCCTTGCGTCGAAATCTGTTGTTGCTGCAGCGACGCCAATTGCCGGTTGCTGCTCTCTTTAACGGATGCGAGTTCCTGGCGCTGGCTTGCCATCTCCTCATCAAGCTTGGCCATATGGACCTTGTCGGCTTGCTGGCGGGATGCCACGTTTTCTATTTGCGCCTTGAGCGCTGCCGCCCGCTGTTCCAGCTCTGCGTGTTGTTTCAGCGACGCCTCGTTGACCAGTTGATCTGCGTGCTCACGGACACTGCGCAACTGAGATGCAAATCCCGCCCTGATATTGTGCAAAGCTGTATTCAGTTTCTCCTGTCTGGAAGCCCAATCTTTCAGGTCGTTTCCCAGAACGTCTGTGCGCTCGCCTATCGAAGAGATCGATTTTGACAGGCTTGGCAACCAGGCAAGCTGACTGTTCTGGTTGTACATCGCCCAATATCCGTATGCTGCTATAGCCGCCACGACTGCAGTCAGGAGCACGAATGCCGTCCATAAACCTACGTTCCTCCGCTTGTATATCGGCAGCTCTTTGTCGTACCTGAAATCGTCGTATGCTTCGGGTGAATCAAGTTCGACATCGTCGAATCTGGGCGTTCGCTGCTCCCTTCGATCCTCATCCAAATGTAGTATCGACATGGACCCACCTCCGGAAAATGGTCGTGTGGTGCAAAGAGCCAGGAGAAGGATTAAATTGCGCACACGGATTTCCCCACTTCCTGTGGCAAGTTTGATTCCAAGCCGATAACGAAATAGTAATCAACGTTAATTCAATCAAATATGGTTCGGGGCTGACTTTAGGGATGGTATGAAACGGGAAAGGAATACACACTGACTGGAAATTCTTGCTGGCCGGCCAGGTGCGACCAAATATAAGGCCTTTGTTTTGTGGCACCGCCTGAACGGGCACTGGACAGCGATAAATCGAGGCGCCGAAGTAAAAAACTGGTCAGCACCCCCCATCGCTGTAGCGGTCATAAGGGCACCCTCAAAAAACACCATTATGATCGCCCAAGCGACGAAACGATTCTATCGTCGGCCTGGAGAAATAGTTTTGCCGGTAGCAGTACACGTGAGCGCCGGGAAACGTTGACAACTACCAGTTGCTCTTCAACTTGGGATTGACGCTCAGATCCTTGCCGGCGGCAACGTCCAACTCCTGCGACCACGACTCGTAGCCCCATTTTGTGATGGAGACCAGGTGTTTGCCGACCGGGATCTGCGCCGTCGTCGGCGTGTTGCCCACAAAGTAGCCGTCAACGGTAATGGTCGCGCCGACAGGAACGGACTTGAAATCAACAGCCAGAGCCTTACCTGTCTTGGCTTGCTCCTCCAGCGACTTCTTCTTCACCGTGTAGGTCAGATACGAAGGCTTTGGCGGGGCGGTTTCATCTTTGCCCTTTGCCTGTCCCTGGTTGTTCTGATTCTGGTTCTGGGTCTGGTTCAGGTTTTGGTTTGTGATCGAGCCTTGGTTCTGGTTCCCGTTCTGGCTTTGCCCCTGGCCGGAGTTGCCCTGCTGCTGGCTATTGTCCTGAGGCTTAGGGGTGGCGGCAAATGTGTAAGATGTTGAACCGGATTGCCCGGGAAATGCAGACGCCGCCATGGCCTGGCCGGCATCTGGAAGCAGGTTGGCGGTCCCTCGTGCGGTGGCACCCACGCCCTGGCCCTGGGCCAACACCACTGAGGCAAGGAAAGAAACTGCAATTACACACACAAACTGAAGTCGCTGTGACATCTTAGTTCTCCATTTCTAAAGGAATCGTTATTCTCCACCTCCCCGGTAACGAACGCGCCCAGCACCTCCGGTCGGCTAGAAAAGCGCTTCTCGGCCGTGCTGGCGTCCATTGTGCTGACAATCAACGCCCGGGGGTTCTCGGCAATATCTCCTGCCTTTTGGCGGCTGCCGCCCCTTTCCCCCAAGCGCGGGACCCTTGAAGAACTCGTAGTGCTTAACCGAGAACCGCTGGAAAAGCTGTCCTCATGCCACTACCTGCAGCGCCACCATAATACCACGGATTCCCAACATTCTTAGCATCTCTGAGACATCCGCCTTCCCTGCTCGGGTCCGGTGCCCCCCCACTGTGCCGCACTTTCCCCAAGCCAACGGAAAGGTATGGGCTTCCAGTCAAGAATTGCGGTCATCAGGCCCGGCAACAGGCGAGCCATTGAAGCACTCAAAAAAACTGTTGACAGTGAGGCGTTAGTATTATAGAGTTTTCTAGAATACTAAAGGACAGCTTAATGGCAAGGCGACCTGGCCGCCAAAATCAGACTGAAAAAGACCTCTACCGCAAGCATGCGGATTTCTGCAAGGTCATTTCTCACCCCACCCGCCTGCAGATCATCGATATACTTCGCGACGGTGAGATGGCGGTCTCCGATCTTGCATTGAAACTTCAGATCACGGTGGGCAATCTCTCGCAGCACCTCAGTCTGATGAAGCAGCGGCGGGTCCTGGAATCTCGCAAGGAAGGCAACAGCGTCCTCTACCGGCTGGCCAACCCCAAGATGATCAAGGCGTGCTGCCTGATACGCGAAATTATGTACGAGCAGATGGAGCAGGATACGGCCCTGCTCAAACGCATGGACCAGTCACACGCTTTTGAGTAAGGTGCATAGTGCAGTTCCGGAGCGTTATCGAGCTCGAACAGAGAGCACAACCCTAAGTGACCGGAATCACGGTAGGACACAGACAATCTTAGAGAATATGCTTATGCGATCTTTCAAATCCCTGAACCAATTTCTTAGCTTACTGCGGTCACTTGCAACCGCAAGCGCCCTCGCGGCATTGCCCGTAGTACTAACCTTGTTTGCCGGCTCCCCTGTTAAGGCGCAAACAAAGCCCCCCGCGCCCAGCGGTCCGGTAAGCCTAGCGGAAGCGGTCAACATCGCACTAAAGAACAATCCGACGGTCCACGCTGCAAGCGCCTATGCAAGCGCGGCGCAGCACGCCATTGATACGGCGAAGGCCGGCTACATGCCCCAACTGAACTTTTCCGAGGGGTTCACGCGCGGGAACAATCCCGTTTACGTCTTCGGCACTCTGCTGACGCAGCGGCAATTCACGGCGGCGAATTTTGACCTCGGATTTCTCAATGTCCCTCCGCCGGTGGACAACTTTCGCACGCAGTTCTCAGCTTCCATGCCGCTTTACGACTTTGGGCGAACATCCGGAATGGTCAAGGATGCCCGCATTCAGGCGCAGAGCGTGAGCGAAGACGCCAGCCGGACCGAACAAGGCGTGGTGTTTGACGTGGTCAACGCGTACCTGAACGGAATGCTCGCACAGGAACAAGTCCGGGTTGCACAGGCGGCAGTCGCGATGGCGGAGGCCGACCTCCAACGAGCGCAGGCCAAGGAGAAGCAAGGCATTGCCGTTGCCTCTGACGTGCTGACCGCACAGACCCAACTGGCGCAGGCCAAAGAAAATCTGATTCGCGCCCAGAATGGCGTGGCCATTTCCCACGCGACCCTCAACGTAGCTATGGGCGTCTCAGAAGACGCGCCCACCACCACTGAAGGCAAGCTTGCCTCCGTCCAGATTCCGGTTGGCAATCTACCAACCCTGCAACAGCAGGCACTCAAAGAGCGTCCTGATTACCGTGAAGCCCAATTGCAGGCGCAGAGGGCGGGCAATTCCGTGTCGCTGGCAAAGAAAGAGTTCCTTCCCCGCCTTGACATGATGGGTTCCTGGGAACAGGACAACCAGACCTTCGCCGCGCGCGGCGGCAACAATTGGGTGGCTGGAGCGACGCTGACTTTCAACATTTTTAATGGCGGGGCACGACGGGCACGGGTCGCCGAGTCCAAGGCCTACCAACTGAGGGCAGAAGCCATACGTTCACAAATGGAATCGGCGGTGCGGCTGCAGGTCCGCGAGGCCTACCTGAATCTGAATGCCGCTCGACAGCGCGTGGAGGTATCCCGCGATTCCGCCGCCCAGGCACAGGAGAGCCTGCGGATCTTGCGCAACCGGTACGATGCCGGCCTGGCAACCATCATGGATGTGCTGCGCGCGGAAACCATGCGGACCGCAGCCCAGAACAATCATTTGAATGCAGTTTACGACTATCGCCTGGCGTTTGCCGCCCTTGAACTGGCCACGGGTGAACTCGGGCCCAATTCACCGGCGGTTACACAGTAGTCATGCTTTGACACTCGAGGAGTGCTGTTGACAATGAAAACAAGAACTTATCTGCAAGTGATGCCGGTTCTGGTTGTCGCCGTGTTTCTTGCCGCCTGTGGTTCTACCAAGCAGGCCCAGGAAAACGCCCCGGCAGTGGTTTCCGGGGTTGCCGTGGTAACGGTCCACTTTGCGCCTTCCCCCGAATATTACGAAGCCGTGGGGACCGTCAAATCGGACGTTACCAGTGTGCTCGGCGCTGAAATCAGCGGAACAGTAACAGAGATCCTGGTGAAAGAAGGCGACCACGTCCGACAGGGGCAGTTGCTGGCCCTGATTGATTCACGGGTCCAGAAGGCCCAGCTTGAAGCCGCGGCCGCCGGCATCGAGGAAAGTAACCAGGGATTGGTTGAAGTCAGGCAGGCCCTGCAGGCCGCCGAAGCCCAGCGCAAATTCGCCGAAGCGACGTATAAACGCTATAAGGCGCTGCTGGCGCAGAAATCGGTGACTCCGCAGGAGTACGACAACGCCGAAACCCAGTACAAGGGTGCGGTCGCCAACGAAATGGCCACTCGGGCGAAGTTGAAGCAGGTGGAAGCGCGACAGCTCCAGGCGCGGGCGCAGCACAGCACTGCCGCAACAGTGTTCAGTTACTCGCGCATCGTTTCGCCAATCGACGGCGTCGTCACGGCAAAATCCGTGGACGCGGGCACTCTGGTGATGCCGGGTACCCCGCTGTTCACAGTTGAAAAAACCGGCCATTTTCGGCTGGATGCCAGCGTTCCGGAGCGCTTCCACGGAATGATCCAGGTGGGCGAATCGGTCCCTGTCACGCTGGGTTCTCAGCAGGTAGAAGGGCGCATCGCCGAAATTGTTCCTGCCGCCAATCCTTCCACGAGGACTTTCATTGGGAAAGTTGCCCTTCCCGCCAACTGCAAGTGCCAGTCGGGGCAATATGGCTCTGTGGATATCGCCATCGGCACGGAGAATCGGATGATGGTTCCCGCTAATTCCCTCGTCCGGCGAGGCGAATTGGAGGGACTGTTCGTCGTCGATGCGAAAGGCATTACTACCTACCGGCTCGTTAAAACGGGCCAAACCTTTGGCAACCAAGTTGAAATCCTTTCCGGACTTGATGACGGCGAGCGTGTTGCTGTCTCAAAGATCGACCAACTTAGCGACGGAGTACGGGTCCAAACGTCATGAACAAAAGTGAAATCGGCGTCGCCGGCCGCGTCGCCCGCTACTTTATCAATTCGAAGCTCACTCCACTGCTGATGCTCTTCGCCATTCTGCTGGGGGCGTTTGCCATCTATGAAACGCCCCGTGAAGAGGACCCGCAGATCGTCGTCCCGATGATGGACGTCTTTGTCTCCATGCCAGGATCGAGCGCGAAAGAGGTGGAAAAGCGCGTTACGACACCGATGGAGCGCCTGATCTGGGAAATCCCGGGGGTCAAGTACGTCTATTCCATGTCTTACCCCGGGCAGAGCATGGTAATCGTCCGCTTCAAGGTGGGCGAAAATGAGGAAGATTCGATCGTCAAGCTATACAACAAGCTTTACTCGAACTTCGATGTTATTCCGCCCGGTGCGTCGAAGCCCCTGATCAAGCCCCGAACCATTTACGACGTGCCTATCCTGGCACTCACCTTCTGGAGCAATCGTTACGACGATTATCAGCTTCGTCGGGTGGTTGCGGAAGTCCAGCAGAAGGTCCAGGCCGTTCAGGACGTTTCTGTTACCCAGATACTTGGCGGCCAGAAGCGCGAAATCCGCGTGATGCTCAGCCCATCAAAAATGGCAGCCCACGGCGTTGCCCCTGCGGCCATTGTTCCCATCCTGGGCATGACCAATCAGGAACTTCAGTCGGGCGAATTCGCTTCCGGCAACCGCGAGTACAGCGTGGAGACAGGAGACTTCCTGCGCACGGCGGACGATGTCGGCAAAGTGGTGATCGGCGTATATCAGGGTCATCCTGTCTACCTCCGCGACGTCGCAACCATCAAGGACGGTCCGGCTGAGCCTTCCGACTATGTGCTGTTCGGTTACGGGAAAGGCGCAGACAAGACGCAGACGAGCCGCATCGGCGAGTACCCTGCCGTTACGCTGTCAATATCCAAGCTCAAGGGCACCAATGCTGTCACCACCGCAAACGCGGTCATGAAGATGGTGAATGACCTGAAGGGCAACTTCATTCCCGAAGGCGTGCACCTAACGGTCACTCGCAACTACGGCCATTCAGCGGAAGAAAAATCCAACGAGTTGCTGGAACACCTGCTGATCGCGACTTTGTCCGTAACGCTGCTGATCGCGCTCGCACTTGGCTGGCGGCCGTCAATCGTAGTGCTGGCGGCTGTGCCGGTCACTCTGGCCATGGCACTGTTTGTCTTCTATATCTACGGCTACACGCTGAATCGCGTTACCCTTTTCGCCTTGATCTTTTCCATCGGCATACTGGTCGATGACGCGATCGTTGTGGTCGAAAACATAGCGCGGCATTTCCATCTACCGCAGAACAAGGGACGTCCGCTGGCTGATGTAGCGGTGGAAGCCGTGGACGAAGTCGGCAACCCGACGATTCTTGCCACCGTAACGGTCATCGCCGCAGTGTTTCCCATGGCTTTCGTGAGGGGATTGATGGGGCCGTACATGCGGCCAATTCCGATCGGCGCTTCGATGGCGATGGTCTTCTCCCTGATGGTCGCTTTTGTTGTGTCGCCATGGGCGGCCCTGCGCATCCTGGCACATGGAAAACCACACGACCATGACGGTGAATCGGCCGGTCCGGACCGCTTGCAGCGGATCTACCGAAAGGTGGTCACCCCGCTGATTAGGTTCCGCAAGAAACGAATTTTCTTCCTGGTCGGAGTGGTTGTTCTGCTTCTTCTTGTCATGCTGATGCCGCTGGCCAAGCTTGTGCTGGTCAAAATGCTTCCGTTTGACAACAAGAGTGAGTTCCAGGTGATAGTCGACATGCCGGAAGGAACAACGCTTGAGCAGACCGCGCTCGTCACCCAGAAACTCGCGCGCAAAATTGCCCAGGAACCCGAAGTTGTCAATTACGTGGAATACATCGGCGTGGCCGCGCCCTACGACTTCAACGGGCTGGTCCGCCATTACTTCCTGCGCCGGGGGCCGAACAAGGCGGAAATCTACGTGGATCTTCTGCCGAAATCCGAGCGTTCAGCCCAGAGCCACGAAATTGCCAAGCGCGTGCGTGTGGCCATTGATCCCATCGGCGCGCAGTATGGCGCAAAGCTGAAGGTGGCCGAAATTCCGCCCGGGCCACCCGTGATGGCGACGCTCGTGGCAGAAGTGTACGGCCCGAGCTACCGCGGACAGATTGATGTGGCGCATCAGATTCTGGCCGACTTCAAGAAGACCCCGGGCGTCGTGGACGTGGATTGGAGCGTCGAAGCTCCGCAGCCCAAGCTCCGCTTTGTTGTGGACAAGCAGAAAGCGGCGATGAATGAAGTCTCCACCGAGCAGATCGCCCAGACGCTTGCCCTGGCATTGCATGGAGATGTGGTTGGTATCGCGCATCTTCCCAACGAACGCGAGGACGTCAACATTCTATTGCGCGTCCCGCGGGCCGACCGCTCCAGCGCCGAGAGCCTTGGCGAAATCCAGGTAATGTCGCGGAATGGAACATTGGTTCCTCTGAGCGAACTGACGCATGTTAAAAAGGAAACCATCGAGCAGACCATCTATCACAAAAACCTGAAGCGGGTGGTATATGTCACGGGCGACGTTGCCGGCAAGGAAGAAAGCCCGGTTTACGCGATGATCAGGCTGGCAAAAGAACTGGACAAGGCCAAGGCTCCCAACGGAACCAGCGTTGAGCGCTATCTGACCCAGCAACCCTTCCTGACCAACACCTATTCAATGAAGTGGGACGGCGAGTGGCAGATCACCTATGAAGTGTTCCGTGACCTGGGCTTCGCCTTTCTTGTAGCGTTGATCCTGATTTACGGAATTGTCGTTGGATGGTTCCAGTCGTTCGTTGTACCGCTGGTCATCATGGCGCCAATTCCTCTGACGCTGATCGGCATCCTGCCGGCCCACGCGATCATGGGCGCTTTCTTTACGGCAACGTCCATTATCGGCGTGATTGCTTTGGCCGGTATCATCGTTCGCAATTCCATATTGGTGGTGGACTTTGTGGAACTGCGTCTGGCACAGGGGATGTCGTTGGAGGAATCCGTTGTGGACGCAGGGGCCGTGCGTTTCCGTCCCATCCTTCTTACAGCGGCCGCCGTGGTTGTGGGTGCTCTGGTGATTCTGTCTGACCCCATATTCCGTGGGTTGGCCATAGCCCTGATTGCGGGCGCTATTGCTTCTACCCTGCTCTCGCAGATCGCCGTGCCCGTCCTGTATTACATGACCGCCCGCAAGAAACACGCGCAGGTTAACACCGACAAACCGGCCGGAGGTGCGGAATGACACTCCTTAAACCAACTAACGTATTGTGCGCAGTAGATCTGAGTCCGGTTTCAGGCGCTGTCCTCAAATGGGCAGGTCTTTTCGCCCGCACGTTCGGGGTGCCTCTCGAAGCCCTTTATGCCGATTGGTGGGAGCCGCCGCGATACTTCACCGAGACTCAGATCCAGCAGCTTTCGCGCCAGGAACAGGAGGGTGAAAAGGCGGCAAAGCACGAACTCGAAGCCCTGGCAAAGTCAGCGCTGGACGAACTGGTGCCTTACAAGCTAACCATTATCGAGGGGCACCCAACCGAGCGAATCCTGGAGAGGGCGAAGCAATTGTCAACCGGCCTGATCGTGATGGGAAGCCACGGCCGCACCGGAGTTGCACGGCTGCGCTTGGGTTCAGTGGCCGAGGATGTTGCCCGCTCATCCGGTTGTCCCGTTTTGATTGTCAAGTCGGAGCAGAGCCTGGAACAATTACCCGATATTAAGAACATACTCTGCCCCATCAATTTCACAAGCCTCTCGCAGCAAAGCCTGGAAAGTTCTTCGGAACTTGCCGCCGCCTTCGGTGCCAGACTCTGGGTGGTCCACGCGACGGATCACGAAGAAATGAAGGTGCAGGAAGTTCACCAGCGCATCTGCGATTGGGTGCCGCAGCAAGTGCGGGGGCGTTGCGAGGTTTCTGAAGTGGTCCGACACGGTGACCCCGCCGAACAGGTTGTTCTTGCGGCGCGGGAACACTCGGCTGACCTCATCGTCATGGGAGCGCAACACCGGCCGTTCCTGGAATTCACAACCTTGGGAAGCACTACTGAACGAGTGATGCGGCACAGTCATGCTTCAGTTCTGGTTCTTCCAGCAGCAAAAAAGGGGACAAGATAATTAACGTTATAAGGAGCTTTTCATGGACTTAAATCGATGGCTCAGGCTGATTGCAGGGATTTTTGTTTTTGCCACCGTTCTGCTCGGGCATTTCGTCAATGAATGGTGGTACGCGTTCACTGCCTTCGTGGGCTTGAATCTGTTCCAGTCCGCATTCACCAACTGGTGCCCGATGATGGCCATTTTGCGCAAGATTGGCGTAAAAGGATAAGGCGGACGATGATCTGCTACCACTGTCCAGACTTAACAACCGGAACGCAGCCGCCGGCACGCACCCCGCGCCGCGATGTGGGCTGCAAACAGAGCCGCTCGGAACTGCCGGGAGTTATAATGGGCACAGGTGGGCAAGATGCGATCAAAGTCCTTCTTCGTGCGATTGCTGCTGCTCGCAGGGGTCGGAGGAATCGTCTGCCTTTCCGCGTGGGTCGCGTATTGCACCTGGCCCCAAACCATCAACACCCAGTTGCGGCCTTGCCTGCCTATTGCCAAATTTGAGGGCAACCGTCTGGCCGTCCTGCTTCGCACCGATGCCCTGCTGGCAAGGGTGGGCGAATACAAGTCCGAACTGGAAGCCTACCTCCATTTTGAATATCTGAAAACTCATGCCGGGCTTGCCGAGCCTCGCGTCCTGCTGACAGTAAAGCACGCCGACGCGGGTCCGCTGTATGAGATTTATCTTGTCCTCGACAACAACTTGCTTTGCGATGTTCCCTACCTGGGCCGCCTGGGGGCGAAGGGTTACATTCCTGACTATCAATTGCGCCCAGTCAGTTTTGAAGGCCTGGCCCGCATGCGCCTTCAAACAGCCGTGTTTCTTGGCAGCTATAATCCTACTCACACTCCGCGGCTGTCGTCGTTGCCCGCTGCCCAACTTCTTGTTCCGCTGGCGCGTTTTCTTGTGTTCAAATCCCGGACCGACCGCCGCGTCCGTGAGCGCATTGAACCCGTGCCCACCACTCTTTCTTTTGACCAGGCCAAGGAACTCTCGGCAGACATTCTTGATGTCGTCCATCTCTACGACCTGCCGCTGGATGTTTTCCTTGGCATCGGCGCTATGGAAAACAACTACATGAACGTGCGCGGCGATCTGGACCACTCCGTCTGGAAGCGGCGGGCGCAACGGGGTGATATCATCCTCAGGCGCGAGAGAGGTCGCGTGCTGGTCAGCGATTACGCCATGGGCGTCTGGCAGATCACTCGCGAAACATTGCGCAGCGCCCACGATCTGTATCTGAAGGACAACCGCGACTATTCAGTTTTGCCGCCCCGCCTGCGGCCCTCAAAGCATCTCAGCTTTGATCTCGATAATTCCGAAGTGCTCACAACTTACGCGGGACTGCTGCTCCGCCATCTTCTGGACGAGACACATGGCGACATCGCCAAAGCCGTCGGAGCCTATAACGGCAGCATTCAAAAGCCCAACTATCAGTACGCCGCCGGCGTCGAGGCAGTTGCCCTCTACGCGCGGGATTTTCTTGAACGCGCCGCGCGTCTGGACGGATTAAGTGTTGCAAAGTCCTGGTTGGGCCACTCTTCCTCGTCGCAGCGCACCACAGAATCTCCAACGAGCGCATCCACGGCTCCACTTAAGAATTCCGACCTCAATTCGGAATAAACCGGCAGGCAGGAGGCCCGAACGTCCTTACATTTGCTTCAATCAAGACTGGATGTTTCCTGATATTCATTGTTCCAACGTGCTCGCATCTCTTTGATTCTCATCACCGGCGGCAAAAGAATATGCATACGTCTTTGACAACGCTCCGCCGGCGGCGTAGGATGGGCGCTCGGGGCAAAGCGCGGAACCATCGCGTTTCAAGTTCCACTTTTTACTTATCCGCACCAGACGGAGGTACCCGTTGCGTGTTCTCTTTTACGTTCCTGACAATCGCATTACTCACAGTTACATGCCGACCCTGTGGCCTTATGTCCTCAAATCCCTTACTCCTCCCGGCCACAGCGTCACAACTGTTGACGGCAACATCGTCCGAATGAATCCTGAAGAACTTGCCGAATTTGTCCGCCGTGAGAAGTTCGATATCGTCGGCATCGGCGGCATGACGCGCACTATTCACCGCTCTTATGCCGTGGCGGACAGCATTCGAGCCCTCGGCGTGCCAGTAGTCATGGGTGGCCCGCACGTTACCGAAGAGCCGGAGGAGGCCCTCGAACACGCCGATAGTGTCGCCTGCGGTGAGGCTGACGACCTGTGGCCTCAGATGCTGAAAGATTTTGAAGCGGGCAAGCTGCAGCCCATCTACCGCTCCTGCGAAAAACCCAGCCTTGAGAACTACCCGCGCATTCCTTGGGAGCAGACCGATTTCAGACAGTTCAGGGTACTGCCGCGATGGGCATCCAAAGCGTTGCTGATGCTTGGGTGGGGACGATATGACGTCAGCATCTCGCCGGTCGAAACTGGTCGGGGCTGCCCCTACCGTTGCGATTTCTGCACTGTCAGCCCGTTTTTCGGAGAGAAGATCCGCTTTCGCACAAACGAAAGCGTAATCGGGGAGCTCAAGCTCCTGAAAAGTCTGGGCCGCACCCTGGTGTTCTTTGTCGACGACAATTTCGCCATCAATCCGCGCCGGGCCAAATCCCTGATGCGCGCCATGATTGAAGCTGACGTTCGCATTTACTGGGTGGCGCAAATCTCAATGAACCTGTTGCGCGATCAGGAATTGCTTGATCTGCTAAAAGCCTCCGGATGCGTCTGCGTGTTTATCGGACTGGAATCCGTCCTGCCGGAAAGCCTGAAGGAAGTGAGCAAGACCTTCAACAAACCCGAGGAATATGGCGAGATCATCGGAGGTCTTCAGCGACGAGGCGTTTACTGTGTTACAGCTTTCATCATGGGCATTGACGGCGATCGCCCCGGCGTTGCGCGCAAGACCTGGGACGTTGTCCAAAATTGGCCTCCAGGGTTCTTCCCCGTATTCAGCCAGCTCACTCCCCTCCCCGGAACTCCGCTCTATAAATCTTTGCGCGATCAGGGGCGGCTTGAGGAGCGTCACTGGTTAAACTATCGTCCTTATGGCGCGGCTTTTACTCCCAAGAACATGACACCCGCTGAACTGGAAAAAGAAGTCCGCGCCGCTTGGGGAGCAGCGTACAGCCCCGCAGGAATCTACCAGCGCGTCCGCCGCATGCGGGACGTGCGGTTCGTCTCGAAACTGCTCTACGTGTTCGCCACTTTGGCTTTCCGCGGAATCTATTTCCGCCAGATGACAGTCCGCGCCTGGCTGAAATTGATTTGGCAGAACCGGCGTTCAGTGCGCGAGGTTTTCTCCCTGCGCTCGTTCACAAACCATGAAATCGCTCCTATTTCAGAAATCTCGCCTCTGCCGGTTCAGAGCGCAGAGCCTTCAACCGTAACTCCGGGTTCCTGAAAGGTGAGAACCTCGGTTTGCCGCGGTGAAGTTCCGCCGCCGTTAGGCGGCACAACATCGCCTCTGCGCGCCTGGCTTTGCCGCCGTAGCAATCAACTTGGCTCCAACGTGAGAAGGTAAAATAGAGTTGTAAAGCCTTCGGGCCGGAGGTGCGCCCATGAGAATAACCGTCGGTTTTTTGATGTGCCTTCTGCTATTCAGCTCTATGCTGCCTGCAAAGGGAGAAAAAGTCTCCAACGATTTCAAGCCGCCGCAGGTCATCTCGACAGTCGAACCATCCTACCCGGTCAATGTCGTATCGGGAGGAACGGTTGTTCTGAATGTAACGGTCGGTTCAGATGGGGGAATTGAAGATGTTCAGGTATTACAGTCCGCGGGCGGATTCACGCAGCAGGCAATGGAAACCGTCAGGAAGTGGAAGTTCCGGCCGGCACAGTTCAATGGGAAGCAGGTTACAGCCTCGATTCCTGTGGTCTTTTCCTTCAGTCAGCCCATTGTGTGGTGGAACAGGCAATCAAAGTAAGATGCGAATCCAACAACAGCAGTGTTGGTAGGCAGTGTTAACGCAGAACCACTTTCACGCAGCAATGGCACCGGTGGCCAGGCATGTCTCCACAGCCCTGACCAGGTCGTGCTCCGGTACAGGCTCTTCCAGGTAATCCCTTGCGCCGAGTTGCATTGCTTCCAGGTAGCAGCCCATGTTCAGGACGCGTGCTACCACCAGGACCTGCCTCCCGGGATCCAACTCGATCGACTTTTCAAGGACCCGCCGCCCCTCAAATGACTGGCCTCCCTGGCTCAACACGATCAGATCAAATTGTTCGGTCTTCAGACAGTCCAGCGCCTCATCGTAAGTGCTGCACGTGACCACTGAGCACCCCGCGCGTTGAAGAACGGTCCGGTAATACACCAGGTCAGCCGGATCGTCGTCAACGACCAGGACGTTGCTTCTGGCCATAAGGGTCCTATGTTCTACCTGCTTTTGTACACTGCGACGAAATGCCATATGACCCTCCGCAATCTCCCCGGTCACATGTAAACGGTACCGGGGTATGGTGTGTCTTTGCCTGCCAGATGCGAAAAGGCTTTGTACGAGTCCCGCAGGCAACACCCAGAACCTTGTGTGAGCGGCCGTATTTCAGGTGTCTCGAAGTCGTGCTGAGAACCAGATCAAGAGTCAGACTAGGTCATAGCAGTAGAGGAAGAAATTGAACTTCGTGTGCGAGTCTGATAAGAAGCTTGAGCTTTCTGCAAAACCAAGTTCTTCCGCGTAGGAATCGCCCCTAAGGAATCCCACCGGGTGACGCTTAAGGAAGAACCCGGCACAACCGCCGATGCCCCCTTTTCGCGAAACAGTTTCGCATGCTCGGTCAATTGCATCGTAACACAGTGTAAGCCGAAGTCAATCTTATAAACGAGTTAAAAGCAATCACGTCCGGCTGGACGGTTTAACGTGCCCAATCCGCTGAATCTGAGCGACTACCGCAATGTGAAGCGATGGGTTTGAAAGCCGCCTCCGCAATGCTCTACTGAGTGTTCGCCGCCAGAGTGAAACCGGCAACGAGTTTGCCTCCGGTCCCGCATTCTATGGGTACGGACTGGACAACCCGGTATTCACCCGCGGCGAGGTTTCTGGTATCAAGCGTGCCAATCAGAACAACCATCTTCTCGTTCGGTTCGGGAAGGATTCTCCAGTTGATATTGAATTGCCTTATCGCAATACCGTTGAGGAGAAGGCCGGTCCGCGCGGTGGCCGCCAATGCGTCAAAGTTGTACGAAGCCGGGTTGTAAAGCTTGTAGAGGAAATAGATTTTGTCGCCGGCGTGGAATGTCGCATCCGGCTGCGGGACAAACTTCATGCCGCCGGCCTGGAGTATTCCTTGTGCTTTTTCGGCCCGGGCCTTCAACTTCACGGCAGGCGTATCAGCCTTGATTGGAGCAACGTGGTGCGTCACCATCAGGCTGCTCACCGCCGGCGCCGGCCCAAAAACCGGGGCTTCGAAATGGACTTCCTCGGCCCCCAGCTTGCCGGTGGAATCGTCGCGGAACACTACCTTGTAAATGTGCTTTCCGGGTGTAACAGGCAACTGGGTATTGAATGTCACAAATTCATCCGGACTGGCGCTCGTCTGGCTGTAAAGGGAGTTTGCGACAGTCACCGCGGCCGTCTGGCCATAGTAGGCGGGCAGCGTCCCTCCGGCGACCGCTCCGATTTCCGACAGTTCGGTCACGTGGACTTTCGAGGCATCCCTCGCCCGTTTGGCAGTAAGAGCGCCCAACCTTACCCCCGTGCTGACAACCGCAACGGGCTCACCGTTCTCTCCTCGAAAAACGTTGACGCTGGCCGAAACGGGCAGGTCCCTGGGCATCTCAGACTGCAGCGCCTGCCACAAAACAATCTCTTTCTCTCGTCTTGAGAGCTCCTTGAACGGCAGCGGCTCGTAGTAGCCCTTCGGCGCGTACACCTTGACCCCGGGCACGTCAACCGAAACCTTGATCCGCCGGAATCGCCCGGACTGCCGTTTGTCCGTAGGATAAAAGCCGACCACGTAATAGCCGCTCGAGTCTTCAAGCACGCCTTTGAACACGGTGTTCAGATCGTTGGTGTTGGTAACCGCCTTGCCACCGGTAAGCAGGGCAACATCCGTCAATCCTTCCTCGCGCCCGCGAACCACTTCATCGGTTCGTTCATAATCATCCAGTGCGCGAAGGAACGCTACAGAACTCTGTACAGCCCAAAAAGGAATGGGTACCCCGTAGCGCAGAAGCTTTGCCTGGTTGGTGGAGGGATCGATCGTGTAAAGACCCCGCGTATCCACGGTATAAAAAACGATCTGGTGCCGCATGGCATCTGCGGCAGCTCGGCGCAAAAGCGCAACGTTGTCAGGGTCCATCCGCAACCCGGAGCGGAAAATCACGACCGCCTTTTCGCCCTGCAGGGCCTCCATGCGATAAATGATGTCCAGATAACGAAACAGGGCGGACCGCACATAGAATGACATTTCCTGCTCGGTCGTTTGCATTTCCTGTTTCAATTCGTCCCGTTGCATCGCAACGCCCCCACCACCGCCCGACGCAAGACCTTGCCGCATCGTCATGCGCGCAAACCCCACTGGAGGCGCAGGAGATCCTTCATAAAGCAGCGCCGAATAGAGCAGCCATTCGTAATCCGCCTGTTTCTCCATGTCGAGCGTGGAATTGACCAGCGGTGGCACGTCGGGCAAATGCCCGAACGGTCCCTGGCGCATTTTCTCAAGCGTCGCCAGCAATGTGGTACGGTCGTCACTGAAGGGCAGCCCGTCAAGCGATACCATGAAGCCAGGCTGGAGTTGGGTTGACAGAAACTTCTTGATAGCCTGATAAGCCTGCGAGACTTCATCGCTGTCAACTTCAGTGTCAACATAAATCCAGACGTGCCGGCCGGGCGTCCGAGGTTGAATGTTTTCACGGACCGCGGCGTTTGGGGGCGCCTGGTTGGATTCCTGAACAGCGGCCGGGGCGGAAACGTAATCCAGCACCGAAACCTGCTGCCGGTGGCCGTTCGCCTTGACAGAAAAATCCTTCTTCTTCAGGCCGGTGACAGGTTTGTCGTCGCGCCCCACAACCCGCACGTGGACCTGTACCAACTGCGTCTCGACGTGCACGCTGAACTGGCGCTGTGGAGGCTGCTGCGCGCCAGCCCATAAACAGGAAACAAGTACGAAGGCGGCAATCGTGCAGAACGTCTTTCCTGGCAGGATGAAAGAGGGCTTTCTAAACGGATGGAGACTTCCCTTCGCTGCGAGCACAGCTTTCAAGCCCGTCCTCCTGTTTACATCATCATACACCCGTGCACGGACCTCTCACCCGGCGGATTGTTCTCAAGCCATCTGTTCGTGCCGAGAAAACCTTTGGCCATGTGTGCCCACTCAGACTAAGATGAGTCGGCGCTTAGGGGCAGGTCAACCCTCCCGATTCAACAGCGCATTCGTTTTGGAGGAATTTTTGGCAGACAATTCAGAGCATCAGGTGGCCCACAGGGAAATGCCGCCGGCGTGGATCGTGGGTCTGGCTGTATTTCCTTTTGGACTGGTAGTGGGTTTCACCATCACCGCCCTGCCTTTTCTTTTGACGCACCTCGGCGTGCATCTTGACAAAGTGGCCGCCATCAGCGCCACGGTGATGACGCCCACTTTCTGGGGATTCCTGCTGCAACCCCTCATAGACACGGGGCTCACGCGCCGGGCCTACGCGTGGATCACGGCCGCCAGCGCGGCAATCTGTCTGGCAACAGCCTTGTTTGTTCTTTCGCCTGCGCGGCTGGGGCCCACAACTGCGCTTCTGCTTGTGGCCGAACTCTCCGTTGTGCTCTTTTCCGGCGCAATCACCGGCTGGACCGCGCAGTTCACGCCCGACCATCTTCGCGGCTCGGTCAGCGGATGGGGAAATGTCGCCAACCTGGGCGGCGGCGCGCTGGGCTCACTGGCGGTGATGTCTCTGGTGCCTCACATCGCCCTGCACTGGCTTGGATTGGGTCTCGCTGCCTGCATTGTGCTGGGAACCTTTCCGGTCCTGCTCTTTCCTGAAGCGGTCAGTTCGTCATTCCGATTCCGCCAGATTTTCACCGATGCCGTAAAGGCCACCTGGCAGGCCTGCAAGACCAGGGAAGTGCTGATCGGCTTTTGCCTCTTCCTGGTCCCGGCCAGCGCCGAGGCCGCCATCAATCTATTCTCCGGCATGGGCAATGATTTCCACACCGGTGCGTCAACGGTGATATGGGTGACGGGTGGGGGGTGCGCCATCACCGCTTCGCTGGGGGCCCTTCTTGGCGGTTACGTTGCAAATCACTTCTCTCGCGGATACCTCTACCTTGCCGCAGGCCTCATCACGAGTTTGGTCTCTTTGGCGATGGCACTCTCTCCGCGCACACCCTTGGTCTTTATCCTGGGAGCTTTGACCTACAACGGCCTGGCCGGCGTTTCCTATGCGGCCTTCAACGCGCTCGGCTATCAACTCGTGGGCCAGGACAGTCCTGTGGCCAGCACTCAACTGGGACTGTTTGGCGCGGCCACCAACTTCGCAATTGTTTATATGACATGGGCCGATGGTCTGGGATTCAAGCACTTTGGCATACGCGGGCTGCTGCTCACCGACAGCCTGGCCAGCATGATCTCGGCCACTCTGCTATTGGCCCTGCTGGGCAGCCGGCTCAGGAAGAAACGCTTCGATGGAACGCCTGTGCCTGCATTGGCTGATTGACCTTTGGCGCAAACACTCGGGACCGGAAATTCCTGCCACAATTTTCCTCCTGTGCTAAACTTCGGCAACGTGTGCTTCTCAACTATCGCTGAACAGGAAGTGGCTTATGCGTGTGCCATCCATCAAAGGTTTCCGCCTGCGGCTGTTGCTGGCGGCTGTTTCAATTCTGGCCGTGGGCTGCTCACGCCAAGGCATGAAACGGGAGCGCGGAATGATGACCGTAACTGTCGGCCCTGCAAACGCGGACGTGATCGGCACGGACAATGTCGCCATACAGAAGGCTGTTGATCGCGTGGCGGCGGCCGGGGGCGGCACAGTACTGATCAAGGCCGGCACCTACACGCTCGCGAACTCCGTGCGCCTGGCCAGCCACGTTACCCTGCGCGGCGAGGGCCCCGGCAAGACCATCCTGCAGAAAGTTCCGGGCGTGCAAAGCAAGCTGACCGTCGATGCCGACTACGGCGAGTACAAGGCCACCGTGGCGGACGCGAGCGGATTCCGCACCGGCATGGGCGTAACCGTGGTCGACAAGGAACAGCGGAGCGGCTGGACCCCCAGCGTTCGCACTATCACGCGCATTGAGGGCAATACACTCTACTTCAACCACTTTTTGCAGATGGACTACCACGTGGAACTGGATGGCGAGGTCTTCAACACCTTCCCCCTGATTGCCGGTTTTGAAGTGAGGAACGTCAAGGTCGAAGACCTGACGGCAGACGGCAGCCGCGAAGGCAGCGGTATTCTGGATGGCTGCCAGACGGGCGCCGTCTATTTCTTCCACTCGAGGCAGATGACCGTGCGCAACGTGGTAGCGCGCAACTATCCCGGCGACGGCATCAGTCTGCAATTTGTAGAGGACCCTGTCGTGCAGCATTGCGAGTCCTACAACAACGCCTACCTGGGCATTCACCTGGGGACGGGCGCGCTTCACGGTGTGGTGGAGAACAACCAGGCCCATGAGAACGGCGAGGATGGCCTGTACCTCTGCTGGCGCGTCCAGCACGCCCGCTACGCAAACAACCGAAGTTGGAACAATGGTCGCGACGGAATATCACTGGGCCACAAAGATTCTGACAACCTGTTCGTGAACAACAGTTCAACAGGAAACGGCCGCGCAGGCATCTATTTCCGCGACGAGAACAGGTCCAACTCGCCCGACCGCAACACCTTTGAGCGCAACATCATCGCCGACAATGGCCGGAAACAAAAGCTCGGCGAGAACGTCCACATTGGGGGAATGGTCCACGAAGTATCGTTTATTGACAACACGATCGGTGATGGTAAAACAAAAGGTAGAGCGCCGCAGCTTGTCGGAATCTACATCGGTCCCAAGACCGACTTCATCACCCTGAGCAAGAACACCTTCCAGGGCCCCATGAAACAGACCATCGTGAACGAGTCCAAAGGCACCCACAACCAGATCACGGTGGAAGAAGCACGACGGTAACTGCGCCTGCGTCCACATGCATTGCCTGACCCTGGCACAGCGAATGAAATGTTCTGCGGAAATACGGAAAGGTGTAATGGGACTCGAATACCCAATTCACTTTTGCTTCATGCGTCTTTGCAATTTTGCGGTGTTACATCAGGTGTTTTGCCAGGGCACAGGCCGATGCTCAGACCTTTGCCATCGGGCGCCAAACCCGATGAGTGAATGCGTCGTAGCCGCGCATGCAACGATCAGCTAAGCAACTCATTATTAGCAGACCGCTTATAGACTTTTGGGGCGCACGGGTAGTACACTTGCTCTCTTTATGTGCGCTGATTTCCTGGCGAGAAGGAGAATGCAGATGCGGGACAAGGTGGACCTGTGGCGTGGAGCTATATCGTTGGTAATTCTTGGCTTAGCGCTTCTGTGTAGTGTCCCTGCGGCGCGAGCTCAGGAACTGGCCGCCACGCCGCCGATGGGCTGGAACAGTTGGAACCATTACGGCTGCAAAGTAACTGACGCCATTGTGCGCGCACAGGCCCGCGCCATGGCCACCAACGGCATGAAGGCCGCCGGCTATGAATACGTCAATATCGACGACTGCTGGCAGGGCAAGCGCGACGCCAAAGGGTTCATCCACCCGAACGACCGCTTCCCAAACATGAAGGCGTTGGGCGATTACATCCACAGCCTGGGCCTGAAGTTCGGCATCTATTCCTCGCCGGGCCCCAAAACCTGTGCCGGGTACGCGGGCAGCTACCAGCACGAAAAGCAGGACGCTGAAACTTATGCCTCGTGGGGCGTGGATTATCTGAAGTACGACTGGTGCAGCGCCCGCCAGGTTTACAAGCCTTCTGAAATGCCGGCCGTTTACAAGAAGATGCACGAGGCCCTGGTGGCCACTGGACGGCCCATCGTCTACAGCTTGTGCCAGTACGGAATGGACCGCGTGTGGCAATGGGGGCCGTCGGTGGGCGCCAATCTGTGGCGGACAACGGACGACATCCAGGACAATTACACGCGAATGGCGTTCATCGGGTTCGGGCAGGAAGGCCTGGCCAAATTCGCAAGCCCGGGCCATTGGAACGACCCAGACATGCTTGAAGTAGGCAACGGCCACATGAACGCCGACGAGTATCGCACCCACATGAGCCTGTGGTGCATCCTGGCGGCGCCGCTGATTTCCGGAAACGATCTGAGCACCATGTCCCCGGAAACTCTCGCTGTCCTGACCAACCCGGAAGTCGTAGCCGTAGATCAGGATCCCGCCGGGACCGAGGGCTACCGCGTGTCTGAAGAAGGCCCGCTCCAGGTGTGGGTAAAGCCGCTGGCCGGCGGCAGCACAGCCGTGGGACTGTTTAACGCAGGCGAATCCACGATGCCGGTCACCGTCCATTTCAAAGACATCGGCCTCAATGGCACGGTTTCAGTCCGTGACCTCTGGGAGAGAAAAGACCTGGGAAACTTCAAGGGAAGTTACACAGCCCAGGTGCCCCGCCACGGAGTCGTACTGATCAGGGCAAACTCGGACAACTGATCTTCGGGCTCGATGCATCGCTTGTAGTAGCTGAATAAGCCGACGAACGTCAGGAAAAAGGTCAAGACAATGGAAATCAGGTTCGATGCGTCCAAGATTGGGAAACCCCAAGCGGGGAACTGCAAGCATCAATGGCAGGATCAGGAAAGCCCCTATCTTGTGGCCCAGGTATGCGAACTTTGCAAGCTCTACCGCTACAAAGTGGCTCCCGTTTCCGACTGGGAATACCGGGCCCCGATTCCCCGTGCAACTTTTGGCCTGGATATTATATGATCCCTCCGCCTGCATGGGACCAGCCCTCGCAACAAGGATTTTAAGTCCCTCTTGTGTTGCTATCTGTATTTGTAAGCATGTGCTTAAGTCCCACAAACTGCGAAAGTGTGCATGTAAATGCGTGAGCCTTTGAACTTGGATTCTCGCCCCGCTGCGGGTTACTCGAGCGGACACGTCAACCCTTGTGCTTTCAGCCACCAGTAGAATTCCTCGATCCAGTGATCGCTCGTTGTGCCTTGTTTGCGCATACCCCAGCCATGACCGCCGTGGCTAAAAGATGTGAAATTCCGGTTTATATCCGGCGGCCTTGAGTGCGTGGTAGAAGGCAACGATGTAGCTGCCGGCGAGGGTGTCGTCTTGCGCCATCGCCATGAAGAAGGGCGGCAGTCCTTGTGGTATCGGCGGTACGTGCGAGATAGGAGCGCCCTAGATAGGAGCCACGCAGTCCGGGCGCGCGCGCGTATCCGGCTGTATGGCCGTGAAATCAGCGATCATCCCGCCGGCGGAGAATCCCGCGAAGATGATGCGATCCGGGGGAATGCCCCATTCGGCGGCGTGCGCGCGTACGACTTTGACTGCCTGGATGCCGTCCGCAATACCGTACTTGCCGTCTTCGTCGACTTGGGCGTGGTTGCTCATCTGAGCCATGAAGGCTGCGCGGGCGGACTGGCCGAGTTGCGTGGCATCCTTTCCTTCGATAGGAATCGTTCGGTACTTCAAAACGATCGCCGCGAAGCCGCGGGCGCCGAGCCATTTCGCAACATCGTGACCTTCCGAGTTGATTGACAATCCTATGAAGCCGCCGCCGGGGGCGATAATGACGGCGGTCCCTGTCGCAATCGACAGGTCCGGCAGGTATACGGTCAGCGTCGGCGTGCTCACGTTGACAATTGTCTCCATGCCGCCGGAGCCAAGGGTGGTTCCGGCTGTTCCCATTGCTCGGACCCGGGTGCGACACCGGCCCAGAGATTGATGACCTTCTTCCTTATCGCAGGCATTGCCGCCTGCTCTGGCTTGGTCTTGTGGGTCCCCTGTGCACTTGCTAAAGACAAAGAACAGGTTGCAATCAGCGCGAGCGCGATGAGAGACTTCCGATGTTTCCTGTTCGTAGAATTTATCTCTATGACTCTGAGGTTCGAGAATTTCAGGTTGCGCTTTCCACGTCCCTGCGTTTGCATGATTCCACCTGCGATACTCCCTTCGTAACTCATTTCTCCTTGAAAACTTCCTTCTGCTCGGCCGCCATTGAGATTGCACTTTAGCGGTAAGACATTCGCAGGATGGATTCGGGAAGGCGCGCGCCCTGAATTGGGATCTTGGAAGCTGCCGTATTGATTTCGTCAAGATCCTCCGGCGTCAGCTCGGCCGAAGCGGAGCCGATGTTCTCCTCCAGCCGATGTATCTTCGTCGTTCCCGGAATTGGAACGATCCAGGGCTTCTGTGCAAGCAGCCAGGCCAGTGCAATCTGTGCGGGGGTGGCAATCTTTCTTTGAGCGATCTGCTTCAGGAGATCCACCACGGCCAGGTTTGCGCTGCGAGCCTCCTCTGTGAATCGGGGAAATACTGCTCGGAAGTCTGTGCTTTCGAACTTCGTTGAGGCATCAATCTTCCCCGTCAAAAATCCTTGTCCAAGCGGACTCCAGGGAACAAAACCGATCCCCAATTCCTCGCAGGCTGGAAGAACCTCAGGTTCAGGGTCCCTCGTCCATATCGAATACTCGCTCTGGACCGCGGTAACCGACTGGACCGCGTGAGCGCGCCGAATTGTGTTTGCTCCGGCCTCAGAAAGGCCGAAGTGTTTGACCTTGCCAGCCTGAATCAGGTCCTTCACCGCGCCCGCGACATCCTCGATCGGCACATTTGGATCGACGCGGTGCTGGTAGAAGAGATCGATGACGTCGGTCTTCATGCGCTTGAGTGACGCTTCAGCAACCCGCTTGATATGCTCTGGCCGGCTGTTGAGCCCGCCTCGCCGCTGCCCGTCGGCAGCGATGTCGAAACCGAACTTCGTGGCAATCACCACCTGTTCGCGATGCGGGACAAGTGCCTCGCCTACGAGTTCTTCGTTCGTGAGTGGACCGTAAGCTTCCGCAGTATCGAAGAGTGTCACGCCGCGTTCGACTGCTGTTCGGATCACAGCTATGGCTCGCTGCTTTTCGATAGGCGGGCCGTAGCCGTAGCTCAATCCCATGCAACCGAAGCCGATAGTGGCCACCTGCAGGTCCTTACCTAATGTGCGTTTTTGCACTTCTGCTCCTTCGTTGTGTTCTACGCGAACGCGAATCCGCTTCGATTGAGCGGCAAAGTACGAATGCGCTTCCCGGTTGCGGCAAACACAGCATTGGTAACGGCCGGAATCACCGGCGGCAGCATTGGTTCGCCAAGACCCTTGGGCGGAAACTCCGTTTTTCTGAAGTAGACCTCTATCTTTGGCACTTGCCGCATCCGCAACAATGCTTGCTGGTTGAAGTTCGCCTGCTCTACCTCGCCCTTGGCAAACGTGATCTCCTGCTCCATTTGGCTCAGCGCATCGATGATTCCGCCGAAAGCCTGATTCTCCGCCTCACGGGGATTGATCACATGGCTGCCCAGATCGCCCGCCGCCCAAATCTGATGAACGGTGATCCGATTTCTGGAGTCGACGCTTACCTCGGCGACTTCTGCAAAATAACTCTGCTGGCAGAAGTAAGCCGCAATACCCATTCCGCGTCCCTCCCCCTTCTTGCGTATGCGCCAGTTTGACTTTTCTGCAACCATTTCCAACACTCCACGCTGGCGCTCGGGGTTCAGGCTGAAGGGATTGTGGGGTTGGACCTCAAAGCCCGAAGCAGGTGGATGCGAAAGCAGTTCAAGCTGAAAGTCCAGTGGATCGCGGCCCGCGGCAAACGCAAGCTCATCCAGGAAGGATTGAAGAACAAAAACGCGGCCATTGAAGCATGGTGCGCGTAGCGGTCCGGTACGGGTCCGAAAAGGAATGGAATCCGACATCCCAAGCTGGTACGCCGGTATGTATCCCGCTGGAAACTCGTGTGGATCGATGCCACCGTTCAAGATCGTTCGCTTGCCATCGCCGAACGTGACGAAGTGCTGGCGCCATGCGACGACACTGCCCTTTGCATCCAGACCCGCTTTTAGACCAATTGTACCGGCGGGGCGATAGCTGTCGTGTGTCATGTCGTCTTCACGAGACCATGTAATCTTGACCGGGCGGCCCGCCTGCTTGCTTAGCCAGGCAGCTTCTACATCGTCATCATTCACATAACGACGGCCAAAGGCTCCACCGGAGCGGACCATGTGAATGGTTACGTCTGGCTCGGCAATGCCGGTAATACTTGCCGTCAGTCGACGAACTGCAGCGGGATCCTGAGTCGTACTCCAAATTTGCAATTTGCCGCCTTTGAATGATGCAGTGGATCCCTGTGGCTCGAGCGTGTTGTGAGGGAGAAAGGGATAGGAGTAGGTCGCGGCTACAACCTTGGCGGCTTTCTGGAGTCGAGCTTCGGCCTCACCGTAGGAGCCGATAGTTTGGCCGAAGGCCTGTTTGAGCGCATCAGCAGCTTGTTGCACAAACGCCGCAGAACTCTGGTAAGTCCCCGCACCATATTCCCATTCGACTTTGAGGCGCTTTCGCGCGCTCTGCGCCTGCCACCAGGTATCTGCCAGAATCGCCACGCCCGGCTCAATGCCAGGATTGAGCGGAAGGATAGGATCATTGGTCAACGTACCCTCCACAACGAGGACTTTCTTTACTCCCGGCAGCTTTGCAATCTCTTCAGTATTTGCCGTCTTCACCTTTCCGCCAAAGACGGGACACTTCTGCAGAACGGCGTGGAGCATCCCAGGAAGTTCCACATCGATACCAAAGATGGGTTCTCCTGTAACGATGGCGCGGTTGTCAACGCCTCTCCGAGACGTACCAATGATGGTGTAGTCTGCTGCGTTCTTGAGCTTCACCGAATCGAGCGCGGGCGGAGTGAGTTTTGCGGCCTGGGCAACAAGCTCTCCGTAGCCCACGGACCGGCCCGATGCGGAGTGAAGTACACGTCCGGCCTTGGTGGTGCATTCGGATTCGGGCACGCTCCACGAAGTCGCCGCGGACGATACGAGCATCTGCCGCCAGGCAGCCCCAACCCGCCGCAGCGGATCCCAATTCATTGGAGTAGCCGTGCTGCCGCCCAAAAACTGGAACCCGTACAGCTTCCGGTCGCCGTCGGCTTGTTCAACTTTTACGTCCTTCCAGTCAATGTCGAGTTCCTCGGCAATCAGCATCGGGAGGTGCGTTTTCACGCCCTGTCCCCCCTCGGGGTTCTTGGCCATGATGGTGACGCTGCCCTCCGGCGCAATGTGGACAAACGCACTCGGCTCCACTGGTAGGGGAGCAAAGTTCCTGCGAGCCTGCGCATGAACGAAAGGGGTCTCATGGACTTCCAGTACGAAGCTGCCACCTGCGATGGCGCATATCTTGAGGAACGACCGGCGGTCGGGATTCATCGTGTGCCTCCTTTCGAGGCCAGCAACTCGGCTGCACGATGAATGGCTTCGCGAATACGCGGATACGTGCCGCAGCGGCATAGGTTCCCGCTCATCGCCGAATCAATATCGGCGTCGGTAGGCTTCGGCTTGGTTGAAAGCAACGCTGCCGCAGACATGATCTGCCCGGAATGACAATAGCCGCACTGGGGCACATCAATTTCCTCCCAGGCTTGCTGCACGGGATGGATCTCTGTATCAGCGAGGCCCTCAATGGTCGTAATCATCCTGTTCTCTACTGACCTTACGGGCATGATGCATGAACGCACTGCACGGCCATCTACATGTACAGTGCAGGTTCCACACAATGCGATACCGCAGCCATACTTTGTGCCTTTTAGTCCTAGAACGTCGCGCAAGACCCAAAGTAGTGGCGTATCGCCCGGTACATCGACTGAATGAGGCTTTTTGTTTACGTTCAATGTGATCGCCATTCAACGCCCTCCATCATTTGATTCGATTCTTCGATTTCGACTACCGGAGATAGCCATCCCAGTTCAGTCCGCGACGCTCCCGTGTTTGTGGATCAAAGCCGAATTTGGTAGCGATTATGACTCTCTCGCGTACTGTGCGAAGTCCTTCTGCAACGTGTTCTTCATGGGTGAATGGTCCATACACTTCTGCTGTATCGAAAAGGCTGACGCCACGTTCCACCGCCGCATGCAGCAGCGCGATCATTTTCTGCTTGTCTTGTGCCGGACCATAACACACGCTCATGCCCATGCAACGGAGTCCCATTGCTGATACTTCCAATCCGCTCTTTCCCAGTAATCGCTTTTCCATTGTTCCTTCCCATCTCTTCTCTTCTTCTCTCGAAATGGCACCCAGTGCCACTCATCTCTGCTTTGCGGGCGCTTCAGCACCGGAAAGCGACAGTGCCATTGCCGGCAAGCGCGTACCGTGAACCGGAGTGCTACCCAATGCGACATCCAGGTCCGGTCTCAGTAATCAGCGCGCCTCCCCGATTCAGTGGCCAACTCCATCACATCAAGCCGCGCTTTCCACGGATCCGGGATCGCCCCGGCCGAGCCATCGGGATGGAATTCAAAGATCAAATCCTTGCTGGGATCGTAACGCGGCCACTCCGGCAGGCCTGGACCATTCGGATCGCCGGTCTTGGCGAAATTGACCCAGTAGCCTTGCGCCATCCGGGAGACCGCCTGATCCTGGGCTGTCGGCGGGATTGGCGGGCCGAAGCCTCCGGCACCCAAGGTGCCGAACACAAAGGCGAGTTCGCCGCCGTGGGGGGTCCCAGCCCGCATCCGCTCCCGCATCGCACTCTGAACGTAGGAGAACCGGTAGAGATAGACGGGCGACCCGTTAGCCGCGAATGCTCTCGCTGCGAAACGGGCCGGCTCAGCCTGGCCGAAGTCGTTGTTTGCCTCCAATACCAGAGTGGCCAAATCTGTTGACCCGTCGGGATCGTAAGCCGCCTTCGCCTGAGCGCTCCACTGGCCGAAATGCGCAAACAGCTGCTCCTTGGTGGTTGCCCTTATCCGGGGACCTGCAGAATCGGCGCTGTTACTTCCGAGCATGAGTGGAACACGGGGCGCACGGCCTGCTTTGTAGGCGGTCTCAGCCGTCTCTGTGATCAGCTTGCCGTCAAGAATCGGCGTCGTTTCGTAGGACGGCATCTTGACTCCCGGCTGGGCCGGCGCCCCGCGAAGAACCTCTTCGGCGCTGAGAGCGCGCAGACGGGCCAACGCGGCTTGATCCGTGCCCTCGATTCCCATCGAGCGTGCGAAGTTGATCCCGATCGTCTCGGCCGACACCGGATAGTTCGGATCCACACCGTCTCTGCTCATTGGCCGCGCGGTGAGCACGCCATCGCGCGCGCCGCCAGACTCGACGATGGCCTTTTGGAAGAGGCCACGCGCCATGGGCGAAGTGAGGAGGCTGTGCACCGAGACACCGCCCGCGGAGAATCCAAAGATCGTGACGTTGTTCGGATTGCCTCCGAACGCAGAGATGTTGCGCTTGACCCACTGCAAGGCCGCAATCTGGTCCATGTAGGCATAGTTGCCCTTGGGCTCTTCAGGATGTTCGCGGCTAAGCGCGGGGAAGGCGAAGAACCCGAAGCGGCCCACGCGGTAGTTGGCAGCGACCAGCACAACACCCTGCTTAGCGAACTGTGTCCCCGAGGTAATGGGGAAGGCGCTTGAGCCGCCCACGAACCCGCCCCCGTAGATCCAGAACATCACTGGAAGCTTTGCGCCTGGTGTGGCGCTCGCCGGACTCCAGACGTTCAGGAACAGACAGTCTTCCGACGGCGCCCGCGCCGGAGGCGCACCTGGGGCCGGGGGCGGGCCGAACCGTTCCTGCATGCAGTCCGCCCCGAATTCCGTCGCCTGGCGCACGCCGGTCCATCGCGCCGTTGGCTGAGGTGGACGCCACCGCAGATTGCCCACGGGGGGTGCCGCAAAGGGGATGCCTTTGTAGGAAACGACGCCGTCATCGACCACCCCTTGCAGTTGGCCGCTGTCCACTCGCACCACAGGAGGCGTCTGCTGTGCGGCGGCGCCAACACCCATCGCAGCCACTCCCACTGTCAAACACAGCAGAAGCTTGATCACCTTGAAAGCCATCGTGACGCTGTTGCCGGGTTCTGCGCGCATATCATCACGGCTCTCCATTGTTTCTTCCTCTCTCTTTTGGTTGTCTAAACGAGTCGCTCAGCAATGCGGTCATTTCTGCTTTGCGGCGCTTCCACAAGGGCAGCGCGGATTAGCTTGATTGCCTCGTTCTTTTCAGTCGCAGCGCCGAAGCCGAGACCTGATACCTTGAGATTGCCAAACTTGCGCTTCTTCATACGAATCGCTTTCCAAATGATCTCTTCTGTCTTAAACCTATGCTCAAATCACCGGGGAGCGGTAGCCCGATCCTGCCTACTTATTGCCTATTCCTCTTGTCAGGCGAAAAATCAATTGCGCCACTGCAGCCAGGCGGCTATCTTTAGAAGCGCGCAGTACTGGTGACTGACATGAAAACACTTAAGGAAAATACCGCCCTGAAGTCAAACCTGGCCTGCGAGTTGCGCGCAGAGCTGGCGCGAAAGATTGCCTCATTCTTGGGCGAAGAAGAGAATCGGATAACGGAGATTCCCGGCGTGAGCCTTCACCGGCGGACATCCCCGACCCCTCCGTGCCGGACAACCTACCATGCGGGCATCATCGTGGTCGCCCAAGGCCGCAAGCAGGTGAACCTTGGCCGGACCAGCTTCATCTACGACGAGTCACGCTTCCTCCTGACCGCGGTCGATCTGCCCATCGTCAGCTGGGTGGCGGAGGCAACCGAAGAGGTTCCCTGTCTCGTACTGTCGCTTAAACTGGACATGCCCATGGTCCGGGAGGTGCTCGGCCGTGGGGAAATTCATCTCGCGGAGGCGCCGTCGGACAGTCCCGCCATGTCCACCGGCGAAACCACACCCGAATTCTTGGGCGCGTGCTGCCGCCTGGTGGATCTTCTGTCGAGCCCGCAGGACATCCCATTCCTAAGCGGACTGATTCAGCGCGAGATCATCTACCGGATTCTCGGTGGACCGGAGGGAGCACGCTTGCGCGCAGTTGCAACACTCGGCGATCAAAGCCACCGAACGGCAAAGGCGGTAGCGTGGATAAGCGCAAACTACGCTAAGCCGCTAAACGTAGAGGAACTCGCCCGGATTGCCAGCATGGGTGTGTCGACGCTACACCATCATTTCCGGATGCTGACGGCGATGAGTCCGCTTCAGTATCAAAAACAGCTCCGGCTGCAGGCGGCTCGCAGCCTGATGCTCAACAGCGGCCTCGATGCTGCGCGCGCGGCTTTTGAGGTTGGGTACGAAAGCCCCACCCAATTCAATCGCGAATACAGCCGCTTTTTCGGCCAACCACCCATGAGGGATATTCGTGCTTTGCGTTCTTCAGCCCTTCCTGCCCTGGAATCAAGAGGCAGCGAACAGAGTCGCATGAGCATGATGCCAGGAAGCACGACGTGGCATCCTGAGGGTGGGCTTGCCCGTTGAACCACATATTCTGCCTCCAACGCTGTGGGAGAAAAGAGAAAGTGCGTGGTGCGGGCGGAAGGACTTGAACCCTCACAGGCATTGCGGCCCAACGGATTTTCTTGGCCTCTACGGCTTTCGCCGCTGTCGCCATGGCACCTTTCAGTGCAAAAGCGGATTGGGGGTCTGGACTTTCCCTTCACCTTGTCCCAGATCGTCTCCGGGATTTAGGTGCTGCCTGTCTAGTCTCTACACCTTCCCGCACCATCGTGTTCCGTCCGGGTTTGGCTCGGGTTTGCCCGCGAAGCATTGTCCTCGCCCGGCGCAAGTCTGTCACTGCCTGTTGCCTTGACATCACCCAGCGTGGAAACCATACTGTGGCTTAGGCTTAGTCATTTCTGCCGCACTCTTAACAAGGATGACAAATGCAGGAATCGCGATGCAGGCGAGCTTTGTTGGTTGACCTTTACGAACTTACGATGGCGGCCGGCTACTTTGAGCACTGCATGAACTTCCATGCCACGTTTGAGTTGTTTGTGCGTTCCCTGCCCGCTGAGCGGTCTTACCTGGTTGCGGTGGGCGTCGATGACGCCCTCGATTACCTCGAAAATCTCAAATTCTCCGAAGATGACATCAAATACCTCCGCACCCTGCCGGCTTTTCGTACCGTGCCGGACGACTTCTTCGACTACCTGAAAGATTTCCGCTTTACCGGTGATGTGATTGGGGTTCCGGAAGGTACCGTAATATTTGCCGAGGAACCCATCCTCCAGGTGACCGCACCGGTTGCAGAGGCGCAGGTCGTCGAAACCTATCTGCTTTCGGTGATCAATTTTGAAACGCTCGTAGCTTCAAAAGCCTCGCGAGTGGTTCGCGCCGCCGCGGGGCGTACCGTGCTGGAATTCGGAACCCGGCGGGCCCAGGGACCGGAGGCAGGCTTGCGTGCGGCCCGCGCCGCTTATCTTGGCGGATGCAACGCTACTTCCAACACGGAAGCCGGCCACCTCTATGGCATCCCCGTTGCCGGAACGGCCGCGCATTCCTGGACGCAGGCCTTCGCCACCGAGCGCGAAAGCTTTGACGCGCTGCTCGATGTCTTTCCGGAAACGGGCGTGCTCCTGATCGACACTTACGACGACCTGGCAGGCGCGGAAACGGCAGCCTCGCTCGGCAGGAAATTCAGCGCCGTGCGGCTTGACAGTGGTGACCTGTCGCAGAAGAGCAGCGAAGTTCGTTCCATTCTGGATGCGCGCGGTCTTCACGACGTAAGAATCATCGCCAGCGGCGACCTGAACGAGTACCGGATCGAGAAGCTCGTTGAAGCTGGGGCACCCATCGATTCCTTCGGCGTGGGCACGGACCTCGCAACTTCTCGCGACGTTCCTGCGCTGAGCGTGGTTTACAAGCTGGTCGAGACCGAGCGGGACGGACAGGTGGAGTACAAAGCCAAGTTCAGCGAGGAAAAGATTTACTGCCCGGGCCGCAAGCAGGTGTTCCGCCTCACGAGCAATGGCAAGTACCATCACGATGTGCTTGCGGGTTTCCAGGAGCATTTCCCGGGTGGCGAACCTCTGCTTCAACCACTGATGCGAAACGGCCGTCGCGCCAGCGAGCGCCGGGCCGCAGCGTCAATCCGCGAGACGGTGCAAGCTAGCGTAGCCAGGCTTCCGGAGCAATACCACGCACTGCGTGGGGCGCCGGACTATCCCGTGAATAAGAGCGAAGCGCTGCTGCAACTTCTTGAGGAGGTCCGCAGCCAGTACGTGACGGCACGGAAACCAGCCGCCGCGCCGCGGCCACGCTAATTCACGGAGAGAACTCAATGGCATTAGCTTTGGCCTTTGTTGACGTTGATACGCAGTTTGATTTCATGGACCCGGGGGGCAAGCTTTACGTTCCGCACGCGGAAGAAATTGTTCCCAATCTCGTTCGTCTGATGGCCTGTGCACGCGAGCGGAATATTCCAATTATTTCCTCGGCCGACGCTCATGCGCCCGACGATCCCGAATTCAAACTCTGGCCGCCTCACTGCGTCACCGGAACCCGCGGCCAGCAGCACATTCGGGAAACTTCCGTGCCGGGAGCTTTAACGCTCACCATGGGTTCTGGCCCATTCGTAGCGCCTGAAGAATGGCCGCCCCAGATCGTTATCGAGAAAGACGTCTATGAGACGTCGGCAAATCCTAATTTCGACCGCATCCTGGAGGCCCTGGGGCCTCGACGCTACGTTGTCTTTGGCGTCGCTACCGAGTATTGCGTGCGCGCCGACGTTCTGGCGCTGCGAAAACGTAGCAAGCCCGTCGAGCTAGTCGTGGACGCAATCAAAGCGATCGCCGAGGACGATGGACGGAAGGCCATCGAAGAGATGGCCGCCGCCGGCGCCCAACTGGTAACGACAGCAGATGTGTGCAAGTAAAGCTGCAAACCAGGTAATTCCCAGCCCCGTCGGCGTAAAATAGGAACAGAGAACAATCATCATTCCTAGGCCGGGCACAGCGGCCCCCTCGCATTCCGCTCGGCCTGAAGGGAGTCCCGATGGTGAGCGCATCCGAACTTCGCCCAGGCATGGTGATCAAAATCGAAGGCGAGCCTTGCTATGTGATCGCGGCTGATTACCACATCGGCCAAGGCAAAATGCCCGGCAGCGTCCATGCCAAACTGCGGGACATGCTGAAAGGAACAACAAAGGAATTGCGCTTCCGGCCGGAGGAGCGTCTGGAAGAAACCGTGCTCGAAAAACAGGAGATGGAATTTCTATATAGCGATGCCGAGTCCGCCACCTTCATGAACCCGCAGACATTCGATCAGGTCTCGATCCCACTGGAAATCATCGGACCTGGTCACGGGTTTCTAAAGAGCGAAATGACCCTTCCGGTCGAGTTTTATGAGGGCAGGCCTGTCGGCGTCCTGATGCCTGAAACGGTGGAACTCGCCGTCCAGGCTACTGCCCCGCCCGTCCACCAGCAACAGGACAGCGTTTACAAAACCGCCACGCTTGAAAACGGCATGGAAGTGATGGTGCCGCAATTCATCGCACCCGGTGAAGTTATACGCATTCAGGTTGCCACCGGCAAGTACGTGGAACGGCTGAGGAAAGACACCCACAAGTATTAGCGCGTTGCCGCACCGCCCCAGCGTTTCCAAGCGTAGTAGAGCGGAACACCCGCGAGGATGATCAACAAGCCCAGCGCGGACTCGGTCGGCTTGCTCACCAGAGTGTTGGCCACAATAGCCAGAGCGGCAATGATGAAGGCGACGGGCAGGATGGGATATCCCCACACGCGATAGGGCCGATGCAGATCCGGCAGGCGACGGCGAAGAATGATCACGCCGGCAATCGCCGCCGCGGAAAAAATCCACATGGCGAAAATCGCGTAGGTATAAAGCTCTTCGAACGAACCGCTGGCCGCCAGGATCGCCGACCAGGCTCCCAGCACGAGGAGGGCAAAGGTAGGAGTCTGGAACTTCGGATGAATGCGGGCCACGATCCGGAAGAACACACCATCTTTCGCCATCGCATAATAGACGCGCGGTGCCGTTAGGATGGTCCCGTTCAGCGCCCCGAAAATCGAGCAAAGGATCAGCGCCGAAACAAACCGCGCGCCGCGCGGCCCGATCAGGAACTGCATAGCCGTTGCCGCCACGCGCTGATGCTCCGCCATCACCGGCAGCGGAAGCACGTGCAGGTAGGCAGCGTTGGCAGTCAGATAAACCGCAATGATGATGGCCGTGCCAAGGAAGAAGCCAATAGGAAGAACTTTCGATGGGTTTTTCACCTCGCCCGCGGTATAAGAAAGCTGGTGCCAGCCCTGGTAGGCCCATAACACTCCAACCAGCGCCACGCCGAAGCTGCTGACCGTGGTGTGCGACGTGGGCAGCGGATGGGCTGCTACGGCGGGCGCGAGTGGCGGCAGGAAAATCGCGCAACCGATAATAATCACCAGTCCGCCAACTTTGGCGATGGTGAAAATGGTCTGTACCGCCGTGCCCTTCTTCACTCCCAGGATGTTGATGAACGTGAGCACCCCAATCACCACCCCGGCCAACAATTTCTGTTCAATCGGAGTCAGGGGAATGAAACCTGCGGCGTAAATGCCGAAAGCAACACCGAGGGTGGCGGCTGAGCCCGCGTCAATCACCAGCAGTGATCCCCAGCCGTAGAGGAAAGCCACCAGCTTACCAAAGGATTCGCGCAGGTAGATGTAGATGCCTCCGGCTTCCGGCATGGCCGCGCCCAGTTCCGCCAGTGACAGCGCTCCGGCCAGCGCCAGCGCCCCGCCCACTATCCAGACCATGTAGACGCTTAAGACGCTACCCACCTGCGTAGCGACGTTGTGCGGCACCAGAAAGATTCCTGAGCCGATAATGGTGCCCACCACAATCGCCGTGGAACCCAGGATGCCGATTTCCCGCGGCAGAGTCTGAACTTCGGCCTTCTGAGCAATGTCTTTCAGTTGAGAATCCATCCCACCCGTCCTTTTAGCGCAGCGTTTGCATTCCGACGCCGCAGCGACTGGCTTGAGTTCAGCCGTCTCAAAGGAGCTGCCCCTATGCCAGCTCTCGGGCGCTGACAAGGAGCGCTCCAACAAGCCCGCTCGAATCTCTGCCCCAAACGCAAGCCTTTACGACTGCTTGGCGGGCCATTATACTGGGAGACTGCCTCAAGACACTAGTAAACTTTTGTGCCGGGTCGTCAACCATGCAAGGGGGTCACATACAGCAATGAACTTTATTCCAGACCGTTTTCGCAACCAATGCGTTCTGGTGGTGGGCGGGGCGCAAGGAATCGGCAAAGGCATTGCAGTGCGCCTGGCGCGCGAAGGCGCCAGCGTGATGATTGGCGACGTTGATCAGGGAATGATGGTCCAGACACAGGGCGAGATCACCGCTGAGGGAGGGAGTGTCCGCACCGTCCTGTGTGACGTTCGCCGCAAACGCGACGTGCAAAGGATGGTGGCGCAGACTCTGCGCTGGCAAAAACGGATTGACGTCATGACGTACGTCGCTGGAGTCGCCGAGCTCGTTCCCTTTACCAAAAGCGACGAAAAACACTGGGACTGGACTATGGACATCAATCTGAAGGGCGCATACCTGGTTGCCCGTGAGGTGGCCCCTCACATGGTGAAGTGCCACCGGGGTAAACTGGTGTTTATGGCCTCCACCAACAGTTGGGACGCAGAGGCTGAACTCGCCCCCTACAACGCCTCCAAGGCAGGAATCTTTCTGCTGGCCAAAACTCTGGCCCGCGAACTAGGGAAATACGGCATCAATTCCAACGCCATCGGACCGGGCCTGATCCGCACGCGCCTGACGGCGCCCATTGTGAAAGACAAGACATTCATGAGCAAGTACAAGAATCTGATTCCGGTCGGACGTCTTGGTGAACCCGAAGACGTCGCCGGGCCGGTCGCTTTTCTTGCGTCTTCAGACGCAGACTACATAAACGGAGTTTTGTTGTTTGTCGATGGCGGTCAATTGGCCTGAGGGCTGTCCCTGATTCTGCAGACTTTAGCAGGTTGCACACAAGGCATAGGCAAAGGCATGCAGCGGCGAGTTTGTCTCGCAAAATGGGGGCATGAAGTCGCCGCTACAGACCTTCTGAAAATCCGGCGAAAGCCGTAATCTCACGAGGAGTTTCCATGCGCAAAGTAGTCAAGAGCAAGAAAGCACCCCGGCCTCGCGGCCCTTATTCTCCAGCCATCGTCTCGGGCGGGTTCGTATTCGTCGCCGGCCAGGCGGCCATCAATCCCAAAACGAATGAGATGGAACTGGGGAGCATCCAGTCTGAAACCCGGCGCACACTTGAAAACATCAAAGCAATTCTTGAGGCCGCGGGAAGCTCGATGAAAGATGTCGTCCGCTGTGGCGTGTTTCTTTCCGACATGAAAAATTTTGCCGCCATGAACAAGGTGTACGCGGAGTATTTTCCCAAGGACCCGCCGGCCCGCACCACCGTGGGCGTCAGCATGCCGAAGATCAAAGTTGAAATCGACTGCATCGCCCGTCTCCGCAAGTCAGGTAAACGAAAGTAGGGGTGATTGATCCATGAACTACCAGGAACTGCCGACACCTGCCTTGACGATTGACCTGGATGTGCTGGAGCGCAACCTTGACCGGATGGCCGACTACTGTCGCCAGCACGGTATCGGCCTGCGACCCCACACCAAGACCCACAAAACGCCGGAAGTCGCGCGCATGCAGGTGCAGCGGGGCGCCGTGGGGCTGACGGTTGCGAAGGTGGGCGAAGCGGAAGTGATGGCCGCGGCCGGACTGGATGAAATCCTGATCGCCTTTCCAATCTGGGGAAACGAAAAACTCCGCCGCATTGCCGCCCTCGCGCGCGAGCGCAACATCCTGCTCTCCCTCGACAACGAAGCCACTGCCCAGGGGCTCTCGCGGGCCGCAGGCGCCGCCGGGGCCACCGTCGGCGTGCTGGCGGAATTCGACGTCGGAATGCGCCGTTGCGGAGTCGAGCCCGGCCCCGCAGCGCTGGAACTGGCCCGGAAAGTCGAGAAAATGCCGGGCCTGAAATTCAGGGGTCTGATGCTCTATCCCGGCAATATCTGGGGCACGGAAGAAAATCGCGAGAAGATCGTGAAGGATGTCGCCGAGCGCGTCGGGAAAGCCCTCGAGCCGTTCCGCAAGGCCGGTATGGAAGTGGAAATTGTCTCCGGCGGCTCCACGCCCTCGGCTCTTTTGACGCACAAGATTCCCGGCGTCACTGAAATCCGCCCAGGCACTTACGTCTATAACGACCTGAACACCTTTTACCAGGGTGCTTGCCGTCTGGAAGACTGCGCGGCCCGCGTGGTGGCGACAGTTGTTTCAACCGCCGTGCCCGGACGTGCCATGATCGACGCCGGATCAAAGACGCTTTCTTCAGACGGCCTCGGCTCAGGACCAGCCACCGGCCACGGAATGGTCGTAGAAGCCTCTGATGCGCCCCTGATCAAGCTGAACGAGGAACACGGCCACATCGACATCACGCGTTCGTCGCACAAGTTTTACGTGGGTGAGGTTGTCACCGTGATTCCCAACCACGTCTGTACGTGCGTCAATATGCACGACGAGGTGTTCCTGGTGCGCAAGGGGCAAGTCGAGGGATCCTGGAAGGTTGCCGCGCGCGGAAAAGTGCGGTAGCGATGCTGTATCGGGCCGGGAGCTTTTCTGCGGATGCTCCGCTTGCAACAGGCAGCCCGCATGGGCTTGCAGACTCAATTTCGCGCAATTGAATTCCGCTCATCATCCCCGGCTTGCGGGATATAATGGAGTCTTGCCACACGTCCTAGAGTTCTGTAGCATAGGGATGGGTATTTCCCTGGGCGCCGGCGGCTTAATCGGCGCCGGCGAATCTTGCTCAATCGAAAGCTAAACATCGCAGGGATCTTTTCATCGTCAACAAGCGGGGCTGAATGACTTCCAAGAGTAATGAAGAAAACCGTCTCGGACCTGTCAATCCATTCACTGTCGGCAGTGTCTTTGTTGAGGCCGCCAAGAAACTGGAATGGATCGAAGAAGACAAGGCGGACCGTCACCGGCAGTACTACATCACGCCCAAGGGCCTTGAAGAAATGACCAAATTGGGCATGAATATCGAGCGCGTATTGCTCTACCGGCAGCCGCCGGCCGAGCACCATCGCCGCACGCCTACGCACGCTCATCACCGGCCCAGAGATCGGCATCGGCACTGAGCGAAGATTCTCGTTTGTGATTTTCCTTAAAAAAAAGTTTCCTGCATGCGATGCGAATACTGCTTGCAAGCAGGCAACTTTGTGTATACCCTCTCCGCCATGGCAAATGACACCCACTCCGAATCTCGCCGCTCGGAACGGAAACCGATCAGAAAAGCTGTTGTTCTGTTGATTGAAGCTGACGAACCGGAGAACCAGTCCGAAGGGAAAACTGCCGGCATGTCTGTGCAGGGAGCCAGCGTTGAGTCCGAAGCGGCATTGACTCCCGGCCAAATCCTCAGTCTGATTCAGCCGGATGACCCGACCCATGCTTTGCGCTGTACTGTGGTTTGGTCTGGAGACGTCAGCACAGACGGCAACGAACAGATCGGACTGGAATTTATCGAATCGCCCTCGTCTGCGCTCGAGAACTGAGGAATCCCTTCGACAGACTTCCGAACGCAGGCCGGACAATCCCTCCAGCTTGCCGCCAATCCAGCTGCCAGGCCTTTCCTGGACAAAAACTCGGTTACGACGCTTTGCGCCAAGCGTCGCGGTTCGCCCCATCAAGGCTACTTTGAACCAGGCCTGCAGCGACAGGACCACCGTGGCGGGCAAAGGAAATATCTTCCGGTGGCTTTACATAATCGCCCACCAGTTCGCGGAGCTCGGCTGAAGTCAATGGTTTCTGCACATACTCATACGCCCCGGCATCCAGTGCATCCAAGCAGCAGTCGGCGTCTACCGTCCGGGTCAGCACCAGAACCGGCACGTGTTGATCAACCTCTACCGCCCGTGTCAGGACCGAGCGCCCTTCAAAGTCCGTGCTTCCCTGCTCCACGATCACCAAGTCGAACCTTTCAGTTCCGAGAGTTGCGGCGGCCTTGGCATAGGATTCCACCGGCCGTACCTCATAACCCAGGTGGCGCAGAACCTCCGAATAATACTCAAGATCACTTGCGTCCTCGTCCACGAGGAGCAGTTTCCGTTCTTGCCCCTTATCAGTAACTTCTCTGCCTTTTTCTTCCAGCTGCCTCGTTGCCATATCGTCCTCCTGCGAAAAGAATATCCGGCGCTGGCATCCCTATGGCATCAACAGCTCGCCAATATTCTATTTGCCCTTTCAAGAACACCTTGCGCCCCACACTTACAAACTCATCACCCATCAAGTTACTTTACGTCCGTTCTCAGTGGCATCGCCCTGTGCCGCCTGACCATCAAACTCGCGACTCGTGCCCGCGCTCGACCCACGCTTCATGCAGCCTTCCGGTGGTTCCACTCGCCCTTTCGCGGCCGGAACCAGCTTCCGGTTCAGACCTGGCTTTCCGCACAACCAGGAATTGCCCCCAAAAAGCAACAATATTAAGATGCCGCAAACCTTTGAAAGGGAAACTATCATTTTGAGTTTCAACCCATGCAAACCGGCGGTCTTCATTTTCGCTAGCCAAATCAATGGTTTTCAGAGGAAGGCCGGCACGTTCAAACCATTTGCTTAAAGCCTCTTCGTTCGCAAGCCGCGGAATGTTCCCCACATACAACTTCATAGCGATTCTCCTGTCTAGCGTGATCTTTGCAAAAACAAGACAGCCGCCCTACGGGACACACTTCAGAACCCGATGGGAACTTCTCCCCGTGGGCCGATAGCGCATCTCTAAAGAAGGTCGAAAAGGTGCAGTTCCCCGCAACACCTCGCTGCACGAACTATTTCAGGCGGCAGCGGCACCCTGGATGGCCAACCCCTTACGAGCGGCACATTTCAAAATGTGTGTAATATCCTGATGATAAAATGGGGAAACTATGAAGTCAGCGGCGCACTCATCGAGGGCCTTAAGATAGAGGCTGATATCAACCAGGTGGGATATAACGATGACAGGCACTTCGTGTTCGGTTTCCTTGGCCAGATCGAGGATGTCCAACCAGGTACCGTCAGGCAGCAACGTGTCAGAGAACATGACAGCGGGAGCATTCGAACGCGTCAGGATTTCCCTTGCCTCAGAGCAACTTCCTGCCAGGCGCACATGAAGCCCCGCCTCGTACAGGACCTTCCTCAGCGCCAGGGTAACCTGTTCGCCGTTAGACACGATCAGCGCGCTGCTTCCTGGTAGCATAGACGGGATCTCCTCTTGTCGCAGACGGCAATAGTACGGCAATTGGCGCTCCAAACTCGACACACGCCTAAACCCTTCTTGTGCAGGAGATTAATAGATGTGAACCTCTTGGCCGGTATGTAAAAAATAGCAGGATTTCGTCACAGGGATGTTATTTCGTCACCTTTCTCAAAAATCATTAGCAAATTTTAATCTCTGCAGCCTGTGGCGGGATAAAACAGGGGCGCACGGGCGTGCGCCCCCTGGGATATGACTTTGCCACCTTAGAGCAGGCGGGTGAGCGAAGTGCTTAATTTTCCGACAGGAACGAGCGAAGTCTTCCACCGCGCCACGGCGAACGCAGGCTGCGCAAGGCTTTCCCTTCAATCTGGCGAATGCGCTCACGAGTAAGGGAAAGGCAATTCCCGACTTCCTCAAGCGTGCGGGCGCGGTCGTCATCTAGACCAAAGCGAAGCTTCAACACCTGCTCTTCGCGCGGCGTCAGCGTCTTCAGCATGGAAGCCGTCTGTTCCTTCAAGTTTACATGGATGGCAACGTCAGAAGGCGAAGGCGTGTGTTTGTCTTCCAGGAAGTCGCTCAACTGCGATTCGCCGTCGTCGCCGATAGGCGTATGCAGCGAAAGCGGCTGCTGGGCGATTTTCATCACTTGGCGCGCCTTGGCCACAGAAATCTGTGCCCTCCGCGCAACCTCGGCAATTGAGGGATCACGGCCCAGCTCGCGGGTCAATTCGCCGCGTGCGCGCGCCAATTTGTTGATGGTGTCATTGGCGTGCACCGGCACGCGGATGGTGCGAGCCTTGTCTGCGATGCCGCGAGTGATCGCCTGCCGGATCCACCACGTGGCGTAGGTCGAAAACTTGTAGCCGCGGCGCCAGTCGAACTTCTCCACCGCCTTCATCAGCCCCAGGTTCCCCTCCTGGATCAGGTCCAGCAGGTGCAGCCCGCGCTTGATGTATTTCTTGGCGATGGAAACCACCAGCCGGAGGTTCGCCTCAGTCAGTTCTTTCCGGGCTCGCTCGGCGTGGAGTTCACCCAGCTGAATCTTATCCCACGTGCGCTTCATTTCCAGAGCAGTTGCTCCCGACTCCGATTCCAGTTCTTTCAACCGCTTCTGGTGCAAACGCAATTCGCTCAGTACGCCGACAGGCGTCCGGCCCCGGGCAGCAGCTTTCGACTTCAGTTCGTCAATCTGATGGCGCAGTTCCTGCATGCGCTGGCTGGCATGCGAGATCATGGCGGTCAACCGGGCGATTTCTTCCGCGCTCAAGTCCAGGGCCATGACCACACGGGACAGCTGCACACGCGTCCGCGCCAGCCGGTACCGGGCGTGCAAAGCGGCACGCTTCTTGGTTTTAGGAGTGTGTTCAACTGCCGCGGCCTGCCGAACCGCCGTGCGGTAGAGTCGCGCAAGCTCGTCAAGCGAAGTCAGAATTGTGCGCGTCTTGGCAGCAGTCTGCTTTGCCTCGGTGAGTTCGTCAACTTCAAAATTTGCAATTTCCCTGATGGAACGCTTGCCTGCGCGCAGCGCCTTTGCAGTGGCCAGCAAGTCCTTTAAAACCAGCGGAGAGCGCGACATGGCGCGCCGGGCCTCAATCTGGCCCCGTTCAATCCGCTGCGCCAGGCGCACTTCGCCCGC
>JAJYLL010000135.1 GCA_021787735.1 Acidobacteriota bacterium | reverse complement strand
AAACTCTTTCAACTCCCGCCCTCAGAGATTTCCACAATGGAGGCCGCCGCCTGATGCTAAAAAGAAAAGTTTCCTCCACCTTCAAAAGAAAAATTACTCTTGAAATTCAAGAGAGAATCTACCCGCTCGGCTTCGCTGGGCGCAGACTTTAAAAATCAAAATCTGCGCCAGCCGCAGAGCTTAGCTGATCGTCCTGATCAATCGGGTTGTCGCTTGCCATAATCTACTATCGTCGCAGTGGAGACCGCGTCGGAGGTGGTGCTGACTACTGTCCAGACCCTTCCCTGGCTGGCTGGGAAAAGAGCCTCAAAGGCCCTAATTGCGGGCTCAATATTGCCCAACATCTTCTGCGGCTCCCAGCTCTTTTCCTCTTCACACCTCTGTCGTGTGCAATGCGACAAGTAGGTTGAGATGTCACCACAGTAGGCCTCATAGGCTTTGATGGCAACCTCCGTGACTTGCCTTACCTCCGCCGCAGTGAGCTGCTTGTCAGTCCATTTCTTCCAATTGGTTATTCTCAGGTCCCCCTTGCTCCCGCCCTTGCCGCTCAGGAACTGTGCAAGGTTGCGGAAATGAAGGAGGAAGCATTCTAGGTGCACTGTCAGCTCGTGTGGTGTGGGATCACTCTTCGTAAGTGTCCTAATTCGATCCGCGCAGTGGCGCAGCATTCGGATTTCGTAGTGGATTGTCCCCTCGTGCGACTCCTTACTTGGTCTTGAAAACATTTCACTCATGGTGTCCGCCCGAAAGGCGTCTCGCTCGCCCCGCGCCAGACAGCGCCTCCCCGTCCGTGAGCTTTTCCCTTCACGATGAACCCGCGGTCAGGCAATCACTGACGGTGGCTGCCGGCTACTGCGCCACTCTTTCTCTTGCCTGCCTTAAAGCTGACTCGACATTGCGTTGTTTAAGGAAGATTTTATCCAACTCAGACACCTTGAAGTCCCGCTGTAATTCCAAGAAAGACCTGAATGATATCTGGGCGGAGTCAGGGTCCCCGAGCATGTCGAGAATGCAACCAACATCAAACAAATAGATAGGCAGCGGATGGAACCTGTACGCCTTTGCGGCAGCCGCCAAGGCTTTACGGAAACATAATTCTTTGTCTGCCTCGTCCGCGTCTGCCAATTTCACCTGGAGTTTCGCATAGTCTATCAGTTGCCAAGCCGCAGCTGCATCTTTGAAGTCAGCCGGAACGTACCACGCTCCCTCCTCCTTGGTCTCCTGGCTGGAAGCATGTGCCTCTTTTGCAATCATGTCGAGGAACCCGTCAATATAAGCCTTTTCCTCGTCAGTCAGCGTAAAACTGATCCGCCCGTCCGGCTGCTGCTCGACGCCGGGAAGCTCTCGTTTCTTTCCGAAGGGCCACACACTAGGAATCTTTGTCCAAGGCACGGATCACCTCCGGAAGATTCAATTCCTTGTACAAGTCGAGAGCGAGTTCCGCGACCTTCGCGAAAGTTTGAAGGTAGATCGTATCTTCTCCTTTTCTCTTGAGTCCGAGCAGGTCGCATACAATAGCCGCGAATTTTGAAAACAGGGCATTGCTCGCGAATAGGTTTTCTCGGTCAAACAGTTGCTTGCACGTCGCGTATTCGAGTTCAGCATTATTGAGTTTCTCTATGAACTCACTCTCCATTTTGTCTTTCATGTTCGCAGGCGAGTGCCCAAAGATGGATTCAATGGTGGGTTGAACAATTAGGGGAATAAGTTGATCTTGCATCTTGCAGCGTCGCTCGTGGCCCAATTCCCCAAAAGCAACTCGGCTGGCCATGTGCATAAAGAAATAGAGAAATTCGAATTGGACCAAATACAAGCGCTCGGTACGGCCTATGTAATCCTCATCACGAACAGATGACATCAAAGCCTGGGTACCATTAAAGGAGGCTCGAAAAATGCGACGGGCAAGGTCCGCAATTGGCGGATGCTCTGACTCGCGGAATGTGTCTAACCAAGGCTGCATGGCATGAGTTACCTACTCCGCCGCGTGTGGCCGACTGGGCAGATGCTTGTCTTGCGGTGTCTGCGCTCTCGCGAAGTTGGCAGCCACGGACAGCGCTCTCCCGTCCGTGGGCTTTTGAAACAGGGAGAACTCGCGGTCAAAGATTCACTGCCCGGGGCTACCCGCTACCTGCTGAATCAACAGACCCCTCACCCGCCCCGGCGCTGCGCGGCACCCTCTTATTGCTGAGAGTCGGAAGGCAAAGACCCCTCACCCGGTCGCGATGCACGACCACCCTCTCCCCAAGGTAGAGGGGGAAGTAGATATTGGGGCCCGGTGTGACGGTATGAAAGCCGTTCATGATTTCTCCGCTGGTGGTTCATATGATTTCTTCCTTACAATCTGCGCGGCAGGCGATAACGGCAATATAACCTGCCAATTTATAAACCTTATCGGCATTAAAGGCAATGAAATTTACGAAAAGTGTTAAAGGCAGGGAGTAGGGAGTAGCGAACAGCAAACAGCGAATAGCGAATAGGGGGAAGGCAAAATCGGGAAAAGGAAATAGGAAGTAGGAAGTAGGAAGTGGAGGACAAAGGCAATTACGAATTACAAATTACGAATGACAGGGCGGGGCGAAATGCGGGGGCCTCGCTGCGCTCAGAATGACGGCGAAAGGGGGCGGGGCCCTCAGGCCCGGAGGGCCGGCAGACTTTAGCCCATGGCGTGAGCCATGGGACAAGGGTTCATCATCGCCATCCAACCTAGCCCCGGAGGGGCGGAAGAGTTCATTCCCAGATATAACGCACGTCGTAATGGACGCCGTTCTTCTTGAGGAAGTTGACGAATTCTTCCTGAAACGTTACACGCTGATGATGTTTATCCTGTTCACCAATATATTTCACCACCGAAGGAGCGTTTGACTGGCTGACGCTGAATGCGCCATAGCCGGTCTGCCACGCGAAACCGCGGTGGGCCGATTTCCGGTGGACCCAGCGCGACGAGTTGGTCTTTACGATGCGCAGTGCCTCGGCAATTGCCACGCTTGGCGGCAACCACAAAAGCAAGTGAATGTGATCCGGCATGGAATTGGCGGTGACGCATTTGCCTTGAAGTTCGCGGACGATTCCGCCCACGTAGGCGAGCAGGTCCGGCTTCAGATCGCGTGAAATGAGAGGCTGTCGGTCTTTGGTGCTGAAGATGACGTGCGTTAAGAGATTCGCGAAGGTGTGGGCCATATCTTTCGCCCCTCCGGGGCTGAGGGGAATTCTAACGCGAATCCACTCCCACGGCTTTCGCCGTGGGCTAAAATCTTTCGCCCCTTGGCGGGGCTGCTGGGCGACCGTGGGCAAGCGTTGCTCGCTGGCTGGGAAAGGCCGGGGTGGAAATCTCCGAACCCGGCCCCGGGCAGTGAAAGTAAGGCTGAGCTACGGCCTAAGACGGGTCCTTAGTCTTGAGAGTTCGCACGTAACGAATGACCTCGTCCACAGAGGCCGAATCGAGAAGGTGCTGCACCCGCGCCTGTCCGACCCGGACGGGATCCATCATCCTCCTGCCATTGCTGATGATGTCCCTCAACTCCGCATCCGACTTGCCCTGAACGTACTCGGAATCAAGCCGGGGAATATCGGCATTGAAGAATTTTCTTGCCGCCGCGTTGCCCTGGACTTTCGGTCCGTGGCACCGCACGCAGGTAACTTCAAAGACCTGCTTCCCCGACAAATTGGACCCAGGACTGTCAACCAGCGCGATCACCGTTTCATGCTGATGTTGCTTTGGAGTGCTGCTCACCAGGACACCTTCTGCGCTGGGGATCCACAACTCGGAGAGCACGTGCTTGCCTTCGTAACTGTTGAAGACCAAGCCAGCGTCTCGAAAAATCGAACTTCCCCCGAGTGTCGTGATGATCTGAAGTTTTATATCGCCCGACTGGCCACCGCTGATGACCAGGGTCCGTTCGCCGATGCTCAGCTTGAACTTATAGTCGCCTGCGGGAACAGAAATCCCCCGAGCTTCGAAGGCGAAGGGAACATGCGCGCGAAGAGCGGTTTTGCCCTGCCCATAGGCGGAGCCAATGGCCAGAAGAGTGAAAATACTGAGGGTGGCGAGCCCTTTTGCTGCTTTCTGAAAAGCGGTCATGCACATTTCTCCTTGTTCAGCCTGGGTCCGAAGATCCTCAAGCCGCGTTTCGGGCGGTGCTCCAGCGGGCAGACTGAGGGCATCACGAACATCAGGTCAGCGACATGGTGCCGACAAGCTGCACCACTTCGCCGGTGAATAATCACCAGCGTTTATGAAATTTCAATTTTGTTGCTGAAACCCCAAGGACTCGCCGGGTTGGGACCCCCTTCCAACCCCGAGCCCGTATAGCATTCCCGGCCTGCGCAAGGTAATAATAATTTCCATTCCCAATGCGGATCGAAGGTCCTTCTGGCAGGCCCAGGGTAGATCGATCTGGACCACCCGGGTTGGCATGGGTGCGCCGACTTCTAGAATGCCCACCGAGAGATTGATTGCAGGGTTGGCACGACCTATGATAGCTTATAAGTATAGGCTACATAAAAGATTGTCAGTGCCCTGAATGGGACGTATGGGACGTTTGTCCCCAAAAATCCCAAAATCTTAAGTACTTGATAATACTATAAGTTATATTGATTTCGTGGATCACAATTCGCCCTGGCGCGAAAAGTTGTCCCAATCTTGAACGCTGAGCAAGAATTACAATTGGCCGGTTTCGCCCGCGCGAGTCCAGTGCCCGCGCGCATCAAATCTTGGCGAGAGCCTGGTCGAGATCAGCGATCAGGTCTTCCACATCTTCGATGCCTACGGAGATGCGCACCAGGCCGTCGGTGATGCCGAGGCGCTGCCGTTCTTCCGGTGGCACACTGGCATGCGTCATAGTGGCGGGATGCGAGATCAGGGTCTCCACCCCGCCAAGGCTCTCGGCCAGCGAGCAGAGCCGGACTGAGTTCAGAACCCGCCTGGCGTTTTCGAGCGAACCGGTTTCGAGCGAAAGCATTCCGCCCGGGCCACGCATCTGCTTCTTTCCCAGTTCGTACTGCGGGTGAGACGCGAGGCCAGGATAATGCACCAGCTTTACCTTTGGGTGCCTCGCCAGAAATTGCGCCACGGCCATGCCGTTCTCGCAGTGCTGGCGCATGCGGACGGCCAGTGTCTTGACGCCGCGCAGCACCAGCCAACTGTCCATCGGACCGAGCACCGCTCCGGCGGCGTTCTGGAGGAACTTCAGTCTGTCGGCCACCGCCGCATCGTTCATCACCACGGCGCCGCCGACGCCGTCGCTGTGGCCGTTCAGATATTTCGTGGTGCTGTGGATCACGATGTCCGCGCCGAGTTCAAGCGGCCGTTGCAGATACGGGCTCATGAAAGTGTTGTCCACTGCGACGAGCAATCCGTGACGGTGCGCCAGGTCGGAGGCCGCCGCGACGTCGGTGATTTCCATGATGGGGTTAGTGGGCGTTTCAAGAAACAGCAGACGCGTGTTCTCGCGGATAGCTTTCTCGATGTCTGCCAGACGCGTGGTGTCCACGTAGGTGAATTCGAACCGGAAGTTCTTCAGGACGCGCTCAAACAGTCGGAAAGTGCCGCCGTAGAGATTGCGGCCCGTGACCACATGATCGCCGCTCTTGAAAAGCGTGAGCACCGCATTGATGGCCGCCATGCCCGAAGCAAACGCAAAGCCGAACTGCCCGCCTTCCAAACGCGCGAGGTTTTGTTCAAGTGCGGCGCGCGTGGGGTTGGACGTGCGCGAATATTCGTAGCCCTTGTGCTTGCCCAGTTCCTCCTGAACGTAAGTCGAGGTCTGGTAAATAGGAACTATGATGGCTCCGGTGGCCGGATCGGCTTCCTGGCTGATGTGGATTGCATCCGTGGAAAATCCCATAGTGCCTTTCCGGGCAACTTGCCCATTGTGCTGACGAAAAATGGCTTCTGCTCTGAAACTATCGGACTCGTCTAGCCATGTCAATCCCGGCTGCGCATCGGCGCGCAAAGATGGCATCATGACTCCTTTCGTGATAAAACTTGAGGAAGGAACGCTGCATCGAAAGATCAGCAAGGAAGGAGTGGGGTAGCGATGCCAGGAGCATTTCTAAAGCGAAGCAAGCTGGTTTGGTTCGGGATAATATTGGCCGCAGTAGCAGTGCTCGGTATGCCGGGCAGACTTGCGGCAGCGCAGACCACTACGATACGGGTGCAGGTGAACGATGCCAAAACCGGCGAGCCCATTTATCAGGCGCAACTGACGCTGCGCTTCCGCGATCCAGGCGGATTCATGCACCGCTCCAAGATCATTTCTTACACCTCAAAGACCAACAAGGACGGCAAGAGCCAGTTTCCGATGGTGCCGATGGGAACTGTTACTCTGATGGTGACCGCCCCTGACCACAATACTTTTGGTAAAGAGTTCGAGATCACCAAAGAAAACCAACTGATCGAAGTAAAACTCCGGAAGCCGCACGAGGTTCTCTAGAGATCGGCGGATTGCCCGCTTTTTACGAAAACCTGGTATCGCAATTCCGCAACTGAGACCATTTTGCAGCGGGCGCTGACCTATGCGTTGAGGCACACAGAACAATCCCTAAGGTTAAAACCTGAAAAATTCCCAACCTCTTCGGATTCCATCACATTTTGAACCCGTGATAACGGAATTCATATTGCCTGGCAGCGAACCAGCCTCCCAAATTGCTCAAGACTAGTGCAAAGAGTAGAAACTTATTTGTTTGCCGGGTGTTAGCCTGTTGAAATGTGTGCTTTTCCACAAGCTTTTCAACAGACCTGTTGAATACCTCTTATCGATCTCATAAGGCACATTTATGGCAGGTGCAATTCCAAACGAGGGAATACCGCAACGGGCGGCACACATCGCAGTGCCGCCCGCGTGGGCTTGGGTGTTTTCAGGAGAGGGGTACAGTCTACGCACCCCCTATGGAGACCGCCCGCCTAAGGTTTCGCGGGAGTTTTGGGGGCTGGTGCCGTTTCACCTGAGGGAGCTTCCGGTGCCTTAAAATACTCCGGGTCCATCCAGATATTTGCCTTGGCTTTCATGTCATCCATGGCAACCTGGAGCTTCTGTTGGCGCAACGTGTTTTCGATTTCAGGTGTGACGGTGTTCAGGTCCGGCTGCTGGCGCGAAACCATTTGGAACATGACCACCGCCCGCGCTGTATCCACGGGCGCCGAAAACTGCTTTGGTTGAAGGTTAAAAGCCACCTTGTCCAGTTCGGGGAGCATTTCGCCTTTGCGGATGGTTACCGGCTTGGGGTTCACCATGACAGTGTTGGGAACGTCGAACTTTTTTGCGACGGCCTCGATGTCGGTTCCGGCCTGGATGGCTTTCTGGATGTCCGCCAGGCGTGTTTTGGCTTCCTCGGAGGAGAGCCCGGGGTCACCGGCTTTTGCGTCGGCTGCTTTCTTCCTCACAACAATTTCGCGCAGCTGGGCTTCCTCAAAGGAATCCTTATGAGCGGTGAAGTAGTTGTTTATTTCGTCCGGGCTGACCTGGATGTTCCGGGCCATCTTCTGGTACTCTTCCTGGGCAAGGAGTTGCAATTTTTCAAGAGCGAGTCTGCGCTGAATGTCGGGCGAGGCGTCCAGGTGATCGCTCTGGGCTCTCTGTGAAAGCAGCAGCATCGTGGCGTACTCATCGCCCACAGGTTTACGTCCCCGGGTTTCCACGGCCTGCTGGACCTGCGGGCTGAGACTTCCGATCAGGTAATCGACATCGGCCCGGGTCACGCTGGTGTCTCCCACTTTCAGGACCACCTTGTTCGCCGCGGGGGCCCCAGCGGAGGCGGCACTCTGGGCCTCGGGTTTGCTTGATGATTGTGAGGCGGGCGAAGCCTGCGCCAGGCAGACCATTGCTGACAATGCTCCCGCCAAGAGGGTGCTTGAAATCATGAATGCCGTTTTCCGGCGACGAATTTCCATGCTGCATAGCTCCTTGTTCGAACCGACTTACAAGCCAAATTAACACATCTTACCACGCCCGCGACCGTATCGCTTGCAATTCAGCGCCCGGTCAAGGCAGTGTCTCGGGCTGCATGCCTGGCTCCCCGATACACACGGTAAGCTACTAAAGGCAACCTCGCGGTTACGATGAGGATTTCGAGGATGATAGAGGTTTACTGCGGTTGATTGAACCACATTGCCCAGTAAGTTTTGAGCCAGTCTGGCTGATTTGGCAGGCGGTAGACTTCGCCTGCCTTCATGACAAAGCGCACCTTCCGGAGTGCGGAGATGTCCTGCAGCGGGTCAGCCGGCACGCCAATCACATCGGCGTCGTAGCCTGGAGCAAGTTGGCCCAGTTCGTCGGCCTTGCCCAATAACCGCGCGCCTTCCAGCGTTCCGGCCTGGATCGCGCGCAGCGGAGTCAGACCATAGCGCACCAGCAGGACATACTCTTCGGCCTGCGTGCCATGAGGGAACGGGCCGATGTCCGACCCGGCGGCGAAGGAGATGCCGGCGGCGACCTGTTTCTTGAACTGCTGAATCTTGTTCGCCAGGAATTTCTCCATCAAAGGCCGATCGGTCGCCGAAGCATGATCGGCAAAATACTGGAAGATCGCGAATGTCGGCACGGCGGGGATTCCTTTGTCGCGCATGATCTGCATTGTCTGCGGGCTGAGGTCGTCCGCATGGTCGAGCGACATGACTCCCGCCTCGGCGGCATAGAGCGCGCCCGGTTCACCCATCACGTGGACAGCCACTTTTTTGCCGACACGCGCTGCCTCCTCGACTGCTGCCGCTAGTTGAGCTTCAGTGAATTGGTAGGGAGTAGAGAACCGCCCTTGGACAAATTGGTCATGGCCGGTTTCATAGATCTTGATGAAATCCGCTCCCTCCTTGATCTGCTGGCGGATCGTGCGGATGAGCTCGTCGGTGTTGTTGACGAGGTCGGCGTTCGGAGGAATCAGCACGGCAGGATTGAATCCCAGCGCGTCCTCATGACCGCCGGTGATTGAGATGGCATTGCCGCAAACCCATAGCCTCGGCCCCGGGATTTCTCCGGCATTGATGGCATCGCGAATCGCCGTCGAGGCGGAGCCCACTCCCTCGGTGCCCATGTCGCGTTCGGTGGTGAAGCCGGCCCACAGGTCGGCTTTCGCTGCCAGGACGGCTTGCACTGTGCGCTGCGCGGCTGATTCGCGCACCGTCTGCATGTCCTCGGCCCGGCCGGGGTGCAGGAAAAGGTGAACATGCACGTCGATCAGGCCGGGCATGAGGGTCAGTCCAGGCAGGTTAATCACGTGCGCGCCTTCCGGGACCGCTACCTTAGAGCCCACTGCCACAATGCGTTCGCCGCGCACGACGACCATGCCCGGCGACATCATCTGCCCGTTGCGCACATCCAGCACGTGCGCTGCTCGAAGCACCGTCACGCCGGCTGGCTTTTCCTGCGCGGAGACCACCGCGCCGGGCAAGAAAATCAGGAGAGCGAGGAGCCACAAGGTTTTTCGCATGGCGTGTATTATAAGCCCGGATTCCGAAGTTAAAAGAAATAGGGTTCAGAGGTGTTTGAACAAGCTGTTAGAATGCTCGACACCAATCGCCCTAATCTTCCTTCCGGCGGCGCGCCCTGGCTTCGGAATCCGGATTTTACTGCTCAGGCTTACTCGTTATTTGGCGCCGGGCTTTGCGGGCAGCAGACCCAGCGATTCCGCCGATGGCAGCGGCTGCTTGTCATAGAATCCGTACCGAATGCCTGAGAATTTTGCGATCAGGTCCTGCCACAAGTCGCTGTTGCGTTTGTAGAGTTGGAGCATGTTGGGCATCCAGTTGGGCAAGTTTTCACTCAGCCAGAGGTGGCGGTACAGTTCCGTCAGGCGCGTCGTGTAGTCGCGCAGGTCTTCCAGCCGTCCGTTGGTGGATTCGATATCTTCCAGGTCCCCTGCGGCCATGTCGCGGCCCTTTCCGCTCTGCTGGGCCACGGCATCGGCGTAACGGTCAGAAATTTCCTGCGCAAACTGGTAACGCATCCCGAGCGCGTCAATTCGAAGCGCGGCAAACTTCATGCTCTTCAAGGTGTAGGCATTGCGTTTTGCGCGGCTGGCGCTGTTGGCGAGGACAGTATAGGCGTTTTCGGCGGTGCGGCGCATCAGCGACGCAACGGGCAGCATCTTTTCGACATCCTTGCGTCCGTCGGGGGAGAACGGATTCTCCCAGAACAGCGAATCGCTCGCTCCTCCGTACCCCATGTCGAAGGTCTCGACGGGTTTTCCGGCACGCATGATTTCATTCACGTGGCTCAGGCTCATCAGGGCGTCGGCAAAGCGGTGGTCGGTATTGCGATAGAAAGCCCAATCGTATTTCTGGTTGAACTCTTTCACATTCGTCAGCCCGGCTTCCCACGCGCACGCGGCACCGTAAACAATGGACCACCAGCCCGGCGAGTAAAGCGTCTCTCCGTCATCGTTCCAGACCGTGACGATGGTCCCGATCGCGCCCACCTTTTTGCCGTCGGTCAGGAAGTGCTCGATGTTGTAGGCGGCTTCCTCATAATCGGGAACCATGACGCTGGTGTTGCCCACCCAGGGGCAGACAAAGAT
>JAJYLL010000134.1 GCA_021787735.1 Acidobacteriota bacterium | reverse complement strand
TGGCCTAAGCGTACCGCCAAATTCAAATCGATTTTACTCATTTTCGCGACCAACTCGCTGCTCGCCTTCGACTTATACGATTTCTCAAAACCAACATTGGGACAGCACTGATTTGAGAATCAAAATTCCAGGGCTCAAGGCAAGAGCCAGGCTCGCCGTTCCTGACTCTGCCCCGCGCTCACAGATCGTCGCTAATGTTGTGGCCGCACCGCCCCAATCTTACGCGTGGGGGAAGATAGGAACGGCGTCGGCGGCGCGGGCCATCAGCAGTTTTTCCTCTTCCGGCTCGATAGGCCGGAAGTTCTGCGCCACGTACATAGCGAGCGGGAAAAAGCGCTCGTCGCCGGGAGGAATTGCCGCAGTGATGCGTTGCGAAAGCGTCCAGCGCAAAGCCAGCGCGGCTTCTTCCGGCACCGAGCAGGGCTGATACCATTCTTTCGGGTTGGGCTTTTGGCCTGATGCCAGGGAGGCAGGCCACTTCGATTTGGCCATCGCTTTGATGGCTAGCATGCCGGCACCTTTTTCATGCGCGCGGGCAATCACTTGCGGCCCAAAGTTTTCCCGCGAGGTCAGAACAAAGTTGATGGGGAAGAGCACCGTATCAAAGTCAAAGTGGTCAAAGAGCGCCAGCGCCGCTTCGGGGGAATGAGCGGAAAAACCGAGATAGCGAACCTTGCCGGCTTTGCGGGCAGCCAGAAAGGCTTCCTGTGCGCCGCCTGGGCCCATGATGCGATTCACGTCGTCGAGGGTGGTCACGGCGTGATGCTGATAAAGGTCCACGTGGTCCGTCTTAAGCATCTTGAGCGACTCGTCCAGCGCCGCCTCTGCGCCCGCGCGGTCGCGCTTGCCGGTCTTGCAGGCCAGAAAAACGCGAGCGCGGTAAGGCTCCAGCGCGGGGCCGAGAAGCTGCTGCGCGTCGCCGTAACTGGGCGCAACGTCAAAATAGTTGATGCCGGCGTCGTACGCCTGGGCCACCGTGTTGTTAGCTACGGCCTGGCTGGCGTTCATAATCACGATGCCGCCCATACCAATGATGGAAAGCTCCTGGCCGGTCTTCCCCAGCGGGCGCTTCGGTATGGGTTTGAATCCCTTGTCTCCCGGCGAGGGGAATGGCGCCGCTCCGGAGAGTCCAGACAGAGCCGCCCATCCCGCTGCCAATGCTCCCGATTTGAAAAAGTCTCTACGATCCATGCCACCCTCCTTGATGTAAGACCAGAATTTACTTTTTTGCTCCTATTCTTTTCAAATTTTAAGCGTTCTGAGGATTCCCCCGCAATATGTTCTCTTTGCCTCCGTCCCACAGGTTCCCGGCAGCGCCCCGCATGCGCGCGTCTGTAGCGGTGGATTTACCCCGGGAATTTCAGATGTGGCGCGGCCCCGTACCAGATGGAATGTGGCGCGGTAAACGCGCCGCTACGCTTTTCCAGACCAAACCTCAGCGTTCACTTACTGGCGCGGTTTCAAATCCACGATTCCACAACCCAGAACCCACAACTCAGCACTCGAATTTCATCCTTCACACTTCATACTTCATTCGTATCTCAGCGCCACCATCGGGTCCACCTTCGCCGCGCGGCGGGCGGGGATGTATGTTGCAATCAAACACACCGCGCCGACGATGAAGAACACCGAAATCACGACCAGAGGGCCTTGGCGCGCAAACCCAGGGAATACTGCACCGAAGATGCGAGGCAGCGGCATCGCCAGGGCAAGCCCAATGGCACATCCGATTCCTGCCAGCAGCCCGCCTTGCCGAAACACCAACCGAAGCACATCTCCCTTTCGTGCTCCCATGGCCATTCGAATCCCAATCTCCCGCGTGCGCCGGCTTACAGAATATGCAACCACGCCGTAGATGCCGATGGCGGAAAGGGTGAGCGCCAGGGCCGCAAAAATTCCCATTAACGCGACCATGAGCTTGTCGCCTCCAACGTTGTTGGCGGCGATCTGCTGCATTGTCCAGATCCGGCCGATCGGTTGGTCCTCGTACAGCGACCAGACCGCCCGGCGCAATACAGGCGCCAGCGCCGAGGTTGCAAGAGGAGACCGCACCACAAGAGCCATGTTTGCGGACGGCACCTGCAGATAGCTCTGGTAAATCTGCGGGCTGGGCGTCAACTGCCCGACATAGTCGCTGACGTTTCCGACGATGCCCACGATTTGCGCCTGCTGGTGATGGCCTTCCTCCACCTCAATTTGCTGGCCGATCGAGTTGCCGGCCGGGAAAAAGCGCCGAGCCAATTCCTGGTTGATAATGGCCACGGTGGGCGTGTGGACGTTGTCGGAGTCTGAAAACCCACGCCCCTTTATCAACGGGATCTCCATCGTGCGGAAGAAGTCCGGGCCGGTCACGATATAATCCGCCGACGGCCGCTTCGATTTCGGTAGGGGCGGCCGGCCGACAATGGAAAAGGTAGTATTCGCGAATCCGTCCAAAGGGACGTCCGATGCCGCCTCGGCCGATTGGACTCCCGGCGAGTTGCGGAGCTTTTCAGTCACTTGCCGGAAAAAGGCAACTTGCGAGTCAGGGCTCTGATATTGGCGATTTTCCAGGTGAACTCGCGCAACCAGAACGTCCTGGGGATTGAAGCCCTTCTGCACACTGAACTCGCGCGCGACGTCTCGCATCATGATTCCTGCGCCGGCAAGCAGCGCGAGCGCCAACGCAATTTCTCCCGCAACAAACACACTGCGCAGCCGGTTGCGGGCGAAGGCGCCCGAGCCCGTGCGGCCGCCTTCGGCCAAAGCCTCGCGGGGACTTATCCGCGAAGCCCGGATGGCTGGAACAAGCCCAAAAACAATCGTCGTCATCAACGAAATCACGATGGTGAAAAGCAGCGTCTTCGGGTCCAGGTGAATGTAGCCCGCCATCAGAGCGCCGATGTCATTGAAGTTAAAACCGGCGCGTAGCAGGCTGATGCCCCAGACCGACATCAGCAGCCCGCATCCCCCTCCCGCAATTCCAATCAGCAGGCTTTCCGCCAGCATCTGCCGGATAAGACGCCAGCGGCCGGCACCTATTGCCGACCTCACAGAAATTTCGTGCGCGCGCGCCGCTCCCCGTGCCATCAGCAGTCCCGCTATGTTGGCGCAGGCAATAAGGAGCACAAGACCCACCATGACCATCAGCAGCGTCAAGGCTGCACGTACCTGGGGCTTTCGGATCAGGTACTCCTGAAGCGTCAGGACCGTTACGCCCCATTCTTTGTTCGTCGTGGGATAACTCTGGGCAAGATGTTGGGCGATGGTTGACATTTCAGCCTGTGCTTGCTGGACCGTGACGCCGGGCTTGAGCCGCCCCAGAACCATATCGATATTGTGATTGCCGCGGGCTGAAGGAGTCATATCTTTGGCGCTGAATACGAGCGGCACCCACAGGCGCGGCGGCGTCCATGGCAACGGAATATCAGCCTGAGCAGGCATCACGCCGATGATTGTATAGGGCGCGAAATTGATGTTGATTGTCCTTCCAACAACGTTCGGGTCCGCGCCAAAACGAACGTGCCAGAGAGCGTCGCTGAGGATCACCACGTGATCGTTCCCGGCTTGTCCTTCGCTGGGAAGAAATGTGCGTCCGAGGACTGGAGAAAGGCCGGTGACTTTAAAAAAGTCCGGCGTAACCAGGTCGCCGTCGGCCGACGCCGGCTCGCCATTCCCCGTCAGCGTGAACGGCCGGCCGGTCTCCGCAGCCGCCATGCTGGAAAAGACGTTGTTCTGTGCCTTCCAGGACTCAAAGTCGGGCGCCGAAATGGGCTGGAGGTCGTATCCCCGGGCCAAATTTTTGGCGGAGATTGCACATAGACGGTCCGGGTTCCTGACCGGCGGCTTCCGCAGAAGGATCGCGCTGACTGCGCTAAAGATAGTTGTGTTTGCCGCAATTCCAAGGGCGAGGGTCAGCATGGCGACAATCGTGAACCCCGGATTGCGGCGAAGCTGGCGGAGGCCGTAGCGAATGTCCTGCACAACTTCACTGATCATGCGCACCCCCCAACTGTCGCGGCATTCTTCCTTCAATTGCTCGACGCCGCCGAATTCCCGCAGCGCCGCGTAACGAGCCTCTTCCGGCGTCATGCCTTTGGCAACATTCTCCTCCACCAGTTTTCCCAGATGGAACCGCAACTCTTCGTCCAGTTCTTGCTCGGCGCGGTTCTTCCTGAACAATGATCGAACCCGAAGCGGCAGTTTGTAAATCCAGCGCATTTCAACCTTCATAATTCAGAATTCATAATTTCTTTCAATCGCCAAATCGCTCAATCATTCAATGCCCTCACTCGTATCTCAGCGCAACCATGGGATCCACCCTCGCCGCCCGGCGCGCGGGAATGTAGCAGGCCGCGAGTGTGACCGCTGAAATCAGAATCGTGGCGCCCAGGTAAGTGATGGGGTCATAAGCACTGACACCGAAGAGCATGTGCGACATGACACGCGTTAATCCCAAGGCAATGGCTATGCCGGCTGCCGCGCCTACGCACACGATCCCCCATCCCTGGCGAAAGACGGACCGCCGAATGTCCGCCGGCCTCGCGCCGAGCGCCATTCGGATACCGATTTCGCGCGCCCGCTGGCTGGTGCTGTAAGAGACCACCCCATAAACGCCCACGACGGCTAGAATCAGACCCATCAGCCCCAGCGCAGCCGCAAAGTAAGCTCCCAGTCGGAATTCGTAGAATCCGCCGCCGTCCAGCGCCTGCGTCATGGTTTGAACGTCGAATAAGGGCAGGCCCGGAGCAAATTGGTGGATTTGCTGTTCTATCTGGCGGTCCAACGTTGCGGGCGGCAGCAGCGATCGCACCTGGAGGGTCTGGCTCGAAATGTAGTCCTGGCTCAAACACCGATAGAAATAAGGGATGGGCTTCGAAAAGAGATCATGGTACTTGCTGTCACGTGCAACGCCAACGACCTCCCACGGCTTGCCGGTTGGGTTGTCAGTCGCAAATTTCTTTCCGACAGGATCTTCATTCGGCCAGAATTGCCTGGCCATCGTCTCGTTGATCACGGCCGCGCGCGGTGACGTTGCTGTGTCCGTATCGGCAAATGGCCGGCCCTCAACAATCGGAATGCCCAGGGTTTTGAAGTAGCCGGGCGAGACGCTGTTCACGTAAATCATTGGCGGGGGCTCGCCCTTGGGGGGCAAGTGGCCTTCGATGTAAACGCCGGCGGCGTTGACATAGGCGCCATTGGAGGGATAGGTAAACGCGAGCACCGCTGACTTCACGCCGGGCAGGGTCCGAACGCCTTCCAGAAGGTTCTTGTAGAATTCCTTCCCCTGGGCCTCGCTGTAGCCGATTTCGTGCGGGTCCATGGTGAAATTGGTGAGATGGCTGGGATTGAAACCGAGGTCCATCTGCCGGGCCTTGAGCAGGCTGCGCGTGAAGAGCCCGGCGACCGTGAGGATCACAATCGAGCCCGCCACTTGCGCAACCACCAGCGTATTCCCAAGCCGATGGTGCCGCCCCGAGGTTGTGCGCCCGCCTTCGTGCAGAGCCGCGCCGGGATTGGCTCTCGCCGCGCGAAGCGCCGGCAGGATTCCCACCACAACGCCCGCCAGCAAAGCGGCCCCTACCGAATAGCCAAGGACGTTCCAGTCAAGACCGAAGTCCAGGCTGAGCGGCAACCCCATGTGAATGTGAATTGAGCTGAGCGTAGTGCTGGCCCACGCGCCAACAAGAACTCCGGCCCCGCACCCAATGAGCGCCAGCAGAAGGCTCTCTGTGAGGAGCTGGCGGAGAAGCCGGCCGCGTGGAGCGCCCAGCGCTGCTCGCACGGTCATCTCATGTTCGCGCGCAACCGCCCGCACCATGAGGATGTTGGCCACGTTAAAGCACGCCAGCAGCAGAACCAGCGCCGCAAGCGTCAGAAAAAGGGCCATTACGGCGAGTTCCTTCTGGTAAATGCCGGGCTGGGGCATGGGCGTCAGCGCCGCGTCCCTTTGGGGATAAACCTGAATACCGGCCCCGGCGTCCGTCCTGGGATATTGCCGCGCGAGCCGATTCGCGATGACATTCAGCGCCGCCTGCGCTTTGGCCAGGTTAACGCCGCGCTTAAGGCGGCCAAGCGCAAACAGCCCTCTTGCATCGCGGCTTTCCAGAGGAAATCCAAATTGCAAATGGACCATATTGAGCGGCATGAACGCCTGGACATCCACATCCTTCAACGAGCCGTGAAAGCTACTGGGCGCAACCCCAACAATGGTGAAAAGTTCACCGTCAATTCGTACCTGCTCGCCGATAACGTCCGGGTTGCCACCAAAGCGGCGCTTCCAATAATCAAAGCCGAGCACGATGACGGAATCGGAATGCCCCGGCAAACCCTCAGCCGGCAGAATCAGACGCCCGACCGCGGGCCTGACGCCCAGAACGCTGAAGTAATTTCCCGTCACGTAGTTTGTGATGATGCGGTCGGCATGGCCGCCCTGGCTGAGGCCGTCAACACCGAATTTATAGGCGAGGACGTCCATCAAATCCCCCGCCTGGTCGCCAATGTCCCTCAGGTCCGGACAGGAGAACACAGGAATGGGAGTCTTCCCCTGCTGGAATCCCAGTGACACAAGCTCGCCGGGATTCTCAACCTCCAGCCCGCGCAGAAAAAGTCCGTTCACAACACTGAAAATCGCCGTGTTCGCACCGATTCCGAGCGCGAGGGTGAGGACCGCAACAACCGTGAAGCCCGGATTGCGACGTAACTGGCGCAGACCGTAGCGGATGTCCTGCATCAGTTCGCTGATCATACGCACGCCCCAACTGTCGCGGCATTCTTCTTTCAATTGCTCAACACCGCCAAATTCCCGCAGCGCCGCGTAACGAGCCTCTTCCGGCGGCATCCCCTTCGCGACATTTTCCTCGATCAGCTTTCCCAGATGGAAGCGCAGCTCTTCGTCCAGCTCTCGCTCCGCGCGATTCTTGCGGAACAATGACCGAACCCGAAGCGGCAATTTGTATATCCAGCGCATTGCCTTACCCTCGTAGCGGCGGCTTTACGCCGCCAATTTCGGATGTGGCGCGGTAAACGCGCCGCTACTCTTCCCTATACCAGCCCTCACTCTTAGCTATCGGTCTTTGCAGCCATGCGAAGGGGCACGAGTTTACTCGTGCCGTAAAAACCCCCACCAGGTCCCGGCTTTAGCCGCTGAGCCCTTTTGGCCGAAATTCTCGGCCCTGCTCAAGGGCTGAAGCCCGCTTAAACAGAATATGCCCTCTCTCGGCACGACTGAAGTCGTGCCCTTTCACAAAAAACACAAGAGCCGCAGACCGTAATACCGGCGGTCTGCGCTACCCGGCTGGAATTTCAGACTGCATCTTCCGCCACCAGAACCCACACCTCAGAACCACGAAGTAATTCGTAATTGGTAATTGCATTCGCTCTTCAGCCGCGCATTTCATCCTTCATAATTCAGAATTCATAATTTCTTTCAATCGCCATATCATTCAATCACTCAATGATTCAATGGCGGCGTATAGCCGCCGCTAGGCTTTTTCCAGCACCAGGCCTATGGCCGTGGAAAGCCGCCTCCAGTTGGCTTCTTCCTGCTCGAGATACCTGCGGCCGGCCGGCGTCAGTGAATAATATTTGGCGCGGCGATTATTGTCCGATTCGCCCCACTTGGCCCGGATCCAGCCGTTCTGCTCCAGGCGATGGAGCGCGGGATAAAGCGCGCCCTGGTTCACCTGCAACACCTCACCCGACACCTGCCGGATGCGCTGCGCAATGCCCCAGCCGTGCCGCGGTTCAAACACAATCGTCTTGAGAATCAGAAGGTCCAGCGTTCCCTGGACCAGGTCACTCGGTTTGCTCATGCACTCTCCCCTCAGTCGTTGACAATACGCTTGTACCACCACTCCTGTCAATAATCAAGGGGAAAGTTTAAAGTGGCCGTTGAAGCAGCGTTTTTGCGCGGCGGCCAAGGCCTGGAGGGCCGAAAGAATTTAGCCCACGGCGCAAGCCGTGGGATTCAATTCAGATTAAACTCCTCGGAGCCCCAGAGGGGCGAAAGATATGGGACACACTTTTTTCAACCTTTTAACCCATGTCATCTTCAACACCCAAAACCATGAACCTCTCACCGTTCCCGATCTCAAGTCCGACCTCCTCGCCTCCACGGGCGGAATCGTCCGCGAACTTGAAGGCAAAACCGTCGCGTATCGTTTCCGAGGGAATTCATCAGCTTCCTCAATATGAACTGTGTTCGATACGGCGAGCGGTACATTTGGGAATGACGTCTTACGCCCCTCCGGGGCTATGCGGCGTCATGGTGGCACGTTTTCCCATGGCTTGCGCCATGGGCTAAATTCTTCCGCCTCCTCCAGGGGCTTCATGTGCGGAAGGAATATCGACGAAGTTGGCGACGGGAATAATCATGGTGGTTTGTTTTGTTTGACAGGGCGAACACATTGTTAAGAACCTCTCGCTTCGCAAGGTCTCCCCGATTCATCGGCCCACCACCCACGCAAAAACTTTGATCTATGCGCCAGACGACTAATTCGCAACTCGTATTTCTTCATTCCGTCCCGGCTCTTATGACTTCAAACAAGCGGTATATTGGTGGGAGATGGCGCATTCGCCATAAGTGAAGTGAATGCGCATGCCTGCAGGAGGCGCACTGTGCTGAAACGCATCCTGATTGCGCTCGCGGCCGCAGCCGCGGTTGCTGCGTTGGCGGCAGGTTTATACATCCGCGCCAGCGTCAAGTCGGTTCCCCGCCTGTTCCGGCGAAATGCGGAACTGAAAGCCCAGGGTTACTACATGGGCGAGTTCGAGTTCAAATTGGTGGCCGTCCAGTACTACTTGAACGCAGGCCGCTACCTGACGGCCTTCACCACGCTGCGGCGCATCCGGCATGAAATGGAAACCACCGATGGGCTGTTTAAGATGCCTGAGGCGGCTTCATCCGGCCAGATGATGGACTTTCTGCTTGACCGGCAGGACCCGTCAACCGGCGCCTTTATGGACCCGCGCTATCCGTATTTCACCTACATCGGGCCCACCCTCAACGCCGTGGAGGCCCTGGAGGGGCTGTCGCGCCAGACGGGCCGGCCGCTGAAGCTCAAGTACCCGCTGCGCTTTCTTGGCCGGATCCAGACGCCGGAACAGCTTCGAACTTTTCTGGACTCTAACCTCTATCTGCATGAAACCTGGGCCCGGCTGGGAGGCCCCGGGCCTTATACGGCTGGCTCCGAACTGAGCGGCTACGACCTGCTGGAGCAAGCCGGCCTCTACCATTTTTCAGATGCATGGAAGGACGCCCTTCGCCAATGGTTCTACGATACCCAGGACCCTGCTACGGGCTTCTGGGGAACCCGGGTCGGGAATCCCGCGAAGTGGCGGCAAAACATGGATGCCAACTCCACCTACCACGTTCTGAAGCTGGTGCTGACCAAGGATGGCGAGAACCAAAGCGAGAAATATCCGCTCCGTTACGCCGGAAAGCTGGCGCACAACCTGCTGAAGATTCTGGACAAGCCGGTCCCTGACAACGCGGCAGCACAACACGCGTGGAGCCTGGAACAGTCGCAGGGAGCGGAAACAATTACACGCCTGTGGGGCCATCTGTCAGAGTCCGACCAGGTGCTTGCTCGTGCGGCGATGGAGACCTTTCTGGCCGAACGCTACCGCTTCTTCCGCCCTGCTGAGGGAGGGTTCAGCCTCTACACCAGCAGCACTCATGCCGATGTGGACGGTACCGGCAACGCCCTGGGACTGCTGCGGGCCACCGGATCGCTGCCGGGCACCTGGGAGCGAGATAGGCTGTGGGGAAGCGCCCTTGCCAACGCCCCGGCGGTGGTGACGAAAAAGCTTCGGCGATGGGAAGAGGCCGCCTTGCCTTCGGAGACTCACTTCAACTCGCTGCGGGTCTATGAAAACAGGTTGCCCGCTGGTGACACCTTCGATGATGCCGGACTGGTCGCGATTGTCTATCCGCAGAGTCCGCGTGTGCTGGACGTGATGGACCTTCGCCAGCACGTGGCAAGGTTTATCGCTACGGGCGGAGAGGCATTCGGCAATTGGACGTTAAAGCAGAACCTGGGAGAACGGCTGGGCCTCGAACATTCGCCCAAACGGGTTCCGGTGGTGCAGGGTGGACTTGATCTGGCACGCATCGCCCGCGCCCATGGTGCGGCCAGGCGGTTTTACGTGGTTGGGTATGACGTTTTCCAGGTGCCCGTCTTCAAAGTGGAGTACGTGCTGGCCGCCCGGCAAGTGCCATCGTGATACCCAGGTGGGAAACTCGGGATGACTCGGGCAGTGCCCGGTGCGCGGCAATGGCCGCAGTTTGCACCGGTGGCAAAACCAAGGCCGCGTTTGCGGCGTATTCGGGCAGAAGCTCACGGCATCAACCGGAACGCTGCGGACCCAGGGCGAGCGGGACGGTTCGGGCAAACCCAGGGGAAGCGTGGACTGGCGCGCAGTGTTACCTTCCGGGAGAGGCATTGGCCCGCGCAGGCGAGGCTCTGTTGATAGGCTACATTCCATCTTTAGCCGGTAAATATCCCCCGGCAGAGCTGGGGGCTTTAGGATGTGAGCCGCTCAAAGCGGCTATTGGGGGTCGCTAACGCGGCCCCGTCGTTCTGGGGCCACCCGAGGGTGGCCGCTTACCAAAGCCCCATTTGATCCAGGCGCTTGTCCTCTTCCTCTTGCCGGCGA
>JAJYLL010000025.1 GCA_021787735.1 Acidobacteriota bacterium | reverse complement strand
CCCGGGTCGAGTTCAAGAATTGAAAGACCCGGGCGCGACTTCCGCAATCGCACGATCAGCGCCCCCACCTGTCCCTGGCCGGGAACGTTGGAATCTCTCTCTACAATGATGCCTGCAAGCGCGCTTGCAGCAGCCGCGTCTGCGGCAGCGACGGCATTCGCAGCGTTGACTTCGGCAAAGACGCGATAACCGCGTTCCCGGGCGGTCTTCATCAACTGGATGTTGCCGGGCGCCCACGGCACAACCACGTCCCTGGCGCCGATCTCCGTGGCAGGCGGAATGGCAGGTTCGGTCCATTGAAGGAATACGCGTCCTTGCGCCGGCATCGTGCCCAGCAACAGGAAACAACCGAGGACAAGCAGTCGCAAAGTTTGCATATCTGAAGATTCCCTTAACGATTTGCGCCGGCCGTAGAACCTGTCGTAATCTGCGGCCCGGTAGAAATCATTTCGGATTTTCCGCGGTCTGAGATCCAGATGGCCGCCACGTTCGGCAACTTCCTGACGAGCTCTTTTCCCCGCTCTGGCCCCATCAGCAGCAAAGTTGTGGAGAGCGCATCCGACGCCGTGGCTGAGCCCGCAACCACACTGACAGCGTAAGACGTTTTCATGGGCACACCTTTTGCGGGATCGATGATATGCCCGAACGGCCCGCTTCCAGGCTCAGGATTGCGCGTCTGTTCTGAAGTCGAAACGCTGTTTCCACTCAGGCGGACTCCCGGATTCAGTTTTCGCGAAGGGTCCCGAAGCTGGACCGTCCAAGCGTCGCCGCCCGGCGGTGCGCCCATCGCATAAATGGTGCTGCTTCCGGCGCAGATCAGGGCACTGTCGATTCCATGAGACCGCAATACCGCCGCGGCCCGGTCCACTGCGTATCCCTTGCCGATGGCTCCCAGGTCGATGGCCATGCACGGCGATCGGAACTCAATGTGATCAGGTGGAATCAAGACGACGTTGCGCCATCCCACGCACCGCCGCAGCTTGTCTTCTTCTGCCTTGGAAGGAACGGTCCCGTCCCGGATCTCCGCTTTCCACAGCAGGGCGAGCGGTCCCACCGTGATATCGAACTTGCCCATCGACAGGCGCGAATAGACAAGCGACTGCTGGATCACCTGGTAGAGGTCGGGGGGAATCGGCTCGGGGCGGAAGTGCGCGGTGCGGTTGATGCGGCTCAAATCGCTGTTGGAAATGTAATCGCTCATCACATGATCCAGGCGAACCACCTCTTTGAACGCCTGATCAATAGCCAGTGATGTTTGCGATGGTGAAGGGCCATAGGCCGCGATCTCAAAGACCGTCCCCATGGCGTAATACTTCCTGTAAACAAGCTCGTTTGCATGAGTCACCGGATAGACCGGGCCCAGGGCCATGAGCAGCAGGGCGGCGTTGAGAGGGACAGTGTTACTCAAGCGCATAGACAGTCCCCTGAATGCCGGACAGATAAATATAACGCCCCGTAAGGACCGGGACCGACTGGAGCGACCCGCCCAGCGCGGCCCGCCAGGCCACCTTGCCTGTTGCGATATCCAGTGCCACGAGGCCGCCGGCCTGAATGCAAACAACACCCTCCGCCACCACCGGCGACGCTGTCACGCTGGTGTTCAAATCGGTCTTCCAGCGCAGGCTCCCGGTGCGAAGATCGAGAGCGTAGAAAAAATTGTCCTTGCTGCCGATAAATACTGTGCCGCCGCTGATCGCGGGCGAAGAGGAAATGCCCAATCCGGTTTCAAATTTCCAACGAACGGCACCGCTGGCGGCGTCGAGCGCATAGACTGCAAAGTCTTCCGATCCGACGACCACTGTGTCTCCGTCCACCGCCGGCGAAGAATCAATAACATTGCCAGTGGGAGTGCTCCACAGCACTTTGCCCGACGACTCCTCCAAACAATAAACGTGGTTGTCGCTGCATCCGAAGTAGAGCCGTCCCGCGGTGGCAAAGGCCGTTGAGTAAATACGCGCATCCAGAGATCGCGCCCATTCGCGTTTGCCGCTTTCGAAATCAACGGCATAGAAATTTCCGTCTGCTGAGCCAAAAAAGACTTTGCCGTTCTGGACCACGGGCGACGGCCAGACCTCTGCTTTTGTTGCGAACTCCCAGATTTCCCGGCCCGAACTGCGCTCGAGCGCATACACGCTGCCGCCGCCACAACCGAACAGGACCTTGTTGCCTGCAAGCGACGGAGTCGAGTGGATTTGGTTTCCGGCATCGAATTTCCAGGCGTGCCTGCCCGTTCTGGTGTCGATAGCATGCAGGAAGCCATCGAGGCACGTGACAAAAAGAAGGTCGCCCCCCAGCACCGGCGCCGAGCGGACTGACTTCGCAAGCCGCACGCGCCAGCGGGTCTGATTAGGCGCCGAAACATGCCTTACGCCCAGACCTCCCGTACGCTCGCGGTCGCTCAGCAGCGTAGCCCATTGCTCCGCGTCAGAATTCTGAGGGTTCATGGATCCCACGTTCACAGTTGGATTTTTTGACGATCAATTTTCTGGAAGTCGGAAATTCCCAGACCCAGCTTCCCTGCCGCCGCGATGTGTCCCGGCTGGCGGTAGAAGAGGTTCAAGTGAGAGTTGTGGTAAAACTCGTTTGAATCATGAGTGAGGTTTTTCGGGTTCCGGTCCCACAGCGAAAGCGCACCTTCCGCCTGCCTTTTCTTCTGAATGATGTCCAGTTCAGTCGTGTCAACCGCCACCGGGTCGGTGCCCAGCATCAGCATTCCAGGCTGCGCGATGAAACTCTGGACCTGGGTGAGCGGTCCTCCGTGCCAGACTTCCCGCATACCGTCCATGATGTGCAGAACAGCCTTAGATCGCAGCGGCTCAACCGTACACATCACCCCAATCAAAGGGTCGGTATAAGTAATCGGCTCCTGGTGTGAGCGCGCGACGTTGTTGAATGAACCGTACGCCAGGTTCTTCAGGCATCCCGTCACGCCTGAAGCCGAGTGGTCCTTCAGCGTGGGAACATTGATGATTTTGGTCACCTGTTGCGAGACCACCGCGGCAAGGTAAGAACGCGTTTCCCATTCGCCAAAGAAATCCGCCTGGCAATAAACGTCCATGTCGTATCCGGAGAGATCAAGAACGGAGTTTTCAATGCCGACCAGGCGCACGCCAACCGGCAGGAAGGCGCTGTAGCTGCCAAGCTGGACCTCATACGAATACCGATCATAAATCACGATATTGTGCCGGGGGACTCCAACCCTCTCCACGGCACTGATAATTTCCCGCACGATTTCAGGAGACGAATAGCACGCTGGAGCGCCCGAAGGATTGATCTTGATCCCGACCACGTCCGTGGGCTGGATGAAGAGCCTCCAGGCATCCTCGACGTTGCTTCTTCCGGTGAGTTCCACCATGCCGCGTTCCAGCATGCGGCCCACAGCAGGTTGCGAAACGTGATTGTTCGCAATCGCACCCGGATCAACGACCTCAACGACGCGGCCGGGAAAAAGCCCCGGCATGCCTAGCGGCGAAGGCTTGTAATCCTGTAATCCGTGAGTCTCGATCGGCGGCGCCTTGGGCCGCGAGAACGGCTTCGCACCCTGCGCCTTCAGCCGGCTGACCATTGAGCCGGCATATCCCAGCCACGCGCTCTGAAGGAAAGTTCTCCGTTTCATGTCCGCACCCAGGTCCTTCGTAGTGGCTGCGTGACTTGCTGCGTGAAGCTCAGCCCGCAGCCCGCTTGTCCATGTTCGTCACCGCGGATAGTCGTCCGCCGTCGATGGGCGATGTGCGCCCTCGGTAGGCGGCGTGAAATACTGCTTCCGCGCTTTTTGCCATTCCACCATGCTGAGTCCAGAGGGATCAAACACGATCCGGCCGGCCCGCACCGTCATACGGGCAATCAATTCGACGTTCCCATCCAGCCGGGCATAGCCATCATCGGCATAGCTATATTTTCCGTGCAATTCCTGCAGCACGGCAATATCGGCCCCGCGCCCCACGGAAAGCGTTCCCAGTTCCGGCCGGTGAATCTCATGCGCCGGATTCACTGTCGATTCGCGGACCACCGTCTCGAGCGGTACGCCCATGGCCAGGAATTTCGACATCACGTTCACCATGCTGATGGCCTTCCAGGTCATGCTTTCCATGTGCAGGTCGGTCGAGATGGAATCCGGCAGGAAGCCTTGCTCGACCGCCGGGACGGCATTCCGGAACCAGAAACTTCCGCCGCCGTGTCCCACGTCAAAAATCACGCCGCGCTTGCGCGCCTCTTCCATGATGGGGTTCAGTTTGCCGTTGGGCATAATGATCGGAAACTGCTGCGCAAAGACGTGCGTATGAATGTCGCCCGGGCGCATCTTCTTCAGGATCAGCTCGGCGTACGACCGCAGGGGCGGGCGTGGCCAGAAGTCAACCATCACCGGCACATTCGCCATGCGGGCGCACTCTTCTGCGCGATCGACGGCAGTCCAGGGCTGGTGCTCGCCATCCCACGGCTTCCCGGTCCAGTAGTGGGCTGTTTTCACCCCCACGACCAGGTCGCGGTATTTTTCAATCGTCTCCGCGCACAGCTTCGGATTCATCTGGTCCACCGTCTGTTCCAGCCCGCCGTTCATCCCGTCGGCAACGATGTTCAGGAAGGCCAGCACGCGAATCCTGGCATGGTCCATCACCATCTCTTTTTCGCGCAGAAAGGTCGCGGCGCCCGAACTTCCCGCGTCCACCACGGTTGTGACACCTGAATTAAACATCAGATCGGGCGGCATTCCAAACGGCGGTATATGGGAACGCGCACTCGGTGAATACCAGTTGTCCGGCGCTCCTCCGTAGCCGATATGAACATGGATGTCAATCAGTCCCGGCGTGACGTAAAGCCCCTGGACGTTCACCACCTTGCCTGCGTCGGCCGACGGGATATCCGGTTGCACCGCGGCGATCTTGCTGTCCGCAACAGCGACGTCCATCACGCGGTCAATGTGATTGGCGGGATCAATGACGTGTCCGCCTTTCAGCAGAAGGTCATAGCGCGGCTTCTGCTGCTGGCCGGACACAATGGCAGATGAAATAGTCAGGGCTCCAATAAGAAATATGATCTCGAAAGCACGAACTCTTTGGAAGGCCATGGGAACCATCCTCCAGGGGTGGGATGATTATCGTTGGAATTGGCTGCTAACACCTCGCAGAAGCGTGGATTGCAGGTATTCATGCTCCCGCGGAAAACTTTACCACATTCAAACGAAGCCGGTGAATGAATCCTGAACCGTGCGCGGCAAGCGGCGCACCGCGTGGCGTGCTGCTCCGTTTCCCTGAGAAGAAGTGTGCGAACTGCGGCTTGCCTCTCGCTTGCATTCCGTATAAACTGCCTCCTGTTTTCGGCACGTTTCAACATCACCATGTGTGCGGTCACGGCAGATTTCTCAGGGCCAGAGGCCAGGGAGGAATTGAGTATGCCCAAGCTTAACCGGCGGGAATGTATGCAGGGGGTGCTGGCAACGTTTGCCGCCGCGGCGGTTCCTGCAGCCGCTACAGGGACGCCGGCCCGATCCGCGCAAAGCCCGTCAGCCTCCGATGGCGACAAATTCAAAATCTGTCTTATTTGGGGCGACAACGACCCGCACCGCGTGAAGCTCTCCGAACAAATCGGCGTCACCCACGCCATTGCCGGGACGGCCTCTGAACTCAGTCGCGTTCCGCGCTCGCAGTACGTTGATACCGTGGCCAAAATCAAAGCCGGCTACGATGCTGTCGGCCTCAGCATTGCGGGAATTGAGAGCCATCCCGTGCCGGCGGAGAAAATCAAGCTGGGACTCCCGGGCCGCGACGAAGAGATTGAGAATTACATCGCGGCCATTCACGCCATCGGCAAAGCCGGCATTCCCGTGGTCTGTTACGACTTCATGGCGGGCATCGACTGGTACCGCACCAACATGCACTTCCCCGGCCGCGGAGGCTGCAGTTCAGTGTCATTCAACATTCACGATGTTCCCAAGGGACTTACCCAGTGGGGCCGGATCAGCGAAGAGAAGATGTGGGACAACATCACCTATTTTCTGAAGGCCGTCGTTCCGGAGGCCGAGAAGGCCGGCGTGAAGATGGCCCTGCATCCTGACGATCCGCCTGTGCCGGAACTGCGCGGCATCTCCCGCATCATCATCAGCCCGGACGCCTACCGCCGCGTGATGAACATTGTGCCGAGCCCGGTGAACGGCGTGACCTTTGAGATTTCCGTCTACTACCTGATGGGCGCAAACCTTGAATCCGTGGCGCGGGAGTTCGGCCGCGAGAAAAAGATCTTCTACATCCACGCGCGCAACCTCAGGGGCACGCGCGACAATTTTGTCGAGACGTTTCAGGACAACGGCGCCATCGACTTCGGCAAGGTGTTCCAGGCGCTCCATGACAGCGGCGTTCACGTCCCGCTGCGTCCGGACCACGACCCGATCCTTGATGGGGAAACGAATGTGCAACCCGGGTACGGAGTTCTGGGCAAGATATTTGCCGTCGGCTACATCAAGGGAATTCTCGCCAGCCGGAATATTCCTTACGTTTAGCCGCCGCCAAGGTCTGCCCGAAAAGTCGCAGATCCCTTGAAGACAGGTCACCAGCGCGGCACGCCCTACTTTGAGCCGACAACCGAGTGAAACGAAAAGCGCACCTGGGACCATACCTGGCGCTGAGAGTAAATCAACCAGGGACCGAGAATCGCATTCCTTCATGAAGAGGCCCTGTGGGCCCGCAGAATTTCTGACACGCGCCGGGCAATAATTTTTTCCTCACCCGGCTTCAATTGCCACGGCGTCAAACCCAGTCCGTCGCCATGCCTGCCGCCAACCATCACGATCGAGGGTTTCCCTTTTCGGAGTTCTTCGAGCGCGTCCTCAGAGGAAAGTGAAATACGGCGAGGGTCCCAGTAGATGTCCATTCCTACGGTGTTGTTCGCGATCTGATTGGGATCGTAATGGTAGGCCGTGCTCACGCCGGGAATCTTAGTAACTTCGTGTGACACCGTGTCCAACTGGCTCCAGTAGAGCTCCAGCATGGCTTTCTGGTCTGAAGCGAGGAAGAGTTCGAGAGCCTTCACCATTCCTACGATTTCTTCTTTGCCAATTTTCTGTCCGCGCCCAATGGTATCTTCATAAGGGCTGTTGTTCAGCAGTGCGTAGTGAATCAGGTCCTCCCGCCCAAGCAGCAGTCCGGCGCATTGCGGTCCGCGAATGTCCTTGCCGCCGCTGAATGCCACCAAGTCGTAACCCATGTTGACGTAATCCCAAAGACGGGAAATCGGCGGGGTGTCCGCAGCCGCGTCGTTGAAGCACGGAAGCTTATACTGCCGGGAAAGCTTCACCCACTCGTCCACTTTGATCTGTCCTTCATCGTTCAGATAGTTCGTGAAATGCAGCATCGCCGTGCGCGGGCTGATCGCATTCCGCAGGTCTTCACGCGTTTCGATTTCAACCAGCTTCACGCCCGTGGCGCGAATCTGGTGGTCGAAAGGATAGCGATGGGACTTCTGGATAATGACCTCAGACTTCATGCCCGTGAGGTCAGGAAGCCGCTTGATGAACTCCTCGTTGTCTCCGGTGAGCACCCCCGCGTAGCCGCAGGTCATTGCGCCCGCCGCTCCGGATGTTACCAACCCGGTGTATCCCGCGGGCAGCTTCAGCATTTCCGCAATTTTCTTTCCAGCGGCAACTTCCAGCTCCGGAATGCTGACAAAGTGCTGCGCGGCGTAACCCATTACGGTTTCCACCTCAGCAGGTATCAGCGAGCCACCGAGCATCGTCATGGTTCCCTGGCCGTTGATGAGCGGGGCCACACCGAGCTCCTCATAAACATTTCCGGTTGAGCCGAAACCGGTGACCTTGACGAGGTCAGGCCACTTTTCCTCCCGCGCAGGCGGCGCCCCAGGCCAGGCGCTCAACTTGCGCGCGCCAAATAACGAGCTTGCTGCCACTCCCAGTCCGCCCAGGAACGAACGACGATTCCACTTGCTACTGATACTCATGGTTTCCCCCTCTTGCGCACTCTGATGCTGTTTTACTTTACCACCGCTGCAATCCCGCTGATCTCAAGCAGCGAGCGGCCAGGGATTCCGCATACCGCAACCGTGCAGCGCGCCGGGCCGCCATTTGGGAAGTAGGAATAGTACACCTTGTTCATCTCTTCATAATGTTCCAGCGTGGCCAGGTAGACATTCAGTTGCAGGATGCTGTCCATTGTCCCGCCACCTTCTTCCACAACCCTCTTGATGTTCTCCATCACCTTTCGCGTATGGTCTCCAATGGTCGAGCCCTGAACGGCCCCGCTGTCATTTGCACCCTGCCCTGAAATGTAAATCAGCCCGTCGTGCACCATCGGACCGTGACGTTTCGCCTGAGCCTGCGGCGCGGCTGCCTTTGCCAGCAGCTTGGGCGCGGCCCATATCGAAGCTGCAATTGCCGCCAGGTTCGCCAGGAATGCACGACGCTTCTCATTTTGTCCTGTCGCCATCATCTCCTCCTGTATGTCCCGCGAATTCGTGTCTAGTGCCGCACGACTGCAGCAATGCAGCTTATTTCAACCAGAGATTTCCCCGGGATTCCGGCCACCGAAACCGTGCAGCGCGCCGGGCCCCCGTTAGGAAAGTAGGGCCGGTAGGCGCGGTTCATGGCGTCATAAAATTCAAGCGAAGCCAGATAAACCGTCAACTGCAGGACATGGTCCATGTCGCCACCGGCAACCTCCACCAGTTTCTTCACGTTGTCCATGGCCCGCTGAACATGTGTTGTGATGTCCAGGGTCGCCTCCGCCTGATTTTCGTTGGCGCCCTGGCCCGCCACGTAGATCAGGCCATTGTGCACAACGACCGGGGCGATTCCTCCTTTGGCAGGACTGCCGTCATAACTCAGCTTCCGAATCCCGCTCTCATTCTGCGCAGCTCCAGCAGATGAAATTGCCGCCGGGCCGGCACCCGAACCAGACTCCGCAGCGGGCGAATGTATCAACGACGTGAGTTCCTTGCGAATTCCAAGCACGTTGAGCATGGTTTTTTCCCCTCCTCAGCTCCAGCCAATGAACACACCGGAAGTCTGGAATCATTCAAGCTACGAATCAGAACAATGTCGGCAGTTGTGATAAATTTGTATGACTCTCAGCCCTTATAATCCTCCACGCAAGTCCGAATGGCTACATCACGGTCACAATGCATACGAACTTCCCAGAGGCCAAAGAATCTGTCGCTCTACGACCTGCTCAACGTGGACCCAGGCCTGTTGTTTCCAGAGCTGCGATCCACACGTCCGGGCCCAAGAAACTATGAATATCATGAAGGGAGCCGCGCAACGCACTGAACAACCAGCGGGAGACGAAGGCTGGCCCGGCAATTTCGTTGAAGGAGCTCTATTTCGGCAGCTCCATCCGCAGCTTTGACCCACGTTTGGCCGCGTAGGCGTTGAATTCTTCAATCATCTGTCGTGTCCAGCGGCCGTCGATTTGCCCCGGGCTGTACTTCTTCTCCCGAAGCATCATCATCCCCCAATCATCGACCAAGTGATCCATCTCCGCGTGGTCCGCCACTTTTTCCACCAGTTGCGGAGGAATGAACGTGATCCCTTCGGGATCGCTCACTGCCACATCCCCCGGCATCACTGTTGCCTGCCCCATCCGGATCGGCACGTTGATCCCCATGAGCATCACATTCTTTAATGCCGATGGATCGGTGCCCCGGCAAAAGACCTCGAACCCCTTCATCTCCTCGATCTCAGTCGTATCGCGAATCGATCCGTTCACTATGATTCCGTTACGACTCTTGGTATATACCGAGGTGGCCAGATTCCCGCCGATGATAGTCCCGTCCTTGATCTTCCCGAACAGGTCCACTACCATTACGTCGCCCGGCTGGAGCCGATTGATGATCCAGGAATTCTCCCCGGACACCGTATCTCCTTCCTTTTTCCCATTGGCCCGGATTACCGAATCCACATCCGGCCTGTAAGGCATAAACACTGCCGTCACCACGCGCCCCACCAGCCTTTGCTTTTGCGGATTGATCACCGTCCACCCAGACTCAAACTGGTTGTGATATCCTGCCCGCTGCAGCACTTCCCATGCTTGTTCCGCCGTCACGTCCTTCATGCGCTGGAGCATTGAATCTGGTACGTCCGGTCGCCCGTCGGCAAACCGCGCCCCGTGCCAATCCGGCGTGAACTCGACGAGTTGCTGCTTCGAAAACAGCCCAAGCTGACCATAGGCGGGGCTCACAATAATGGAACTCAGGACGAGCGCGGATAAAAGGAACATCATTTTGTGCGTGCGATGAAACATGGCCTTTCATTCTCCCTTCATGTTGGGAATTGAGTGAAGCTTACGCGGTTGTCCGGCAGGAAAAATTTCTGTGATTCTCCACAAAAGTTTACCCTGGTTTTTCGAAATGTTCCTGCCAGGCAGCCCGCGCCAGCTCCTGTCTATCGAGGTTTGACAGCGATGGCAGAGATCTCAATTTTTGCGCCATTCACCAGTCCGGCCACCTGCACGGTGGTGCGCGTAGGTTTCGGGTCCGGGAAAAATGTCTTGTAGACGCTGTTCATCTTCCCGAAGTCGTTGATGTCCGACAGGTAGACGTTTACAGCAACCACGTTACCCATGGTCATCCCTCCACCCTGGACGACCTTCTGGATCAATTCCAGAGCGGCGCGGGTCTGGCCCTCAATATCAGGCTCAAGTTTTCCGCTGGCGTCGGTTCCCTCAGTGCCCGCCACGTAGAGGGCGTTACCGACAAGAAGTCCATTGCTGAAAGGCAGGCCTTCCGGAGTCCCCGGCGGATTAACAGCTTTCACCTGTTCCACGGGCTGCGGGGGCTGTGGTGCCGCACATCGAATCGCAAAAGCTGCCACCGAAGTGATCGCCAGGATCATCAACCCTCTTTTCATCACTGGTATTCTCTCCTTGCGCCGGTGTGAAGACATTCCGGTCCGAGGACCCTGCACGAACGCACTCCACGGGCTCGGCTCGCGGATCACGCCGGAAAATTTGGATTCATTCAGACGACTCCAACTGAACCCACTATATACGCAGGAACGCGGCCCCGTGCAATTATTTTGTGCGTTTCCAAAATGTTATGTGTTAGGGTCCGCTTCTCGTATCTCCGGGGTGTCACCGGCATCAGCAAAATAGAAGGCGCAATCCCCGGACCGAACTGCCGCCATGGCTGAAAGGCATCCTTCTCAGGCACATCGCACTTGGGGACCGGGGGCGAAGATCATTTTGCCAAACGATCCTGCCTCCGCAGCGAACGGCGAACCCGGCCAGTAAAACGTTGGTCAAAACTTGCAGGATTCCACAGTCAGCCAGGTTCTATTGATGCCGCGTCTTCACGAGGTAGGGCACGAACCCGTGGACACGAGTTCGAATCTTGTAAACTGATGTCGTCGCGGTAATGTAAAGCGTCCCGTAATCGGCATCGCCCCAGGTCAGATTGGCAGGCTGCTCAGGAACAACAATCGTGCCCAGATGGTTCCCTGCGGCATCCCAGACCCAGATGCCCAGGGGTCCGACTACGTACAGATTTCCTGCGCGGTCAACCCGCATACCGTCCGGCACACCGTCATTCGGGCCACCCTCTTCGCGGCCGAACAGCCTGCCATTGGCCACCTTGCCGCCCGGCAGAAAATCGTACACGCGGATGTCCTTCCGCTCACTGTCATCTACGTAGAGTTTTTTACCATCCGGCGAAAACGCCAGGCCGTTTGGCTGAGCCATGTCCTTAATCAGAAGCTGGACATTGCCTTGCCCGTCAAGCCGGTAAACGCCCTGGAAAGGAATTTCCTGCTTTTGTCCCTTGGGAAGGTCAAGCGTCGGATCTGTAAAGTAGATAGCGCCATCAGGACCAATCACAACATCATTCGGGCTGTTGAACCTTTTCCCCTGGTAGCGGTCCGCGAGAACCTTGTACTGGCCATTCGGATCGATCTGAATAATCGCCCTCAAAACACTTGCGCAATCGAGGAGCCGAAGCTCGTGATCAAAGGTGTTCCCATCCGGGTCGCCGAGTTTAATGAGAGTCTCACGATGGCCGTCGGGGTAAACGCGGAAAATTTCATTCAGTGTTTCGTCGCTCACATAAAGAAATCCCTGCGTGTCCCACACCGGTCCTTCTGTAAATCCAAAGCCTGTGGCCATGCGCGTGAGCTGCGCATGCCGCCCGATCAGTTTCCAGAACTTTGGCGACTGTGCGCGGAGTTCAAACTTACGTGGAGCAGCCTGCGCACTTACGGCCATCGGCAGGCCAACTAAAAGGATCAAACCAAAGATGTATGGTTTCATTAACAGCACTACCCCTTTCGAGATGCGGGATTCAGTGCGCATTACAGACCCTCCATCTCCTGTTGCGGCTGCGACAACCGCCTTAAAATTCCTCGCTCCGGAATCAACATGTCCCCAGGACCGTCATTCGGAATGTTGCGCAACCGCACTTTTTGTCTGCAAACCCTTGTATGCTGCACCAAGATCCGGAAACTGGCAAGATCGTCCAGTTGCTTTGAAGTCAGCCTTCTCCCGTAATCACCAGGCATGATTGATCGCGGTTCGCGAGTAATCCGTACGTTATCGAACTCCATCAGAAGATGAAACTCACCGTCTTCACCAAGCAGCACTACAGAATAGTTGTATTCACTCCGGACCAGGCCCGAAAAGCTTCGCTCCGAAACAAAGTCAACCGCTTTTGTGAACGAACTTACATTGCAGAATAGTAGTTTGCTTTTTTCCATAGGAATGGATTTATCCGCGGGGCAATCAGCATAAACGCCGCGCGACCACATTTAGGAATGTGGGGAGTTTTCCTTTGCAAGGCAAACTCCTTGTGGCCGGCAGACAAAAAGAAACGCAGAGCCATGCGCCAGACGTGCACAACTCTGCGTTGTGATATTGTTTGGATTTCGAAAAACTACCGGCCGCGGCCACCGCCTACGGGAGGCCCGCCACCCATGCGGCCCATGCCGCCAGCCATTCCGGCATTACCGCCAATGCCACCCGTTTCTCCGGCGCGGCCCATTCCCGCGGAATGGTCCGGACCTCCAGCCTGCCCGAAGCTCGGACGGTTGGCCTGTCCCATGGTCTGCTGCTGGGCATGCAACTGGCTCAAATGGGAGAGAGCGGTCTGCTGCCCGGTCTGTGAAACATCGATGGCATGCTGAATGTGAGGGACCGCCTGCGACGGGACTTTGCTGAGCAGGCCGTTCAGCACATCGATGTGCTTCTGGGTAGCTGACTGAACGCGGTTATAGGCGTCCTGCTGTTGCGACGGACTGCCCTGAATCCCTCCGTGGCTGATCGCCGTGTTCAGGCCTGCCATGTTGCGGTCGTAGTTATCGAGGGCTGTATTCAGCCCTTGCGCATCTCCGGCCTTGGCCATTTTCTTCGCCTTATTCAGGTATTGCTTGTTCTGTTTCAGTCGCTCTTTCACCTGCTTCAGCGTCAGTGTGGACTGATCATTAGTTGGTTGCTGGGCCACAGCCGCCGCTGGCATCACTAGCAGAGCAAAAGAAAATGTAAGTAAACCTATAAGACTTGCCTGCAAGAATCGTTTCATACATGCCTCCTGAGAAATAACGTACCGGGCACGTCGAGCCTGCCCGCACCGGCAAAACGAGGGAGAGTTTCGTCATTGAGCCCCATCAAGTCGAGTATCGCCAGCCAACGTACCCCTGCCCACCAACGGACAGCACCCCTCTTTAACTCGTTTACCATAAACCATCGGTTCCCGGCAATGGTACTAAAGTACCCCCCGCCGAGGGCCTTGGTACGCACAAGTCTTTTGGCTTCAACAGCAAAGGCATGAAACACCAATAGAACTAAAGTATACTTCCGCTCTTTTGACTAAGTGATCTATAATCCGGCGCTGGAGAGGGGAAGCTTAGACTGCCACTGAACGCCAGCAGCGTGGCAAACGTGATGGAGGTAGTACTATGCAGTTTCTGTCAGAAAACCTGTCCGTTCTCTCGGCAAGGTTCAGAGCAACAGGTAATCGGGCCCGATTTATATCAGTGGCGGGAGGGTTTGCCTTCCTTTTTGCCGCGTCAGCCTTGTTTTTCATTTCCTGCGGGGGATCAAGTGGAAGTGGCAACGTTACTCCGCCTCCGGTTCCCGTGATTCAGAATGTCAACTCTTCAACCGATCCCTCCAGCCCGGTTGGCCTTCCCATTGAAATCAACGGCAGCGGTTTCCAGAGCTCGCCGGGACAGGTGATCTTTGCCCAGTCGTCCAGCGGGATCACGGCCACAGTTACGCCAAATGCCGGCGGCTGGACTGACACCGGAATTGCGGTCAACGTGCCCACAGGTAACGGTACAACCAACTTCACGCTGCCCGGCACCGTCACTGTGTCGGTCAAGACAAGCGGTGGGACCAGCAACACGGTCAACCTCACCCTCATCCAGACCCTCACCTTTGATGTGAACAACGTGCAGTGGACGCAAGCAACCGCTCTTCCCACGCCCCTAACCGGCCTGCGCGCTGCGGCCATCCCCGTGAGTGACACCAGCGCTTATGTTGTGACCACGGGCGGGTACGATGGAACCGGCAACACGTCAAGCGTATTTGTCGGTCCGCTTGACCCCACAGGCAATATCTCCGGCTGGACGCCGAGTCCGAACACACTGCCCGAGCCGCTTGCGCACCACGGGATGGTGGAAGCCAATCCGGAGAATTCCCTGGTTCCCGATGGCTCGGCTTTCATTTATGTCATCGGAGGCCAGATAAATTCCACCGACGCACCCGGAGGAACGACTGACGTTTTCAATGCAGGCTTCGATCCCACTACCGGTGTCGTCGGCCCGTGGGCGCAGCTCAAATCTTCGCTGCCGGAATCGCTGGTGGGGCCGGCGGTAACGTTATTTAACGGGTACGTTTACGTCGTCGGGGGCCTGAAGAGTGACGGCACTCCTTCCAGCGACGTCTTTTCCGCCCCAGTGAATGCCGATGGCACGCTCGGCTCGTGGACTCAGTCCAGCAGTGCTTATCCGACTGCGGTCTCTTTTGCGACGGCCTTCGGTTTTGCAGGCAAACTCTACGTGCTAGGCGGCGACAGCGCGAGTTCCACAGACCCCAACGCGCAAGGCAACGCCACGGGAATACAGAATGTGAATTTTGCCAGCGCGGTGAACGGAGTCGTGGGTACGTGGACGGCTACCTCATCGACCATCAAGAACCGGAAGAAGCAGATCACATGGATGGCTTTCGGCCAGGTGATCGACGCCGAGGGTATCTATAACGGCTTGCCGGGCTCACTTGAACTCGAACGCAGCCAGATTAACCCGGACAGCACACTGGCCTCGTTTAACGGTATCACCTCTTCCGTTAACCAGATCAGCGCCAACGTGTACAACGCGGCGGCAGTCGTCAGCCCGCTGCAATCACCAACGGCAACTCCCCGTTTCATACTGATCGGCGGCCAGGCCTTTTCGGCCGTTGGCTCGGGCGGTGCGATCAGCGGCACGGTGTATTACAACACTCTGCCGTAACTTTACGTGCGGCACATCCTTACATTCCGTGAAAGGGCACGAGTTCCATATGCCCGTGCCCTTCACGCTCCCCCCTACAGCCCACGCTTATCCCTTGCCAGGCAATGCGTATCGCAATGATTCCATTAGGCTTAACTGATTAATGTTCTCAACTGGCTCACAGGTATCTACTACCACTGGCTCCTTGGTAGTAGCACCTCTGGCCGATTGTCGCGAAAACGATTTCGGGTTCTAATTATGCGTGGAGGAGGGGATGATGGAGGCATCCAGAGCAATCGCTGTCATTCCCAGCGAGCATTTCCGCTGGCGAGCCCGAGTCCAGTTCCAGGACTCTTTCCGCACGCGCGACCAAGCGCTCAACTACGCTTTCGAGCACGGCTACAATCTGATTGTTGAGCATGAAGAGGGTAAGGGACGACAGTACGATGTGCTGTACGATCCCGACCAGGTGTGCACGTCCGGCATGAGCCTGGAATCGGTTGAAACAGAAGACTTTCTGGCAGAGCCTGACCCCATTAGCTGGAACAGCCTGATGGTGTCGTCGATTCTCAATCTCATCAAGTGGCTTTCTGCCTGTCTTGCGACCCTTCACCGCAGGCATGTGGTCCCGTTCAGCCGCCATGCCGCTTTCGTCGCCAGAAGGCGATACCGCGAGGTTGCCCCACGGGTTCGAAGAAGCATCAACCGTCACTGGCAGGGTACGGAGCGAGCGATTCGCCGGGGCTGGCGCTCGCGTTCAAACTGGATCGCAGGCGACCTTGCCCGCCGGTCCGCCGCACTCGCAACGCTGTGTCTCCGCCGCGCCGAGCCGGTCTTGCGCCAAGCCATCGCGGTGGCGCACCGTTGCCTTCGGGAGATGCTTCCGGTCTGCAGGCGTGCCATCGCTGCCGCTGGCCCTATTTCTCGGGACATCGTGCCAATCTGCCGGCGCGCAACAATCTCCACAGTGAAGTGGCTCCGCGAAACGGCAGCGCGGCTGGAAAACGGCGCGCGTCACGGTTGCCCGAGGATGCAAAACTCCATTTGCCAGGCATACAGCACCCTCCGGTGGGACGCCTCCGGCCTCGACCGCAAGTCTCAGGAAATCGTTGCCAGTCTGTACCGGGGCAAAATTGAACCGGTCGTTCGGACCGCTGCCAGCAGATTCCAGTGGGCAGACATTGAGGGTTCAATTCATCACCCCAGGAAGCCCGAACCCGTTCAATTGCACTTCCCCTTTGCTTAGCTTCAGTAAGAAGAACCCGCATAATCTTATGGCCGGAGCGCATTACTGCGCGCTTCGTTTCTTCAACATTAATAGCTTTGGAAGGTTATCAGCGCCACCGAGCAGGTGGGCGAAGCCAGGGAAGGACGGTGCACACTTGCCTCTGCATTGATTAAGAGATCTCGACTTCCTTGGTGGAGGCGGGGGGAGTCGAACCCCCGTCCGAAAAGCCTTACGCTCGAAAGACTACACGCTTATCCCGTTCGCTTTATGCTTTCGCCGGCGGCCCTCAGGAACGAGCAAGAACGAACCGTCAGCTAGCCTGAGCCCGGTTGCCCGGTCTCACCCGGAACCCTCAGGCGGCAGGTTCCAGGCCAGCCCGCTGGATGACGCCTCTTTCCGCCCCGCGGGCATCAGCGGAAGAGACGCGCTAGCCTATTAGGCAGCGTAAGCAAACTGCGTGTTGGCAGTTATGTTGTTCCACTCCGATTACGGGTGGTGTGGACCCCCGACGTGCCTTTCGAACGCGAGAGCTTCCGTCGAATCCGGAACGCCCCCTCGTTTTTAGTATGTGCCCGCAGAGACACGGTGTCAACACGGGGGAGACCGCTAGAAATCTGAAAGAATCGCTCGTGAATAAGACTTTACTTATGCGTCCGTCTGATCATGAGATGGCTGTTGACATCACTGGTTTTGGCGGTACGATAAGAGAGACTCGAGGGGGAGCAGGTCGAGGATTTTTGCGGTTGGCAACCACACAATCAAACCAAGTCTCTGGGGTAGTCCGGCAGGATTATGAGCAGCTTCGCAGAGCTTTAAGGCGGCAAGCCGAACAGATTGCACGGCTCGATCAAGGTCTGCGATTGCTGCGCAGCCAGCAGCAGCAACTGGAAGAGGCGGCGGCGCATCTGGTTGGTCCACTTGAGAACTGTGATGGAACGACTGCCATCTCACCTTCCAGCATCCTTGCCAGCGTGCGAAAACTCGCCGCTGCCACCTATGCAGGGCAGATATTTGAAGTGCTTGTCCAGGAAGCAGCGCGCTTGAACGTGCGCACGGCGGTGTTTGACGTTCGGGGACGGGCTGCGTGGGCGGCTTCGGCGTGGGGACTCAATCCAGAAAAATCCAGCGAAAACATTTGTGAGTTGGTGGTTTCTCTGAACCACGACGGCCCATTCCGCCGAGTGTTTGAAACGGCAGAGGCAGTGGAAACCAACGCCACTGGCCTGGAAAAGAATCGCAATGTGCTGGCAAAGCTCGGCGCCGGTGCAAATAGCCGTGTCCTGCTGGCCCCCGTGCGATCGGCGGGTTCGGTCGCGGCCATTTTCTACGCTGACATCGGCGAGGAGCGCAACGCAAGTCTGACCGACTCGCTGAAACTCCTGGCAGAGTTTGCGGGGGCGCAGTTGGACCGCTTGGTGGCGCTGAGTGTCGCCCTTGGCGGAGTGGTGGCCACTCCATTGGCTGAATTGGCAAGTACAGTTGCTGCGCCTGCGGCAACCAACATCGAGTTCGGAATTGGCGTCCCGAGGCCGGAAATCGTTGCCCACAATCACACTCCAGAGGTTGCATCCACCGAGGCCAGCCTGGAAGTGGCGGCTGTCGCGCCTGCGGATGCGGGACTAGAACCGGCAACGTGGGCGGCGAGTGCGCAGCCGTCCGGGGGAAATCAGGCCTCTTTCGGTGGCTCCAAAATTGCGCAACGGACAGAAGCTGAGGAGAAGATCCACCGCGACGCCAGACGGTTTTCAAGATTGCTGGTGTCTGAAATCGAGTTGTACAACAAGAGCAGTGTTGAAGAGGGCCGCAGGAACAAGGACCTCTATCAGCGACTCAAGAAAGATATTGATCGGAGCCGGGAAACCTACGAGAAGCGCTTTGCCCATACTGTGGCCAGAAAAATTGATTACTTCCACGAAGAACTTGTAAGGACGCTGGCGCACAACGATGCCCCGCTTCTTGGTTCCGGTTATCCGGGTCCTTCAGTGTGAAATTTCTCTGCACTTTGCTGATCAGCATTTTTCTCCTGCCCCTGGCATCGGCTGCGCGATCGTCGGCCGTACTCCACAGGGATCTCCCTCCCGTCCTGGTTCGCCTGGCTTCAAAAGCCGGCTCTGCCGGCACGTGGCCAGAACTTAGGCGATATTCCGTGACGGTCAGGAACGCGAAAGTCCGCGCACTGGCGTATTTTGTCCTTGGCTACCGGGAATACCAGTCTGAAAAATACGACGATGCGGAGGCAGATCTGGCAAAGGCTATGTCTGCGGCTTCGCCGATTGCCGACCTGGCGGAATATTACCGCGCTTCTGCCGCATACAAGGGCGGTCATCCCGAGCGCGTGGCAGACGTGCTGGCCGATTTCGATAAGCGTTATCCTGGCAGCACCAAACGTTACGATGCCATCGAATTGCTGGCGTGGGGATATCTGCAGACCGGGCAACCGCAGAAGGCACTTCAACTTCTGCTAGGCGAGCCCCAGGTGCGCGAGCGTCCCGCACTGGCGCTGGTGTTGGCCCAGGCCTATACCGATAACGGGCAACTGCGGAAAGCCGCGGAGACCTTGCAGGATATTTATTACGCCTTCCCCACTACCCCTCAAGCCAATGCGGCTGAAGGGACGCTGGAAAAATTGAGAAGCCAGCTGGGCGTAAACTATCCGCCGGTTTCAGATCGAATTGCCACAGCGCGTGTGGAGCGGCTCTACGCGGCCTCCCGATATTCAGATGCGTTAAATGGATACGAGCAATTACTGAGGGAGCGACAAAATAGCACCTGGGCGTGGAGATGGGACTTGGGCCGTGCAAAGTGCCTGATACGCCTTGGCCGCGGCTCCGCCGCCATTGAAACACTGGTGAACAGCGTTGCCCCAACACCGGAATTGGATGCGGAGCGTCTGGCCACTTTAGTAGATGCTTACGCACAGATTGAAGATGACACCGCTATCGTCAAACCTCTGAACAACCTCAGCAGGGATTATTTTAAGTCGCATTGGCACGCTGTGGCCCTTCTGCGGGCGGCCAATTATTTCATGTACAGGGACGAGTGGGACATTGCCTCGTTGTATTACCGTACGCTTCGGGAGGCGTTCCCCCAGACGCCGCAGGGCTCCGAGGCAAGCTGGCAGTATGCCTGGATCGCGTTTCTCACCGGCAATCCGTACGACGCCAGCAAAGCCTTGCTGAACCTCATCCAGAAGTATCCCGGCTCCCCACACGTTCCGGCAGCGATCTACTTTCTTGGCAGGCTGGAAGAAAATGTGCAACCTGTCAAAGCGGAAGCACTGTACGTGTTTCTCAAGACGCGCTACCGGCACGCCTACTACGCGCAGGAGGCCAGTCGCCGGCTTGCACTGATTGAAAAGCATCCTGCCAAGGCAACTGCCGCCGCCAATCCCAACTTCTCAGTCGCTGAACTGACCGCCAAAATTCCAGCCGTTGACCAGCCCGATTTCGGGGCATGCTTGCCGACTGCTGGCGGCAGTGAGCTGGCCACGTTCGATATACTCGAAGCGCTCGATCTTGATGACCTCGCCCGGCTGAACATCCAGGCGCAACTTAACCAGCACCCCAATTCTCCTGTCCTGGTGCTGGCACTCAGCCAATTTGAGAGCCGCCAAGGCAAGACAGACCGCGCCCTACATACGGCGAGAAGGATTGCACCAGATTACTACTCGCAACGTTTCTCCGAATTGCCTCGGGAGTTCTGGCAACTCGTTTTTCCAAGCGCCTACGTGGCCCTGATCCGGCGCTACTCTGCTATCAATCATCTCGACCCATACCTGGTAATGGGACTCATCCGGCAGGAATCAGGATTCAACAGGCGTGCCACCTCACCCTCTAATGCGCGCGGGCTGATGCAGGTTGTGCCTTCCACGGTAACAAGCTCCCCACGCTACAGGAGGTCAGTGGGCCGAAGGCTCTACCAACCGGCATACAACGTACGCTTCGGATGTGCATATTTGCGCGACCTTCTCAAGCGATATGACGGAAACCTTGCGGAAGCCGTGGCTGCCTACAACGCCGGCCCCACACGCGTAGACCACTGGCTCAGCCAGCGCAAGTATCGAGATCAACAGGAGTTTGTGGAATCCATTCCCTTCCCGGAGACTCGTGTCTATCTCAAGGCCGTATTTGCCGACAGCGGAGTCTATCGTCAATTGGTGACCGGCTCCGCTAAGTTCAGCACGTGTCCAAGCTCCCCCTACAAAAACGCAAGGTAACTCCAACATACGGCTACCAAGAAACTTGAACCAGGAAGATCAGCCGTTACTCTCCCGTAACAGAAGACCTGATATCCGTTGACTTCGAGTCCTGCAAGGCAATACGAGTAACGCACCAGACCACGCTGCGCATATTGTCTCTGCCCTGGTTGTCCATCAGCCAAGTCTTATGCCAGCGTCACAGCCAAGTACACTTGGATGGATTACAAGCTATTGCAAGTGGGAACTGCGCCCCAGTGGCAAGCGATAAACCTTTTTGAATTGTATTGGAGGAAGGCGTGACAAGCCGCCGTCGGTTACAAAAAAACGCGGGTAGAGGCCTGACAGCCCCTACCCGCATTTGTTGCAGAATCAGGATAGGCCGTGGCAGACCGCAACGGATCGGGACAAACCTTTCCTTGCGGCATGCTTCCGGCAACCAATGTTAGAAGTCGACTTCAGCTCCTAACTGGAAGATCCTCTGTCCAAACGAACCGGTAATCTGCCCGAAGCCTCCGCCGCAGACACCGTTGACATTGGAACAGTACATATTTGGATCACTCCAGTGAGGCGTGTTGCTGAAGTTCAGCGTCTCAGCCTTCACCTTCAAGTTAAATCGTTCCGTGAGCTTGATGGTACGGAAGAGACTGAGGTCAAGCTGCGCAAGTCCGGGCCCTCGCAGCCACGACAGCCCTCGCCCGCCGTTACCGATTGTAGCGGTGAGATCCGGAGAAAAGGCGTTCGTGTTAAACCATTGCTCGCCCGGTCCGGTCCCCTTAACCATCTGAAGGTTGCCGGCGAAATTAGGAACCTGGCCGGTGTAAGGGGTGTTCAGGAAAGTGCCGGTCTGGCTCGGGTAGAGAGGATCGCCCGAAATCCCCGTGATGATGCCGTTCAGCTGCCATCCACCAAGGATTGCTCTTGCCGTCTTGTTGGTGTTGACAAATTTCTGGCCTGCGCCGAAGGGCAGGTCATAGATGAACGCCATTTTCAGCACGTGGGTATGATCGAAGCTGAGTGTGTGGCGATTCAGCGCCTGGCAGCCCTGAGGCATCAGGGGGCTCGCCGGGCAGTTGAAGTTCAGGCCGTTCTCCCATCCTTCGTCATCCATGTAGCCGATCACCTTCGAGTAGGTGTAAGAACCCTGGAGGAACAGGCCATGGGTAACGTGGCGGTTCAACGAAACCTGCAAGGAGTTGTAATGAGAATCCAGGTAACCCATGAACGCGTACGCGTCGGTGGTGGCTCCGAATTTAGAGTAGAGAGGCTGTCCGGCGGCACCTGTGTCCAATGGAGCGGCGTTGAGTTGCTGACCATTGAATTCGTGCACAAGGTGGTTGCCAACGTAGCCAACGGTTAACAGCGTGTTGAAAGGCAGCTTCCGCTCAACCGTGAAATTCCAGAACTCCACGTACCCGCGTTTGAACGGGCCCGGGGCCAGAGTCCCAACGGTGTAACTGCCAGGAGGAGTAATCACCCCTGACGCAAAACCCGTGGGCGAGGTGATAAGAGGAACGCCATTAAACAGGCCCGAGCCCGTCGCCGGCGAACCGGAAATCGCGTTCACCGTATTCGTTGCAGAGTTGAAGTTTGAATACGGCAGGAACCGCGTGACGTTGCTGTTTCCTGCCACGAATTGGTCTGCGCCAATCGTATAAGGATAGAATCCGCGCAGAGGCCGCTCGAGAGGAAGCGTGTCATTCGTCATGCCGAACGCCGTGCGGATCACTGTTTTGTTGTTGAGCTGGTAAGCAATTCCCAGCCGTGGACGGAACAGCAACTTGCTGCTGGTGACCCCCAGAGGTGTGTTGTTGAGGTGCGTATCATGACCTCCGAGCCCGCCCAGGTAGAGCTGGTCGGTGTTAGGATCAAACACCTCGAACTTACTGGCGCCATCCCGGGTAATCAGCGGGAAATACTCCCAGCGGAGTCCAGCGTCAATGGTGAGTTTGGGAGTGATTCGGTAGGTATCTCCGATGTAAAGGGCTTCCTGCCAGTCCTTGTTGGTGGCCTTGATGAATTGCTGCGTGTTATAGACCTCGCTCGCCAAACCAAGGTTGAAGAGCGCAACACCGTTCCAAGGAGCGGAGTTGAAGCCGACCGGGCTGCCACTGGCATTGTAGAACTGCGCTTGCGTGCCGACGCCGGCGGCGTCCGTCGCCGTGTTCAGGAACGTGTTGTCGTCATACATATTGACGTCGCCACGCGGGCAGCAGTCGATTTCCGGCTGCCAGTGGTTCATGTGGTTGTGCGCCGCGTCGAATCCAAAAACAACCGTGTGCTTGCCCTTAATCCAGGTTGCGTTTTCATCGAGCGTCAACTGCCAGTCGTTACGGAATGCGGGTTCCCACGATTGATTGGTGCCCAGGCCGGTAAAGTCCCAGCCGATTCCAGGCATTCCGCTGTAACGCGGGTCGCCAGCGGGCGTGTTGCTGTTGGTCAACCCGAGGACCGACACCCCATAGTCCTTGCCAAAACCGGGCACGGTGTTGCCTTCACCCATGCGAGTAAAGCCAATGTGGCCGCTCAGGACCATGTCGGACTTTGCCGTCCAGGTATGCCCGATCGTCACGGTTTGCGCCGTGTCGTTGGTGACTCCTGTACCACCACCTTGACCGGCGATACCGTAATCGGTTCCATCGTTCAACAGCGCCTTCTGCAGGGTGTATTTGCCCCACAGGGTCTGGCGATCACTGATGTTGTAGTCCACCTTGCCGGTGTAGATGTTGCGGTTCCAGGCCGAATTCCGCAGACGGACGTCGTTCTGCGCCGTGAACTGCGTAAAGGGCTGGCCCAGAGTATCGTTGGGAGTGTAAGGTTGCATCAACTGCCAGAAGTTGGTTGCGCCGGCATACATACGGTTGGTCGGTATGACGTTGTTCTGGAAAGCGCAACGGCCCTGGCCGGTTACCTGGTTCCCAGTAACAGGGTCAAAAACCATGCCTTCCTGCAACTGGACCAAGGGGCCTGCGCCCGGTCCGGCAGCGTTGCTGGAGCACACCATTACAGGAGCGCCACTTGCGTTGTAAACGGGTGCGCCAAGATAGGCGGAATAATCTCCGTTCCGCATATCAACAGGAGGGATCAGGTTGATATCGGCCGGATTCTGGCGTTGGAAAAATCCGTCCCAGTTGCCGAAGAAGAAGACCTTGTTCTTGACGATCGGTCCGCCAACAGCAACACCGTCATTGTTCTGGATGTTCTTTGGCGCTTTGCCATTAGCAGTGTGAACCAAGGCATTTTGTGCATCCAGCGCCTCGTCCGTATGATAGGCATAAAGCTCGCCATGGAACTGGTTGGTTCCGGACTTGGTAATGACGTCGGTTGCAGCACCGGCCGTCAGTCCTTTTTGAACGTTATAGTTAGCCGTTTGCACGCTGACTTCCTGGACTGTCGCCGCAGGAGGCACGATAACCATGTGGTCAGGCAGCCAGAGGAACACGTCCGTAGCACCATCCACACGCGAGGTATTGATGTGCTGCGGCAAGCCGTCGGAGTTGATGGCGAGAGAACGGTCCGGCGCGTCGGCAATTGAGTTGGGATAGTTTCCCGTGATTGCCGAAAGAGAAACAACGCCAGGCGAAAGAAGTTCGACGCTCTGGAAGTTTTGGTAAACGTTCAGCGGCAGGTTCTGCACCGCATAGCTGGTGATAGTCGTGTGAACGTTGGCCTGTTGGGTTTGAAGAGTAGCGGCGGCGCCGGAGACCGTTACCTGCTGGGTAACAGCCCCGAGTGACACCTGAATATTCTGCTGGTTAGTCGATCCGGCAACAACACGAATGCCGGTCTGCTTCAGAGGCTTGAAACCCTTTGTTGTCACGTTAAGGGTGTAGGTGCCACCGGGAAGATCGGTAAAAACATAGTCGCCCGCCGATCCTGACTTGGTGTTCCGGGTCAGCCCCGTACTGTCATTGACGATCGTGATTGCCGCCCCGGGTACGACTGCTCCGGTCTGGTCGGTTACTGTTCCCGAGACTGAGCCATACAGAACTTGGGAATGTAGCCGTTGAACCGAAACGAACCCGAGGGTTGCAATTGCAACCAAACAGATGAGACCTATAGAGACAAAACGAGATCGCATACTCTCGCTCAAACCTCCCTCTCAATATGGAAATGAGGAAACACGACCCAGAACCGACGGCAACGGAGAGCCACAACAGAAGTCGAGGCGGGCTACCCGGAAGTATAGACCACAAGCAGCGTATGTGCGCGCAGAAGCCCTCATACTGCCCGTGAAGGAACTATTTAATCTGTTTTTCGAATGGCTGTCAATACTTATTATTAGTTTTCTAGCCTACGGCTTTTGGTAACGTTTCCATTCTGACAATTCTATTACAAGTCGTTGTATTTACTTTGGATATTCGTCGATTACTGAAAAGCTGAACCTACGTTCATCTCCAAGAACATGAACGCCGACCCCAATTGTGAGTAATGGTTACGTTTCCATGTAAATATGTTTATCGTATGGCATTGAAATTAGCGGGATTAAGGGCAAGTTCCCGACAGGGCAAGGTCTGGTTCATTTGCCAGAACCAGAATGCAGGTCCCAAAGGGAGGGAGAATCTACTTTTTTTGTGCATGGGCACAAATCGCATTACCCGCAAAGTGCTTGGCGTGGCAATTACCAAAGTTGGTTGGCTTCGACGCCGCCAAAACCCGCTTTAGGGGTCGGTATCAAAGGATGCTGGCGGGAAGCAAGAAAATCAGTTATGTTCATCGAACAGATCGCGGAATACTCCAGGGCGCGGAATAAACGGCCTCGGCTGGAACGACAGGCTGTTCTAAGACGAAGAGCTACATGACAAGACTTTCACCGTTATCGCGAAAGGCGCAGCAATTCACGGAAAGCGTAATCCGCGAAATGACGCGCCTGGCCCTTCGGCACGGGGCTGTGAACCTGGCGCAGGGTTTCCCTGATTTTGCCGCTCCTGCGGAGGTGAAAGACGCCGCGGTGCGCGCTGTTCAGGCAGACATCAATCAGTACGCCATCACCTGGGGAGCGAGAGAGTTTCGCCTCGCGATTGCCGAACGATTCGAAAAGGATTCCGGACTGGCCATCGACCCCGAACAGGAGATCACTGTCTGTTGCGGCTCAACCGAGGCGATGATTGCTTCGCTTCTGGCGGTTGTCAATCCGGGCGAAGAGGTTGTTGTTTTTGAGCCGTTCTATGAGAATTACGGTCCCGACGCGATCATCAGCGGCGCCGTGCCGCGCTTCGTGCCCTTGCGCCCTCCGGACTGGACGTTCGATCCAGAGGAACTGGCTGCAGCGTTCAATGAGCGGAGCCGCGCTCTCGTGCTGAATACGCCAAACAATCCAACAGGCAAGGTATTCTCTCTTGAAGAACTTGAGACCATTGCAGGAATTGTCCGCCGCTCAAACGCTTTTGTGCTGACCGACGAGATTTATCAGCACCTTGTTTACGAAGGGCATCGCCACGTTTTTATGGCGGCGCTTCCTGAAATGCGCGAGCGGACCATCACCATCAACTCGATGTCGAAAACCTACAGCGTCACCGGATGGCGCGTGGGCTATGCGATCGCTCCACCTGAAATCACTGCGGCCATTCGAAAGATGCACGACTTCCTCACTGTCGGCGCAGCCGCGCCCCTTCAACAGGCAGGAATCACGGCGTTGCGCCTAGATGACAGCTACTACCACAAGTTGCAAGAGGATTATGTGAAGCGCCGGGACTGGATGCTTTGGGTGCTGGAGGATGCCGGATTCAGATGCTTCAAACCCTACGGCGCTTACTACATCATGACCGACATTAGCGATTTTGGGTTCCCCGATGACGTTGAATTCACTCGACACCTGATTGAAAATGTCGGTGTTGCAGCAGTGCCTGGCAGCAGCTTTTACAGTGACCGTTCGCGCGGGAGCCAGCAGGTGCGGTTCACCTTTTGCAAGAAGGACGAGACTCTCGAAGAAGCGGGTCGCCGCCTGATGAAATTGAAAAACTTACGATAACGTCCGGCGCAATTTTGCTGAGCTCTGCCCACGCGGCAATTTCATTCGCGTCTGCTGAAAGGGTTGTGGTTTACTTTGCCGCAGCGCTGGACTTTTCGACGGGGTTCTGCGAGGCCGACGGCGTGAGGTCGAGCTTCGGTGCAAACCCCGACGCAGCGTAATTGATAAGCCCGTCAAGCAGATACGTGGCATAAGGATCGGTTCCATACGGAGTGCTTAGCGAAATTGTACAAATCAGAAGCTTGCCTTTGCCGTACCGTGCCTGAACCAGCGTGCCCACGTTCGAATGGATCCATCCATAAAATTCTCCGGCGAGGACGTCCTTGAATTCTCCAGGTTGTATTCCGGTAACGACCGCTTCAGGAATGGATCCTTCTGTTTCAAAACCAGCAAGGGTGCTGAAGCCGATTTTGTTGAACGGGGGCGAGTTCTTGCGAACCCACGCAAAATTGGAGATCCAGTTCCCGTCGTACGAGTCCTCCGAACGAGGCACGATCTTCACAGACTGATTGATGTCCTGGCGCCCGCCGGCGAGCAGGAGGACAGTGCTGCCTGATTCAAGAGCGTTCTTTATATCGTTATCAAACACGGGAGTTATCACCACAGGATGGGCACGCGAACTGGCCGTTTCAAAGTAGTCCCGTCTCTGCATATCACTCGCAAGACGCCGTAATTTGCCCTGCGGATCATGGAAATTCACAGGCGGCGGAAGCGCCGGGGTTTCGTGAGGGTAAAAATAAAGGTCCACTGAACCCTTCGTGATCACTTTGCCGCTTGCCATAATCTGGACATTCAGCACATTCTCCGAGGGAGCAGAGGAAGTCGGAACGGTAAAGTCAATCGCTCCCACCTTTCCCGCGGACCCAACCGGCACAGCAGGGGCCTGAAAACTTCCTTTCAGTGATGTGCCTTCCACCTCCCAGTCAACCGTCATCGCCTCCAGTTCCTGCTGGCAGTAATGCGAAAAATAAATGTCGGCTCGGGCTTTGTCACCATCAAAATAGTTATGCTTCACCGGGCGGATCAATACCGCGTCATCCTGCTGGATGGCGCCCAGTTCCTGTGCAAAGCTCTTGGGATGCCGCCAGATATCCATCAGGCCGTTCGCCTCCCACATCACATCGGTCAATTCCGTGATGACGTAGCCCTGAATGGACGGCCGGCTGCGCAGACTGGCGATCTCATAATTCAGTGAGTTGAATTCATGCGCCTGGGTTGCTGCCTCCAGGGCATGGAGGTCGGGAAACAGCGTACTATACTGGTAATCTTCAAAACGCTTTTCAAGACCAGCAGGCATGGTGATCCTGCGGGAGCCAAAACCCCTATCGAACCACCAGGGCTTTTTCTGTGGGACAAAAGGCAGGCCCCAGTTCCCGAATTCCGACAGCATCAGGGGCTCGTTGCCCTTCGGTTCGGCGTCGCCGTAAGAGCTGAAAAGCCAGCTCGGGCGGGTAGCCAGGTCACCAACGAAACGGTCAAAATCGGCCGCATGGTCAGGGATGGAATCGTATTCGTGGAAATCCGCCAAATCGGTCGAGACGTGAAAATTCTTGCAGCAGGCACTGTTATCCTCCACAAGCCAGCCGGGCACAATCTTTTTCGCCCGGTGGTAAGCTTGTTTCAACCATTTCCGGTCTGCGGCCTTGCCAAGGTCCAGGCCCCAGCTTTCATTGGCGATGCTGACAATGATGATCGACGGATGGTTCCAATCGCGCTCAACCATGCCACGCAATGTGTTCAGCGCTCGGGACTCCGAGTCGGGCGTGAGTTTGTCCCAGTTTGGGATTTCGTACCACACCAGCATGCCTGTCTCATCCGCCGCCTCCAGGTAACGGGGATCCGGCACTTTGATATGGCAGCGAAGAAGGTTCAGCCCCATTGCCTTAGCCTCACGCATCTCATTCTTCAGAAAGTCCAGCGAAGGGGGCGTGTAAATCGTTTCGGGATAAAAGGCCTGATCCAGCGCACCGCGCAGGTAAATCACCTTGCCGTTCAGATAGAACTTTCCGTCGCGCGTTTCGAAGGTCCGGAATCCAAAGCGGTAAGACTGATGATCACCGGAACCGGTGTGAACGAGCAAGGTGTAGAGCGAAGGATGAGACGGGCTCCAGAGGTCCGGATTTGGAAGGCTTCCGGAGAACATATAATCGCCTTGTTTCGTGACCGCATTCTCAGGTCCTTTCCAGACCTGTTTCCCGTCAGGGCCCAGGATTTCTGCGCCGACCGCAGGCGCTTCCGTAGCCTCAGAAGGTGCATTCACCAGATGAACGGTGAATGTGAAATTACCGTCAGCTCCTGCTGAGATGTGGACCACTCCCAGATGGACCTGAGGGCGGATTTCGAGCTCAACGCTTTGCCACAACCCGCTTGTCTGGACATACCAGTTCTGCTTACCGTGGGGAATTTCTGCGTACTTGATTCCCTCCACCTCGTTGGGTTTCGCTCCGGGGTCCACTACCCGAACGGCAATCTGATTTTCGCCTGACTTGATCAGAGACGTTATATCGAACTCAAACGGAAGGTAGCCACCATCGTGAGAACCCACGTGCTGTCCATTCACGTAAACATCAGCGCGATAATCGACCGCTCCAAACTTCAGAATCGCGACTTGGGCGGGTTGGAGTTCTTCAACCTGCACCGAACGCCAATACCACGCCGCGCCAGCATAGTCGCGCAGGTCGGCAAACTGTTCCTGCCATGATCCGGGGACCTGAATCTCTCTTGCATCCTTTGCGGTTGTCAGGTCCTGGATTTTAAGATTGCCTGAAGGGTCCGTGAGGAAGTTCCATTGCCCATTCAGAGAAATGACAGGCATTGCTTCGCTAGCCGGCGCTGAAGCACCCGAAGCGACAACACAGATCGCGGATATTGCCAGAAGCAGAGCCGCGAAAGTTTTCGCTCGAAGCAAGTTTTCTCCTCCTCCGGGGTGTCACCCCAGCCTGCCATGCAACGAATAACAGTCGGAAGGCCCGCGTCCATTCGTCCAGCCCAATGAGTTTATGCGTTCACAGGGGCAGAACGCAACGCAAAGATTGCAGGCATTGGCTGTTATTCTCTGCCTCCAGATATACAGCCTATCGAGAAAGCCGCTGCTGATTCGAGGGGGTTACCTGTACAATAGTCGGGCAAATGGACCTGGACCTCAAAACACCGTTTGTCCGCATTTTCGGTCCCGAGCAGCCTGGACGGCCAGGACATCTGTGGCCGCGCTGGCTGTTTTTGCGTTCTCTCGGCCTGATCTTCTTCTCGGCCTTTTACTCGCTGGCTTTTCAGATCGAGGGCCTGGTCGGGCCACAGGGAATCCTTCCTGCCCAGAACTATCTTGAGCTTCTAACCGGCCGCATGGGAAACATGCGGTTCTGGATTGCGCCTACGTTGCTCTGGTTGGGAAGCGGCTCATTCGCACTGCACATGCTGGTGTGGGCCGGGTTGATTGCTTCCGCTGCGCTTTTCTTTAATATCTGGCCGCGCGGATCAGCGGCTGTTGCACTGGTGGCCTATCTTTCCTTTGTCGCAGCCGCGCGCGACTTTGCCGATTTTCAGTCAGATGGCATGCTGCTTGCCGCCGGCTTCCTGTCGCTGTTCTTTGCTCCGGTAGGATTTCGTCCCGGTCTTGGTGAATCGAGCCCACCTTCGCCAGCCAGCCTGTTCCTGCTGCAATGGGAATGGTTTCGAATCTACTTTGAATCGGGCGTGGCCAAACTAGCCAGCCACGATCCCCAATGGCGGCATCTGACCGCCATGAATCATTATTACCAGAACAGCCCGCTGCCCACCTGGATTGGCTGGTACGCACAACAGATCCCACATCCCATTCAGGCGCTGCTGGCCCTGTTCACTCTTGTTGCCGAACTCGGCCTCTGCTGGATGTTCATCTTTTCACGCCGTAGCCGGTTGCTCTGCTTCCTGATCATGACGCCGTTTCAGATTGGAATCATCCTGACAGCAAACTATGCGTTCCTGAATTACCTCGTCCTGTCACTCGGCTTCCTGCTGCTCGATGACGAACACTTCACGGGCTGGTTCAAGCGGCTGAAATCCACACGCTGGGCGAGGTTGCCCAGAGTCACATTTCTGGATTGGCAAGTGCCACCGGCAGGCGCACCACCCGCGCGAGCATCGCTTGCAGGTCTGGTGCTATCGGGCGTGTTTCTAACCTGGATTTTCTATGCGACAACGGTGCTACTGCTTTTGCTGTTCATTCCCTCGGTGCCCTTGCCGCTCCAGCCTGTCGCCATCCTTCAGCCGTTTCGCATCGCCAATCAGTACGGTCTGTTTGCTGTCATGACCGGGGAGCGATACGAGATTGAATTCCAGGGATCGCGCGACGGCAAACGATGGGTGGCCTATCCATTCCGCTACAAGCCGCAGGACCCGATGCAACCCCCGGGCATTTATGCTCCGTACCAACCCCGCTTCGATTGGAACTTGTGGGCCGCGTCGCTCAGCAACTTTGAGCACAACCCCTGGGTGATGCAAACGGAAGAGTTGATGGTCGATAATGATCCAAGCGTGCTTTCGCTTTTCCGCTCGAACCCGTTTCCCGGCAAGCCTCCACTTGAAATCCGGGCAGTTCTTTGGCAGTACTGGTTCACCGACTTCACCACCAGGCACCAGACTGGGCGCTGGTGGAACCGCACGTACCTGGGCCTTTATGCGCCCGTCGTAGAGCGTTTGCCAAATGGCTCGTACTTTGTGCGCGAATGGCCCAGCATCCTGCTCCCGCCACCGCAATAATGGAGGGCTATTCCTCGTGGGAAGAAAACTGTTATACCCTACACATCGCCACAGCAGGATCCTACGGGCACACATAGCTTGAATTCCTTCGATGTGTCTGCTAAATTCACAAACATCATTGGCTTGGAGTGATCAAATGGCTGTCAGTCAGGAATTGCTGGATATTTTGGTCTGCCCGCTTTGCAAGGAGCGGGTCACGCTTACGCCGGATGGTCAGGGCCTGAAGTGCGGCAAGTGCCGTCGCGTCTTCCCCATCCAGGACGATATCCCCGTGATGCTTGTTGACGAAGCCAGAATCGATCCTGAATAGCGCCGGATTTCAGCGGGCAGGCTCCAGAGCCAGAATTTCTTCCAACGTCCTCTTCACTTCCTCGACCTGGATTTCCTTCATACAGATGTTGTTCTTGCAGGTTTTCAAGGCAGGCGTGCCATAACACGGCGAGCATTGAACTCGGTGGTAAAGAATGCGCGGCGGATTGCCCGGCGAAATAGGGGCCGTCTGCTCGAAAATTCCGGGGCCCCACAGCGTCACGAGAGGAGTGCCCAGCGCCGCAGCCATGTGCGCAGGACCTGTGTCGACAGTGAGATAGGCGTTCAGCCGGCCGATGAGTGCGGCAAGCTCCAACAGTGAAAGCTGACCGGCCAGATCCAGGCACGGGACAGCTGCCGCACGGGCAATGTAGCGAGTGAGCTGGCGGTCATCCACTGAACCCGTCAGCACGACGCGCGCCCCACGCTGCTCCACCAGCCAGCGGACAACTTCAGCAAACCGATGGGGCGGCCAGCTTCGCAAGCGCGTCTGACTAGGAGTTCGCGTTCGGCCGCCCCAACCCGCGTGAACACCCACCAGGCAGTCACCGGGTTGGACACCTGCCGCTTGCAGGCGCTGGGCGACGGTTTTGGTCGTCTCCGGCTGGTTGTTCAGTTCCATCTGGAACTCAACCAGCCGGAGACGAAGCGGTCTGGCGAGTTCGAGGTGGTTTTCAATTGAGTGCTTCCGCGGATCAAAGCGGGCCGGCTCGAACCCTTCCGCGTGGTCATCGCCGGTGTACGCAATGATCCGGCGAGCGCCAGCTTTGCGCACCAAGTCAATAAAGCTCGGGTGGCTCTCCAGCACGAGGGCCCAGTCCAGGTCCAAACTGCGGAGCGTGCGATGGATGCGTGACTTTTCGGAACTCAGCCAGGTTGGCAGGTGACGAAAGGCGATCGGGATGGTCCGGTCGATATGCGGATTGTAACGGACCACGTCGTGGGCCGCGGCGGAACAGAGAAACCCCAGGTGGCACTCGGGATAAGTCTGGCGAACGGCACGCACCAACGGCGTGGCCATCAGCGTGTCGCCAATGGCGCCGGCGCGAACGATCACTATACGCGGCCTTCCCGGCGAGCCGACGCCGGCTGGAGGCATCTTCTGTTCCGAATTTGAAAGAACCACGCTTTCTCCGGGGAAGGATACGCTGGGTACGAATCCCCCTGATTAAGGTAGAATAGCGATTGCCTTGCGTCAAATGGGGCCGGACTCGGGTGATTCTCAAAACGCCGTGATGACCACAGCGCTCATCCACCTGGCCTTGCGCGGCAAGCGTGACGAAGCTCCAGGCATCATGATTTATGAAAACGATTCAGAATCCGTTGACGAAAATCCTCCGCAAATTTAAGGGCCAGACAGTCGGTGTACTCGGCGATTTCATGTTGGATGAACTCCTTCGCGGCGAGGCCACGCGCATTTCGCCCGAAGCGCCCGTCCCCGTCGTGCTGATGGACGGCCATGCGGAACCCCATCGTTTCCCCGGCGGGGCGGGTAACGTGGCCATCAACATCCGTGCGCTGGGCGGCCGTTCCGTGCCATTTGGAGCGATCGGAATGGACGAAACTGGCGACCGGCTGCGCAAGGAGCTTCAGGCCCGCGGCGTCCCGTGCGGCACGCTGGCCCGCGAACGAGGCCGCGTTACACCTCGTAAACTTCGCATCGTCGCCCACCAGCATCAATTGCTGCGGCTGGACTTTGAAAAATCCGCTCCCATCACCGCAAGAACTTCAGCCTCGGTAAGCCGAAGTTTCGCGCGATGGGCCCCTAAACTGAATGCGTTGATCATTTCGGATTACCGAAAGGGCTCAGTCGAAACCGAGCTGTGCAGGCAGGTCTTGTCTGTGGCGCGTCAGCAGCGAATCCCGGTGTTTGTCGACCCCAAGCCCGACCATCCTGAAATCTGCCACCACGTTACAGCCGTCACACCGAACCTGCATGAAGCTGAATTGATGGCGGGACATTCCATGCGTGACCGGGCCAGCCTGGAGGCGGGTGGGCGCCGGCTGCTCGCTGAACTTGATTGCTCCTTTCTGCTGATCACCCGAGGTGCCGATGGCATGACGCTTTTTGAAAAAGGCGGCGACATCCACAACATCAGAAGCGAGGTGCGGCCCGTCTATGACGTCACCGGCGCAGGCGACACCGTACTCGCTGTCCTCGCGCTTGCTCTCAGTTCAGGAGCGCAAATGATAGACGCGGCCAGGCTCGCCAATATTGCGGGTGGACGCGTAGTACTGAAGTTTGGCACCTCGGAAATTGACCCGAAGGAACTCCTTACCGCCATCGACGACGGCGCGTAAGAGAGCGGTCCCGCGTTGTCAGAACGGCGAATAGGCAAGCCCTTTCGTTTTGCGGTCCACCACCAAAGACAGCGCCGGGGTCTGGTTGTTGATGGTGACCACCACGATGACTAATGCACTTCCTTTAGATTCCGCCCCGACAATCTTGAACTCACGAATCTTCCCGTAATCGCCCTGCGGTCCCCAGTCGTGCAGGAACTCGTCGTAGGTGTAATCGGATGCCGGCTGCCAGAGTTTGTAGGCTTGCTCGTAGTGCCCCTCTTGCAGTTGTGTCAGGAAGTTCGCGACGGCGCGCTTCTCCGGAAGGTCGTGAAGCGCAAAAAAGGCGATCACGCCGCCCACAACAAGAATAGCGGCCAGCAAGGGCCAGTATTTGCGAAGCCCTGTTTTCGGTTTGGGAGTTTCAGCATCGAAGATCATCGCTATATCCACCTGCTGCGGCAGGACCCTGCCGTGAACATCATCTCCACTCGATTGACTGCCACGGTTTCATTATAAAAGCTATCACACTGTCTAAGATGCTTAAAAACCCTGCAGGGATGAATACGGAGCGGGAAATATGATAGCCCGTTCTGCCCGAATTACTGCGCCGTCCAGCCGCCATCAATCAGGATGTCCGTACCGGTGATGAAGCCAGCCGCGTCCGAGCAGAGAAAGACGGTTAGTGGTCCGATCTCTTCAACTTTGCCCCAGCGGCCCACCGGAATCTTCGAAATAAACTCGGCGTTGAGCACCGGGTCCTGCGTCAAAATGGTGTTCATCTCCGTGGCAAAGGGACCGGGGCTGATGGCGTTGGCGGTGATGCCATGCGGAGCCAGTTCCAACGCCAGGGCCTTGGTCATTCCCAGCAGGCCGGCCTTGCTGGTGCAGTATGCCGTGCGGTACGCCAGCGCGACGTGCGCCATTGTGGAGGCAATGTTGATGACGCGCCCGAATTTCTTCTCGATCATCCCCGGCACAAAAGCGCGCGTGCAGAGAAACGCGCTGTCCAGGTTCGTCTGCATCACGCGATGCCACTCTTCCAGTGAGAACTCGTGCAGCGGCTTGCGAAGATTGATGCCCGCGTTGTTGATCAGGATGTCGGGAGCACCGGCCGCCTCACGCACCTGCCAGGCCATCCGGCCGACTTCCGCTTCCTCGCGAACGTCGGCAACAAAAAAGTGTGCCTTGCCGCCCTGGGCTTCAATCTCTACCTTTATTTTTTCCAGCAATTCGCCGCTGCGCGCCACTAGAGCCACCACGGCGCCCTCCTGCGCCAGCGCAATGGCCATCTGCTTGCCCAGACCTTTGCTCGCACCTGTTACTACGGCTACCCGGCCATACAATGAACGATCCGCCATCTGAATCTCCTCGCAAAAAAATATCACAGCCATGCAATTAGAGTTCGAGGTTTTTTCGGGGAGATTGGCTTGTGCCGGCGGTCGAAGTCCTTACTTCCGCACCCGCTGGAACGCCGGAATGCCAAAGCTGACCATTGCTACACCAAGAAAAGGCTGCAACGGATTGTGGGCTGCCAGCAGGGCGAGCAATAGAACAACCAGCGCGGCCATCACATCTCCACCGGGCGCGCCGAATAGCCGTTGGCCTGCTTGGGCCATGAACGTCTCGTCGGAAGTAATCTGGTTGATGCGAACAAGGTAGACGAAAACGCCTGTAACGAGAACATAGACTGAAGTCACTGCGACGACACCAATAACCAGTGCGCGCGGCATAACCCGCTCGGGATTTCGCACCTCTTCGGCGATTTTGGTTGCCTCCCACCATCCACCGAAGGAATAGAACGCGGCCATGCTGCCTGCGGCAAGCGCCGCAAACAGCGGAACGGAACCGGGTCGTTGAGCGACGAAAGGCGAGAAGTGGGACCATTTCCCCAATCCGAGCACGATGGCCCAAACGGGGAGCAATGCCAGCACCGCTATTTTCAGCCACGCTAGTGCCTGTAGGAACACACCACCCAGTCGTGTCGCGCGGATATTCGCCGCTGCCAGCACAAGAATTACAGCGATGCCGAGAACCTTCTGGTCAATTGGAGTGAGCCGTATGACGTCGGCGGTGTAAGCTGCCATGCCAACGGTCAGTGAGGCGGTGACGCCGGGGGATCGATGACGAGTAGCTGCATCCAGCCATAAAGGAAGGCCAGCCGTGGCCCAAACGCTTCACGCAGATAAACGTATGCTCCGCCCGCTTCCGGATAGCGTGCCGCCAGCCCGCCGAAACAGAGAGCTCCCGCGACGGCCATCAGGCCCATGAAGAGCCACACCGCTAGCAGCCAAAAGGGAGAGCCCAACTGCCTCGCCATCCCTGCAGGTGTGAGAAAGATGCCGACGCCGATGACTTCTCCAGCGACCGCAGCAGCAGAGCCAAGGCCCAGCCGCCGCTGGAGATGTGTTTGTTGGTTGGGAATCGTCATTTGGGCCGATCAGCAGGCAAGGTTCGGCGCCGGCACTGTTCAACAATGGACTCCTCCTGCACCGGGAGGTGTAAGAGTATCATTCCTTTTCCTCGTAAATATACCCTTCCGTTGCCATGCGGCGGCCGGACATCTGGTAGCCAAAAAACGGCATGTCCTGGACTCCAGTTGCATCAATCCAGCGATTGTAAAAATTGAAAATCGCGCAGACGGTGATCGCATCATAGAGCGCTTCATCCGACCAGCCTGCCCGGTGCGCCTCTTCAATATCCTCACGTGTGATCTGAGTGGACGTACGGTTCACCTTCGTCACAAATTTGAAGAGCGACTTTTCGGCATCAGAGATCGGCGCCGTGGCGTAGTCTTCCAGTACAGCGCGAACTTTTTCAGCATCGCCCAGCAGTTCCGCCGCGACCGCGGCGTGGGAGCCGATTCAAAATGGGCACTGGTTGCGGCGTGAGGTGAATGCCGCAATCAACTCACGTTGGCCCGGCGAGAGCGGCGAAGGTCCACGCATCAGTTCTTGCGTGAATCGCGACAGATGCTCCGTCATGCGTGGTTTGAAGGCGAAAAGATAGAGGATTTGCGGCACCGGAATGCCTTCCGCCTCCATCGCTGTGAATCGCTCGCCTGCCGGACCGGCCTTTGCAGTACTTTCGACTTCATTGAGGAATATTGGATTCATTTTCACCATCTTTCTGCATCAGAAATTCGCTACAGAAGGAACTCACAACTAAAATAGAAATTTCAGCGCAAACTGAATGAGCCGTGGCGAGAGTGCCTGCTGAATCTGTCCGAACGTTGGCGAGCTGATGTCGCTATTCGGGAGCCAGAAATTGGCGCGGTTGAACAGGTTGAAAAATTCAGCACGGAACTGCAGCGTCTTCGATTCCGTCAAGCCTATGTCCTTGAAGGCTGAAAAGTCCCCGTTCGCAAAGCCGGGCCCCTGAACAACATTACGACCCTCGCTTCCGTAGACACCCGCGGGGGTCGGCGAGAGATCGATGCGCTGGAAGGCGCTGGTGTTGAACCACTCCGCTACGGTCCTGGGTCCGTCGTTGGCATTTCCCACAAGGTTGGGGCGGAAGGCCGAAAATCCGGTGACCTTCGGCGCATCATAATTATAGCTTTGATCGACCACAGTAAATGGCGTGCCCGTCATGTAAGTGGTGATCCCGTTCACCTGCCAGTCCGCCAGGGCATACTGATACCAGTTCTGCGGGTGATTCCACGAAGGGACCTCCCACTCGTAACTCAGCACGAAGCGGTGACGGGAATCGAACATGGATCGGCCCCGTTCCGCAGCCAGATCAAAGGGATTCTGGGCCAGGTCATTCTCCCCGGCCACCGGCTGGGAGGCAGACCCCGTGATGTTAAAAGAGGAAACATCGTCGATCGCCTTGGAGTACGTGTAGGAGGCGAGCAAAGACAGGCCGTGGCCGAACCGCTTGCGCAGGCTGGTTTCAAGTCTGTTGTAGATGGAGTTCGAGTTTCCGGCAATCAGCCCCACCGAACTGTAGGTGCAGTTGCCCTGTGAATTGGGTTGGCAGTAGACACGCTGCTGGTCGATGTTGTTCTGCCGGTCGGCCCACGTCTGGCCCGCAAGCGGCAGGGACGCTGGCGAGGTGTGGTTCAGATGTTCATTGTAAAGAAACTTGTTCCGCAGGAAGGTCGCCCGAGTGATGCTCAAGAGTTAAGGTGAAAAGGTGTGGGTCAACTGGGCTGCGAAGTTCTGCGCGCGTCGATCCTGGCCCACAGGAAAGCCCGGCACGCCGGCGCCGGATGGCGACAGTGGATCAAAGCGATTTCCATTCAGAAACATATAACGGAAACTCAGCTGATCGCTGGAAGAAAGGTTCTGGTCAATGCGAACGCCGAACGGGTCTTCGTTCTGGCGCAGGATCTCGGTGGCATTGTACAGGTTCAGCACGCCGTTCGAATCCGTGGCGTTCGGCAGAGCGTAAAGGTCCAACACATTCTGAGCGTTGGGGTCGATGAAAGGCACCTGGCTACCCGGCAGAGGCGTAGGGTCTCCCGGCGTAAAAAGGTTGAAGAGCGGTCCGCTTTCTGAAAAGTCGCCCTGCCTTTCAAGCGCAGAGGGCACACGCACGTTGTTGAGGGTTTCGCCCTGCCGGTTTCGGAATCTCTCGTAATAACCGGGGAAAAAGCCTTGTCCTTGCGAATCGGGCCGCCCAAGGTATCGCCAAACTGGTTCTGACGGTATTCAGATTTTTTGAAACCAGCCGCATTCTCAAAGTAGTTTGCAGCGTCCAATTTGTCATTATGCAGGAACTCCCAGGCAGCCCCGCGCAGGGAGTTGGATCCGGACCGTGTAATGATGTTTGTTGTCGAACCGGCGGCGCTGCCACACTCCGCGTTAGACGTGTTGGTCAGAATCTTGAACTGAGCAATGGCATCGATTGGCGGCTCCAGCACAAAACCCCCATCCACCGCGTTGACGTTGGACGCACCATCAATCAGGAAATTGTTGGACTCCGGCCGCTGGCCGTTCACCGAGTAGGCTTGCCCGGCACGAAGCGAGCCGCCGGCCTGGGCAAGGCCGGGCGTGATCGGCACCACTCCGGGTTGCAACAGCCCAAGCTGGGAGAAGTTCCGGCCGTTCAAAGGCAGGTCCAGAATCTCACGCTCATCCACCGTCTTCCCAAGCGTCGTGCTTGATGTCTCAATCATAGGCGCGTTCGGTAGAATCCTGCATATCATCCACCACAGCGGGAATGTGAATGCCGAGTTTGACCACGCAGGTTTTTGCAGCTTCATCACGTTCAAGAAAGGTTTTGGCGCTCGCAATGAGGATGTTTTCTTTAATGTTGCTCGGCATCTCCCATCCGTCTGTGGGATGAGCCTCTTCGATGTAAACCACATGAAACGCGGCCCTGTCCCTGTACTCCTCATACAACTTGTTGAGCGCGGGAACCTCCCGGCGAAAGGGCGGTCAAGTATGACTGCCAAGAGTAAGTACCATGGGCTCTTGCCCGCGAAATGAAGAAAGGCGCACAACCTGGGAGCCGCCTGCTGTCTTAAGCGCGAAGTCCGGAGCAGGCTCGCCGACTTTCAGGTGGCCCCTGCGCGCGATCAGCCACATTGGCTCAAACGGAAAGAGTAAATAGGCAACCATCGGCAGCTTCGACATGATGCGCCCGAACACCGCCGGCGGTTGCAGCATAGCGACAAACAAGCCGCTGAGCAGGACCATGTAAACCGCCAGCACCGGGATCCCGTATTTTAGAAACGTCCGCATCAGCTTGTGCCCCTCGTATGAAGACAAATCGCTTCACTTGGGCAGAATGAGCCGCCAGTCATTCGATAAACAGGCGGACACACTTCACCCCTAATTTAACGTAGTTTGTGGCGTGACTTTGGACCCGACGAAGTTTGCTGCAAGGACTTCCGTAGCCTATGTGGGACCTGATGGCCCGTCAATAATCTCAAGAGGGTATTCAGCCTGATAAAAGGGGCTATGCAGTCTCTAATTTTCTTTGAGAGGAAAACTTAATGAGAGGCAATTTTCTCGAAGTGCAAGCAGGCTAGCTTTCCGCGTACGCCTCTCCCGACAGCATTGACTTGATTCGCGAAAGGCCTTTGGAGCCTGCGGCAAGCAAGCAGACGCCGGCCAGAACGGGACACACACCGGCAACAACAATCGCCGGTCCGAAATCCTTCTGTGGGCCGAGGATCCAGCCGGTGATAATGGGGGCCGCGGCGCCCGCCGCAACTGAAATCGTGTTGAGGAACCCAACCGTCCTGCCCACCAGATTTTTCGGCGAGGCGTGTTGCGTAATGGTCCAGTAAGTCGAATTCCCGATACCGGTGGCGCACAGCGAAAATGCCAGTACGGGAAGCGACCAAGAACGGTCCGTAACCAGAAGCAAAAGTATCACCCCCGTCCCCAAATAGCCGAGCACGCCAAACCACAAGCGCGCCCGGAACACACCGACTCGGGCCGCCACCCTGTCCGCCGCCGCGCCCGCAATCACGTTCATGACGGCCATGGCAAAGAGCGCGGAGGAAAGTATCCGCCCCATGCCAAGCGTTGAGAAGCCGCGTGAAAGAACCAGGTAACTAGGCACCCAGGTCAAAACAAAATACCAGTAGTAAGACGACAGCAGGATGGAGAGTGTCATGGCCCAGAAGGTTCCGTTTGAGAGCACCATCCGCCACGTCCAGGGCCGGGGCCCAGCCGGTTCCTCAGCCGCCCTTGCTGCCTGGCGCTCGGCGCGCGTGCCATCCGGAGGAGCGGCAAACAGCCAGCAAGGAACCCAGATCAAAGCGCCCAGACCGGTGATGGCGAACATCGTGCGCCATCCAAACTGGTCCAGCAGAATGGCTCCCAACAGCACTCCGATCGCGGGGCCGAGATTCTGGCCTGCAATGTAGACGGCTGTAGGAAATCCTTGTTCCTTGCCGGAATAATTGCTTCGAATGAACGATATGCTGGCAAGCGGGGCGATCGATTCGGCGAGGCCCAGCACCATGCGCAGGCCGATTACGTCTCCCGGCCCGCTGGCAAGCGCGATGGCGGCCGAGGCCAGCGACCACACCAGAAAAGCCAGCGTGTAAGACCATCGGATACCGAAACGGTCCACCAGCATGCCGGCTGGAATTTGAAATATCGCGTAGGTCCAGAAGAAGGCAGAGAGCAGCACACCCATCGATTCCGGCGTGATGCGAAAGTCCTTCATCATCGCTGGCGCCGCAATGCTGAGATTGCCGCGATCAACGTAGTTGATCATGATGGCGATGAAGACAAGCGCGAGCAGTATCCAGCGTCGACGAGTCATTGAGTTGGGCCGCCTTTCACGACGGACGCTGCCCGCCTTTGCCGCCGCGGCCCTCTGCTGAATTCATTGCAGGAATAGAAGTGTGGTTCCCGTCTGCGGTTGTGAGGTTCAGTCAAATCCATGTTCTCTCCTGAACGGGGCTGAGCGGAGCCTGCATTGTAGCGTCTGCGGCCCCTTGAAGCGAGAATTTATTGCCATCGGGCACGAATCGCGCGGGGAAATTGCGCCTCGGGGAATTCAGTTCAGACATTGCCCCAGAATCATCGCAGGGCCGAAGAAGCGGCCCTGCGCAGCAAGTCCTGCAATTATATCCGGCGATCAGGCCATGCTGAGTTTGAAGACAACGGCAAAATCGGATGCTGGTTTCTGCCGTGGAAGTTCGATCCGCAGGCCATCTGTGTTTTGGCGCCATTGGAGTTTTTCCGGCGAGCCGAGCAACTCAACATGGGCCACTTCGCCCGGCCGTGTGGCCGCCGAAGTTCCAAAAGAACTGAGCATCACCGCCTGCTGTGGCCAGCCGAGCGCAAAAGCGTAAACCACTGTGTTGGCCTTGTTCTGCGTGTAACGAATGTCGCGGCCATCGAGCTCTCGCGCCGAATTCCCTTGGAACGATCCCGCCTTGATCATGTGCGGCCCTTCGCCGAAGACCTTCCAGGGACGCGTGGAGTATACGGCTTCACTATTGATCTTGAACCATTCGCCGATCTTCTGGAGGATCAGCTTTTCCTTGCGGTCAATCGTACCGTCGGGCTTGCCGGGAATGTTCAGCACGAACGTGCCGTTCTTGCTGATGGTATCCACCAGCCAATGGATGGCCTCACGCGGGTCCATGTAGCCGCCGTACTCGCCGGGCTGGTTGAACAGTTCTCGCTGGTAATGCCATTGCCCAATGCAGGTCTCAGACTGCCAAGGATACTGCAAAATTTCGGCTGCCAGGCCGCGTTCAATATCCGCCACCACCGCTTTGGCTAGCTTCGGCGGCACGTTCTTGATGTTGATGACGCCTTCCATTTTGCCGCCGTTCAGGCGCAAGTCGTTGTTGTAATAATAGGCTCCGATATTCATGCCACCCCAGCCCAAAGGAAACAGCGGATTGTCAAAGTAAAGCAGGTCCGGACTGTGCTGGTCCACCAGGTCGCGGGTGCGGTCGTAGAAATTCTTGACATAGGAAACGTCCGGCAGAGCGGCAAAGGGATGCTTGACGCTATAGAGTTGCTGCGGATCGTAGCCATCCCACCACTGCCCGTGGCCGTCGGCGAGCGTCAGGCGGCCGTCATAGGGACGCCCGGCCATCGGGCCTGTAGCGTCTGCTCCGTGGCTCGTCTGGAACCACCACCAGTTGCGTGCCTGATGCACAGTGACGCCAAAGCGCAAGTTGCGCTTCCTCGCTTCCGCCGCCCAGGTCGCGATCACGTCCCGGTGGGGGCCAAGATTGATCGCGTTCCAGGGGTGGTGCTTGGAATTCCAGGCATCGAAGCCATCGTGGTGGTTGGCCAGCGCAACAAAAAAACGCGCGCCGGCGCTTACGTAGAGGTCCATCAGTTCCGAGGGTTGCCAGTTGAGCAGCGTCCACTGTGCGCAAAGGTCCTTGTAGCCGAACCGCGACGGAGGACCGTAATGCGCAAGGTGGAATTTGTTCTGCTTCGAGCCTTGCATGTACATGTTGCGTGCGTACCAGTCGCCGTCTTCGGGCACGCACTGCGGGCTCCAATGGTTCCAGATGCCGAACTTGGCGTCGCGGTACCATTCGGGACACACATACTGAAGCAGCGAGTCCCACGTCGGTTGATAAGGTCCTTCGCCAGCCAGCCCGGGGATCGGCGAATTCATAGGAACACCGTCATGCGAACCGCCCGGCACCGGCAATTCAGGTGGATTGCCCCAACCTTGGGGCTTCCAGCCCTGGTTGTCCAGTTTTTCCGCAACGATGCGGCCGTTGCGCAAGGCGTAAAAAACACGCTCGTTCTCGGGAGTTGCGCAGAATTGTGCGTAGTCCTGCGTGTAATGGTCAAATCCGCTGGCAGCAGTCTGGGCCGGCGGTGCAGCGGAAGGACCTGCTGCGCGTAATTTTCTTCCGCTGAAAGGATATAAAGCCGAACCGGCAGCCATGCCGCCGAGATATTGAAAGAATTTTCTGCGCCTCATTAAGAAAGCCCCCTTTTGCGCGCGATGTGCGATAGCTGTCATTCATCCAACGGAATTGTTGGTATCACACGCGGAATGTGGCAGTCAAGAAGACGTTTTGTCGCTCGGTTGACCTGAGTTACGATAGCACGGCGAGAGAGGACCAGGATTTATAGCCAGTCATGCGGACAGTGATGGGTCCACAATAAGTCGCCCGGCAAAGGAGGGCTGCTTGAAGGCTCGAAAACAACGGAGCATCGGACGTCGTGAAATGTTTCGCATCATGGGTGCCGGGGGAGCAGCCGCATTCTCATCCGGGCTCGCCTCGGCCGCGAAGGCGCCGCAGAACGACACAACGCAGCAGGCGGTCCTGACAGCTTGGAACGAGTTGAACGAATTGGACGGCCAGCGCAGCCGTCTGTTGCAGCAGAGAATGCGCTGGTGGACAGATGCAAAGTTTGGGTTGTTTATTCACTGGGACCCGTCGTCGCTGGCCAGCGTCGAAATCTCCTGGCCCATTATGCGGCCAAGCCCCAAGTGGAATATTACACAGGAAGAGTACGTAAACCTTTACAAGAAGTTCAATCCTGTAAAGTACGATCCGGATGCCTGGGTGGAACTGGCTAAGGTGGCAGGCCAGAAATACATCGTTTTCACGACCAAGCACCATGACGGCTTCTGCATGTTCGATTCTTCCTTTACGGATTACAAAATCACAAACACGCCTTACAAGAAAGATGTTCTGATGATGCTAGTGGAGGCGTGCCGGCGGCATGACATGCCGCTCGGCTATTACTATTCACCGCCGGACATGCACCATCCGGATTTCCGCGATACGTCAAAACCGGCGAAGGACAACTGGCAGGGCGAACCAACGCGCCCTCAATGGCCGAATTATTTGAATTATTTCCAGCTTCAGTTGCGGGAACTGACTACACGCTATGGAGAGCCGACGGTATTCTGGTTTGATGGGCTGAACAACCAGGAAAAGTACGACGGATACCACGTGCAACGAATGCTTCGCGAGCTCTCGCCCAGCAGCCTGTTCAACAACCGCCTCGGCACGCCGGGAGACTACGAGACGCCGGAACAATTTGTGCCGGACCGCGTCCCGGTCCGAGGCGTTCGCATTGCAGGAACCAACCAGTCGGAACAGGACCGACTGCCTTCAGGCCTGCCGCGACTTGAAGACTTCCAGCCGTGGGAAACCTGCATGACCATCAACGATACCTGGGCCTATAACAAGAACGATCACAACTATAAGTCATCAAAAATACTGATTCAGACCCTCGTAAACGTGGCCAGCAAGGGCGGAAATTTCCTGCTGGACGTGGGCCCCAGCCCTGAAGGATTGATCCAGCCGGAATTTCAGGACCGCCTGCGGGACGTCGGAAAATGGCTTGCTATCAACGGAGAATCCATTTACGGGACCACCTATGGCCCGTTGCAGGATCTCGCTTACGGCAAGACAACTGCAAAAAGGGGCACCACATATCTTCACATCTTCGACTGGCCGAAAGGAAATCTGGAAGTCAGCGGGGTCGAGCATGTATCGAGAGTGACCCTGTTGGCACGCGGTGAGATTCTCAGCTTCCAGCGCAGCGGAAAAGGTATCACAGTCAGGCTTCCGGAACAGGCTCCCGATCCCTATGACACTGTGTTGAAGATTGAGACGAGTTGATTGCGCTTGCTCCTGTAGTAAGAACCACAGCAAAAGGATTGGTACGAAACCATGAAAATCATTGATACGCACCAGCACCTCTGGGACCTGGATTTGTTCACTTACTCATGGCTTGACCGCGTTCCTTCGCTGCGAAGAAGCTTCCGCATGGAGGACTACCTGAAAGCCGGCGAAGGGTTAGACATTGAGAAATCCGTCCACCTCGAAGCCGACGTTGATGAAGCCTACATGCTGGACGAAACGCGGCACATTCTGGCGCTGTCTGAGCAGGACAACCCGCTGGAGGGAGTGGTGGCTTGCGCGAGGCCGGAAAAGCCGCACTTTGCAGACTACCTGGACCAGATCGCCGGCCATCCAAAATTGAAGGGCGTCCGAAGAGTGCTGCATACCGAGCCGGATGAGGTTGCGCAATCAAGCCTCTTTGCAGAGAATGTCCGTTTGCTTCCGGCATATGGCCTTTCATTTGACATCTGCGTGCTCGGGCGCCAATTGCCCATTGCCATTCGCCTGATTAAGAATTGCCCGAAGGTCTCCTTTGTCCTCGACCATTGCGGAAATCCTCAGGTGAAGGATCAGGTGTTCGATCCCTGGCGAGAGCATATTCAGGAAGCGTCAAAACTCCCCAACGTAGCCTGCAAGGTGTCCGGGATACTGGCCAACGCAGACCTGGAAAAGTGGACGCCCGAAGATCTGCGCCCCTACATTGACCATGTGATTGAATGCTTCGGATGGGACCGCGTCATGTTTGGCAGTGACTGGCCAGTGTGCACACTGGCAGCTCCTTTGAAAAAATGGGTGGAGGCACTTGTGATGTTAACGCGCGACGCCGGCGAAGAGAAGCAACGAAAACTCTTTTACGAAAACGCCGCCAGAGTTTACCGCCTGGAATAGCATTCGGGATTTGCGAGTTGCGGGCATCTGCAGAGTTTAATGCCGTGAAGCTGTAAACGGCTGAAGCCGTATCTTGCCACGCCTTTTCCACAACGCACACGCGGGATCGCTTCAATCGGTGTGGAACACTTCTTCCATATTGGCCCACCACTCGCCTTTTTGGCGCGTGGCAATCGGTTGCTGCATGGGGCCCATAATCGCCCACCACTCCTGGGTCTTGGGGTCAGCGACCATCTTGGCCATATCGGCTTCGAAGTCCTCCCCAACATATTCGAAATACGCGTACAGCGTGTCGTCCTTCAAGAAGATTGAATAGTTTCGGATGTTGCACTCGTGAATCATGCTGAGCACTTCCGGCCAGACATTGGCATGATAGCGAACGTATTCTTCTTTTGCCCCGGGCTGCAGCCGAATAACCTGTCCGTATCGCTTCATTCTTCCTCCTCTTGATTCCGATTACTCTGGGTTTTGATCGCCTTGCGGATTTAACCGGCCTGGCGCAATCCCCGAATAGTATGTCATAGCAGCGGCCATCAGGAAGCCTGTACGACTGCAGCCATGTAGTTTTCCCTGCATTGTTACATGGGAGCTTTCCCAAGTCGGCCGGGCGAACCCCCGGCAAGCGTCAAACTGCGGCCAGTTTCTTCAAGTCGCAACTGCTTCCCGGCTCCTGCGGACAGCGGTAGACTCCTTCGCTCACTTCTGCAGGGTGCGCGAAATGCTCCTTGAGGTGTGGAATGTACTCCAGGAACAACTTTTCGTGCCCCAGAGCGATGTGATTGAAGATCACCAAGTGCTGATGGATTTGCCCCATGTCTCCCACGTGGGGTACCACCGGCAGCCCAAGCTTTCGCGCAAGCAGGCTGACACTGAGAAACTCGCTTACGCCGCCAACCCGGGTGCAATCCACTTGCACCAGTTGCACCGCTCCTGCCTGCATGAAATTCTTGAAGACAACCCGGTTCGGAATGTGCTCGCCCAAAGCAACGGGAACAGGAGAAATGGCGTCTGCAATCGTTTTGTGGGCAGAAACATCATCGGGATGGGTCGGTTCTTCTATCCAATACGGATTCATCGGCAGCAGAGCCTTACACATTTCGAGTGCACGGGGAAGCGCCCACTGCTGGTTGACGTCCAGCATAATGAGGACCTCGGAACCCAGCGCGTCTCTCAGCAGGAAAGCCCGGCGCAGGTCGCGCTCACCATCGGCCGACCCCACCTTGAGCTTGAAGGCTCGAAAGCCCTGTTCAAGCGCACTCAGCGCGCCGTCTTTTACCTTTGCGTCTTCATACTGGAACCAACCGACCGAAGTGTCATAGCCGGGATACCCCTGCTGCAGAACGGATTCGCGCTGGGACCGGCTGGGATAATGCTTCTGAATGAGACTGAGAGCCTCTCCAGGCGTCAGCACTTCCTCGAGATAGCTGAAATCCGCGAGGGCGACAATCTGCTCGGGACTGAGATCAAGAAGGAGCCGCCACAAGGGGACGCCGCGCGCCTTCGCCCAAAGGTCAAAACAGGCATTGGTAATAGAAGCCAGCGCCAGGTGGACGACTCCCTTGTGGGGCCCGAGCCATCGAAGTTGAGGGTGCTCGGCAAGCTTGTGAAACGTTGCCCCAAATCCAGCCATTAACTCTTCGATTTCGAGCCCAATCAGTGCTTCCGCAAGAAGCTGAATGGCGTCGCAGACGAGTTTGTTTCCCTTGCCCAGAGTCAGCGCCAGCCCGCAGCCTCGCCGTCCGTCGGCGTCATGCAGAAGCGTCACCGCGTAGGCATATTCGGAAGCGGAATGGACGGCGTCGGTGCCCGCTGCAGCAGGCACAGGAAACCGCACATCCCTGGCTTCAACGCGCTGGATCACCGAAGTCTTCATGGCCGTGCAAATTCCCGAGTCTGATTCTGGCCTTCAGGTTCGACGGGTTTCAAGCGTGAAGAATGGAGCGCCATCAATACCACAGCCTCTCGCTGGGATTCAACATTGGGTCCACCATCGCCAGGCACACTTGAACACCTGATAGAACATCGCATTTGTCCTTATCGATAGTACCAAAACCCCCGGTCACGTCTTGAACTTGATGATCATTATATAATACGGTGACATTAAAAACAGTTCGGCTTGTTTCCGGAACGCTGCGACCAGCGTGGGCCGGCGTCGCATGCGCCGCAAGGCCTGACGAGCGGCGGCACTCAGTTGCCACAACTCGTGGGGGCAGAGGTTGGGCAATTCGTG